>CAIPNM010000163.1 GCA_903866395.1 uncultured bacterium
CCTGGCGCTCGACCATCACGATCCACTTCGCGCTTTGAGCGAGCAGTTCACCCTGCCCGAGGGAATCATCTATCTCGATGGCAATTCCCTGGGCGCCTTGCCGCAGGCGACTGCGGCACGTGTAAACGATGCCGTCGCCAGTCAGTGGGGCCAGGGCCTGATTCGAAGTTGGAACGAAGCAGGATGGTTTGAACTGTCGCAGCGCGTGGGTGACCGGATCGCGCGTCTGATTGGGGCGGGGGAGGGCGAGGTGCTCGCGGTGGATGGTACCTCCATCAACCTCTACAAGGTCTTGTGCGCAGCGCTCGATCTTGCGTCGGCGCGACGCGCGGGGCCGCTCACCGTATTGAGTGAAGGGGGCAACTTCCCCACCGATCTCTATATTGCCGAAGGGGTGTGCCGTGAGCGGGGTGCCTCGCTCCGCTCCGTAGAGTCTGCTGGGCTCAACGCTGCCCTTGCAGCCGGCGTCGATGTGGTCATGCTCACTCACGTCAATTATCGAACCGGCGCCATGCATGACATGGCCGCGCTCACACGCTGTGCGCAGGCGGCCGGCGCGTTGGTGATATGGGATCTCGCGCACAGCGCGGGGGCGGTGCCGGTGGATCTGCATGCGGCCAACGCCGACTTCGCCGTCGGCTGCGGTTACAAATACCTGAATGGCGGACCCGGCGCTCCGGGCTTTGTATGGGTCCATCCGCGCCATGCCGACCGTGCGCTTCAACCGCTTTCAGGATGGTGGGGGCACGCAGCGCCGTTCGCCTTCGCGCCGGGCTATCGTCCGGCGCCAGGCATCCTTCGCTACCAGTGCGGCTCCCAACCCATCCTCAGCCTGGTCGCGCTCGATGAAGGGGTGAACACTGTGCTGGCAGCCGAGCCGCTGGGGGGCATCACGGCGCTCCGCGCCAAATCGCTCGCGCTCACCGAACTTTTCATTCGACGCCTGGACCCTTTGTTGTCCGCGCACAGCTTTGGCTTGGCCACGCCCCGTGAGCACACTGCGCGGGGTTCGCAGGTGAGCCTCACGCGAAGTAAAGGCGCCTACGAAATCATTCAGGCGCTGATCGCGCGCGGCGTCATCGGTGACTTCCGTGCGGGCGATGGTAGCGGGCACCCCGACATCCTGCGCTTTGGCTTTACGCCGCTTTATGTGGGGTTTGCCGATGTGTGGCGCGCGGCTGACCACCTTCAAGCGGTCATGGCGAGCAGCGAGTGGCGCGCGCCGCAGTTCGCTTTGCGGCGCGCGGTCACCTGACGTCAGGCGGCTATTGCAGTGGCGTTACCTGAATGCTGCGCACGAACGCGTTGAATGCGCCGCCTGAAATGTTCGGCGTGTCCTGTGTCACCGATACATCGCTGCGCGTGCGGAAGCTCGCATAGAGGGTGACGCGAACGCGTCCAGCTACCGGTTGGTTCGTGTCGGCGTCGCGGATGCTCACCGAGCGCACCGGCCCCAGGTAGCTGTAGATGATGGGGCTGTCATCGGCGTCGAGTCGCGCGATGGCGCAAGACGACAGCCCGGAATATTGGGCGCCCCAGTAAACGCAGATGCGGGTTGAGCGCTTAACGATCACCTCCACGCCGTCGCTGCTACCGGTGTCACTGCTACTCCCGCCAGAGGTGCCTGTGCCAGTGCCGCTGCCTGAACCTCCGCTGCTCGATGAGCCGCCGGGTACGGTGGCCGTCGCGCCCGCCAGCCGTTCGGCGCTGGGGGTAAGGCGCAGGGCGGGCACGGTCAGCCCAGACACCGTGAGCGCCTTGGCGCGGGTGTCGTTGGCGGTGAAGTTGGTGGTGAGCGCCGATTGCAGGGCGGCCGCATCGGGCGTGGCCTGCAGGGCATGGAGCGCGGCCACCGCTCCTGACACCATTGCCGTAGCGGGCGAGGTTCCCATCGTCGCAGCCCAGCAGTCGGTTGATGACGCGCTGCTGCATGGCACCGGGGTTCGGTAGGTGCCCACCGCGTCGCCGCCGATGGCCACCAGTTTCACCTGGCTGCTGAAGTTGCTGTAGGAGGCGAGCCGGGAGTAGTCGAGCCGGGCAGCCGCCACCGGCAGCGCATTACTGACACAAGCGGGAAACGAGATGGCCCCGATGGTGCCGCCATTACCGGCAGCGACCACCGGGATCACGCCTTGGGCGCGTAGCCGTTCGAACGCTGAACGGAACAGCCCACCCAGGTAGTCGCTGTCGCAGGCTGCTGAGTAAGCGCCTGCGCCCAGGCTCATGTTGAGCGCTGCGATCGGCGGTTGGCCAGAGGCGCGACGCTGGCGCGCCTGCTCGGTCACCCATTCGATTGCAGCGAGCAGATCGCCGGAGCTTGCGCTGATTGCGCCGCGAGAATCGGCATTGAAGACCTGGACCGGGAGGATGCTTGCTGCGCGCGCGAGGCCGCCACGGTTCGCGGCCACCGAGCTGTAGTCCATTGCAGCGACCGCAGCCATGCTGGTGCCATGGCCGCAGCCTGCATTGAGTCCAGCGGTGCGGCTGGTGAACCGATCGACGCAGCTGCGTCCCGCCGTGCTGGAAGCCGTGTCGACACTGGTGCCGTTGGGACAGAATCCGGTGCCGCCGTTGGCTGCGGTAGAAAAGCACGCACCGGGCAGCACCTTGGTGCTACCCAGCGCCGGATGGCGGTCTTCCACGCCGGTATCGAGCACTGCAATGACGCGCCCGCCGCCAGCCAGCGACTGCCCGGCGATGGTGGGCCAGGCTGTCTGTCCGTCAAACGACTGAACGACCGCCTGCTGAAGCGCGGTGGCATCGGTTGCGGCTTGCGTCGTGAGCAGGCGATCGACATGAACGCCGCGCACCATAGGCATCCTGGGGAGCAGGTCGAGTTCGCATGAGTTGAGTTCGATTCGGACAGTGTTGCCGGCGGCTGGGCGCTTGGCGTTCGATAAGCGGGACTGCAGATCGGCGCTCGAACAGCCGCTGGTGACGGCGCCAGCAACCGGGCCTGCGGCGGCGGCGCCGAAATCGGCGAGAAAGCGCTGCTGCAACCAGGCGCGGCGGGTTTCGCTGTCGCTCACCGCCGCCGCTGCGACCGGCGCGTTGCCATCGAGTTCGACGAACACGCCTACGCTTTCGGTCTCATCGGCAGGGCGGATCTCATCAATCTGCGCGGCGACTGCCGCATTGCTGTCTGCCGATACGGGGCTTGCACCGCCACCGGATCCCGAGCCGCCGCAGGCAGCGAGGATGAGGGTCAGTGAGGCTGTGAGCGTGAGGGCCGCGACCCGGCTGGTCGCGGAAAGTGGAGCTGTGGGCTTCATGTCTCTCTCATGATCGGAGGCGCCGGACGCAGACGAACCCGTACGCCGAAAAATCGTGTCGGCGAGTATATGGGAAAAAATCCCATAAATAAATCGGGGCGATGTCCAAAGGGGAATTACCGCGCCAATCCGGGCCCGCCGATGTTGGCGTGCGGCTATCGCGGCGCTCAGCCAAACCTGTTAAGTTCGCCCCCACAGTCACGATTTTACTGTTCTCTCACGGAGTGTCCCTTGTCGAATCAGACACCGCCTGCGCCCGTCACCGCAACCCCGTCGCTCACCGCTTCCCCGGTCCGTTATGCGCGCCGCGAAGACCATCGGTTGATCACCGGCGCGGGCCGATTCAGTGCTGACCACACGGCGCCCGGCATGCTGCATGCGTTCGTCATTCGGTCGCCCCACGCGCACGCCCGGATCCTGCGCTGCGACCTCGCGGCGGCGCGGGCGGCACCCGGCGTGCGTCTGGTGCTCACCGCTGCCGAAATCGAGTCTGAAGGCGAGAAGGTGCTCCCCAATTTGATGGCGGTGAGTTCGCCCGACGGTGAACCGCAGCGCGTGGTGCTGATGCCCGTGCTTGCGCGCGATCGCGTGCACTTCGTTGGACAGCCGATTGCGTGGGTGGTGGCCGACTCGGCTGCGCAAGCCTGC
>CAIPNM010000164.1 GCA_903866395.1 uncultured bacterium
TCGCTCACGCTCACCACCGCGCGCGAGGATGCGCGGCGTGATCCGACGAGCTTCACCATTTATGGATCGAACTCGGACCTGGGCTGGAATGACTCGGGCTGGTCATTGATCGCCGAGAACCAGGCGACCAATCTGCCGGCCGCCCGCGGCGCGACCGTGGATGCGATCTTCAGTAACACCACCGCGTATCGGTACTACAAGGTGATCTTCAACGGCGTGCGGGATGCCGCAGCCGGCCGGATGCAGATCGCCGAAGCGACGGTATCCGTCCCGCAGGCCACGACCGCCACCAGTGCGTCGAGCGTGATTGATGGGCGCTCGAGCACGCGCTATGTCGGGATTGGCGAGTCGGGCGCCGGATTCAAGATGGCGCTTGGCAGTGCCGCCGCGGCCAATGAGCTGGTCCTCACCAGCGCGGCCGACCAGCCAGGTCGCGATCCGATGACCGTATCGGTTTACGGTGCGAATGATGATCTGGCCTGGGCCAGTGGCGCCTGGGTGGAACTCACCCGGAACGCCCCCACCAATCTGCTCACCGATCGGGGTGCAAGCAGTGCGGTGAGCTTTACCAACGACACGCCATATCGCTACTACAAGCTCGTGTTCGGTTCGATCCGCGATCCGCTGGCGGGCGCGGTACAACTGAGTGAAGCCGCGCTGAGGACGACGCCTGTAGCAGCGGTGAAATTTGAACTCGCGAAGGTGATTCCCGCCGATCGCGCGCCGCAGGTAGTCACCGCGCAGAAGGTCGATGGGGCGTTGTCTGCCGAAGCGCTTGCGAAGATGGCCTCAGAAAACGCGGGCCAGGGCCTGCAGCTCAAGCCCGCCGACCCCAATGCGCCGATCTCGATTGGCGGTGGCGGCGGAAGCGGTGTGAGTCTCGACCCGTCGCAGGTGAGCGCCATTCCGGTGTTGGTGGTGGGCGCAACCGGCGGTTCGAACCCGGTGGCACTCGGTGGCGCGGGCTCATCGCTCGCCATGAGCACGCCGCTTGTGATTCAGGCGCAGGGCGATGGCGGCAAGGTTCGGGTCGGCGGCAAGATCAAGGGCACCAAGACCGAGGTGCAGGGCTCGGGCAATACCACCGAGTTTGACGGGACCGCGCCCGGCGGAACCGAGCTCGAGATGACCGAGGGCCTCTACATCAACGATGCATTGCGCATCTTTGGTGATGTCACGCTCACCGCGGGCGATACCGCCCGAAGCGCGGTGTTGGGTGCTCAGGAATATCGACTCAGTCTGTCGGGCAATTTCGCGGCAGGCGACGTGATCGTGGTGCGTGGCGCGGCCGCCACCGACATTACGTTCACCGTCACGGCGGCTGACCTCACCGTGGATGGTCAGGGCGGCGGCGGCGCGGCCACGGCTGCGCAGGCGCTTGCCAACATCGCGGCGCGGCTCCGTACGGTATCGGCTGCCTTGCTGGCCAATCCGGCCTCAGGCGCGCGCGCCGCGGTCGATGGCAGTGGCACCAGCATTCGGTTCACCGGCCTCAAGGCCGGTAACGAAGGCGATTTCACGGTCACCGCGAGCGTGGTTCCGTTGACCTCGGGTGGGGTGGTGAGTGTGGGCCTGCCCGACCTGACCGTGACCGGCCGCATCAACGGCAGCGACCGTGTCGATGACCCGAGCACGCCAGCCTTCGAGGGCGATTCGCTCACCCTGCGCGCGCTGGGCGGCGACATCACCCTACAGGGCCGGATCGGTAGCGGCATCGGCAGCAGCCTCGAGAGCGGCGACTTCGCCTTCGCGGGCGGTGCCGGGTATTCGACCGAAGCGGGTCGTGGCTCGATCACGCTCAGCACCGAAGGGGACACCTTCCGCCTGCGTCTGGCGGGTGACTTCATCGCGGGCGACCAGGTGGTGGTGCGCGGTGTGGCGGGTGCTAACGTGATCTACACGGTGGTGGCTAACGATCTGAGCGCAAACGGCACAGGCGGCGGCACGGGCACCTCGCAGCAGGTGCAGGCCAACATCGCCGCCAAGGTGGCGGCGCTTCTCACCACGCGTGCAA
>CAIPNM010000165.1 GCA_903866395.1 uncultured bacterium
AGGAGGCCAGTGGTCTTGGGGGGGAGGGCTTGAGTCATGGGGAATTTTCCGAACGGTTTTCTTGGGAAATTACTTCTGTGGGGCGAGGCGAGCGGCATGGACCTGCATCAGTTCGATGACGTCGCGCGGCATGCGCAGCCCGTCTCGCCGTTGCGCTGCCATCTTGCCCAACTCGATCTCGCCGGGGACGATGACGGGCGATTCGGCCCGCGCGGGCGGACTGTCGTGAAGGATCTGTGCAAAGTCACGCATGCGCTCGGCAAGCCATGATGTCGGTCCTAGACGTGAGGTGTCGATGAGGATAAAAAAGTGGCCGAGGTTCTGGGGTTCATCGGGAGAATCGACCCAGGACTTCACATGGGTGAGATAGGCAGCATTGGAGAACAATCCCGCCAACATGTCCACCATCAGCGCCAGTCCGTAACCCTTGTGTCCGCCGATCGGCAGAAGAAATCCGTCGAGTGCGGCCCTCGGGTCGGTCGTAGGAAGTCCGCCCGCGTCGGTGGCCCAGGTCTCGGGTATGGCTTCACCACGCTTCTCAGCGCTGCGGATCTTGGCGCGCGCCACCACGCTCATCGCCATGTCGAGCAGGAATGGCTGGCCGCCGGGATTCGGCGCGCCAAAGCCAAGCGGGCTGTTGCCCAGGCGCGCGTCAGTTCCGCCCCAGGGGGCGATGGTTGTGGTGGCGTTGCTGCCGATGATCGAGGCGAACCCTGCTTCGGCTGCGATCAGCGAGTAGGGCGAGATCGGGCCGAAATGGTTGCTGCTGCGGGCCAGGGCCATCGCCATACCGTTTTCTCGGGCCGCGCGCATTGCTTCGCGCAGGGCGTGCATGCCCACCAGTGGACCGACTCCATTGTCACCGTCGACGGCGATGAGCGAGGGTGCTAGACGCTCGGCTTGAATCTGTGGCTGTGCACGGATACCGCCGCTTAAGAGTCGCTCCCCATAGGACTCAACCCGGCTGAACCCATGGGTGGAAAGCCCGAAGAGATCGGCAAGCAGAAGGATCGAACACACGTCGTGAGCATCGGCCTCGGTGAGCCCGAGCCCCATGAACGCGCGCATACCCAGGGTGCGCAGATCGTCTTCCTTGATGAGGAGGGGCGCCGGGGCCCGGGCTTCATGAGCCGGGACGTTTTCCGGCGGGCGAGGGGAATCAATGGGGGCAGCCATGCAGCAGTCCTAAAGGGTGAGGGGGGTATTTTGCCAGTGCGGGTTCCCCGTCCCGTACGACTTGAGGCAAGTCGCCAAAACCCACTATCCTCTCTCAACGCTGCTGTGTTTCTGCAATCTCCGACGGTTAACCAATGAGGCCATGCCCATGAACGCTTCAGATCGCCATCTCGACCCCGACACCCGTTTCTTTGCAACCTGCGACACCACCACACCGGAGCGGCTTGCCACCGTCGAAGGCGTGCGCATGATGGGACAAGTCGATGTCCGAAAGCTGCTGGTGGGTCATGAGATGGTGATGCTGCATGTTCACCGCAAGAAGGGTCTGATCGATCCAGTCCATCGCCACGATGATCACGAAACCATTGCCTACCTGATCAAAGGGCGGCTGCGGCTGGTAATCGGTGGACAGGAATTTATCGCCACGCCAGGCACGGCATGGATGCACCCGCCGGGCGTCGATCACTTCAGCGAGGCGCTGGAAGACTGCGAGCAACTCGAGATCAAGTCTCCCCCCCGTAAAACCTGGGTCACGGAAGATTGACCAGGTGCAGCCGATGTCTAACCCAACCTGGACTGCGCGGACCGAACATCCGCTGTCACTTGAAACGTTCGACGCCCTGCTGAGCAATCGCATTCCCGCAATTCGGATCGCGGGGTTTGCCACCGCGGAAGAGTGCGCGGGGTTCAGCGCGGCGGTCAAAGCCGAACCAATGAAGCATTACAGCGTCGCCAAACGAATTGGCTACATCGGCATGGCGCAGTATGAATACCGATGGAACACGCCGAAAGAGCGGTATTTCGAGGACGTTCCAACCGCTCAGGCGGCGCTCGACTCGGTCATCAACCAGGCTGGATGGAATCCGGTTGAGCGCCTCATTGGTCGCATCTCGCGAGTGACGGGCAAACCCGTTGGGCCAGCGCAGGAGCCGGGCCTCGGCCGATACTTCGCGGGCATCGTGCGCTCCGCCTCCGAAGGCGTGGCGCTACACGCCGACTACGCGCCCTTTAATTCGCCTGCCTATTGCATCGGGCAGGTCGACGCTCAGCTGGGCTGGAATTTTTTTGCTGAGGGGTTGCCAAGCGGGGGGGACACCACGATCTATAACGCGCCCTGGAGTCCTGTCATGACCCCAGGAGAGATCCCCAAGAGCTATGACCTGCCGCGCGAACTGATCGCGCACGCACCGTCCTTCACCTATGCCCCCACGCCAGGCGATGTGGTGATTTTCAATACCCGCAACCCCCACGAGATTGCGGGGGGGCCGCCTGTGGCGGGTCGGGATCGGATCTCCATCGGTTCATTCATTGGACGCATGCCCGACGGCAGCCTCGGTTTATGGGCCTGAGGGCTCAGGCCCAGGGCGCGGTATCGGTTCTATTGCGGGTTCTGATTGCGTTTCAAGCGTCTGAACCCGCCGCTTGGCAAACCTAGGGCATCCATGTACGGTCTGTCCGATCCCCACAAGGAGAGCGCTGTTGGAAGTCCCTATCAAACTTGCGCCCCACGGAGCTGAACGCTTCCCCGAAGGCCTGCTGGTCGAGCGCAATGGCGCGGTCATGACCCTCACCATCGACCGTGAGGACGACATGAACCGGCTGATCCCCCAGGTACTGGTCCGGCTGGGCTCGATCGCGGAGGCTTTGCGCGAGGACGATCAAACTCAGGTTCTGATCATCACGGGCGCGGGAAGCCTGTTTTTTTCAATGGGGATCATGAATCCCGTCATCCGTGCGCAGCTCTCGAAGGATGAGGTCGTCCGTCTGGTGATGATGGCAAACCGCGTCTTTGATGCGATCGAGGCCCTGCCGCAGATCGTGATCGCATGCATCAACGGCAAGGTGCTTGCGGGGGCTGTGGAGCTCTGTCTTGCTTGCGATATTCGTTATGCGGCCGAGCACGCAACACTCTGTATGCCTGAGGCGGCCTGGGGCGGATTCCCCGGTGCTGGCGGTCCGGTTCGGCTACCGCAGTTGGTGGGGCGCGCGAGGGCACTTGACCTCATCTGCACGGCACGTGAGATCGACAGTCAAGCCATGCGCGACTATGGCATCGTGCAGGACCTCTACCCTGGCCCAACGTTACGAGAATCGGTGGCCGCGATCGCGGCACGCATGGCAGCGAGCGGGCCGCTTGCCACCCGTGGCGCCAAGCAGATCGTGAATACGCGTCTGGCACCCGGGTTCAAGCCTGCGCGCGAGCTGGCTGATACCTTGCGGCGACAGCTGGAATGGACTCATGACGTCGATGAAGGGATCGCCGCGCATCGCGAAAATCGTGCGCCTAGATTTACCGGTCGATGACCGCGCGCACACGCCTCGTCGGCCATCGCGGCGGGCGTGCGACGGCGACATCCGAAGACAGGTTTCCCTACGAATAGTTGCCCATGCGGGCTGGAGTCAGGAATGAAGCTCATGAGTCGTGCGCTAGTCGCCTTCGGCCTTTGTATTGCAACCCTCCACGGCGTAAGCGCTCAGGCCCTTTTTCCGGAAAAGCCGATCCGGATCATTGTTCCGTATTCCACGGGGGGAAGCTCCGACCAATTGGCACGAACCATCAGCGAGGCCATGGCAGCCGATCTCGGGCAGCCAGTCATTGTTGAGAACCGTGTTGGAGCGGGGTCGATGATCGGTACCGCTCACGCCGCGGGCCAGCCCGCGGACGGACACACGCTGTTGCTCGCTGATGTACCGTTTACCATCGTTGCCGCGCTCTACGCAGGTCGTCTCAAGTACGACCCGAGAAAGGACCTTGCCCCGGTTGCGTTGCTGGGCGAGTCGCCCATGTACCTGTTTGTGACAGCGGGCTCCAAGGCTGGTTCGCTTTCAGACGTACTGCGCGCGTCGAAGGAGCGGCCCGGACAAGTCACTATTGGCTCGGGAGGCAACGGCTCACTCACCCACCTCATGGCCGAACTGCTGATGCTCAATGCCGGTATCAGGCTTGCGCATGTCCCCTACAAGGGGGCGGCGGCCGCGATGAGCGATCTTGCCGGTGGGCAGGTTGAAGCCAGCTTCAGCAGCATGGCAAGCGCGATCGCGGTGTTTAACGCAGGCAAGGTGAGACCCCTCGCGGTGTCTGCGCCGATGCGTGAGGCTGCGCACCCGCAAGTGCCAACATTTCGCGAGCTGGGGCTTGACCGGATGACGGTGCAGAATTGGTGGGGAGTGATGCTGCCTTCGGGCACCCCCGCGGATCGCGTGCAACGCCTTGAGCAGAGCCTGGTCAAAATCGTGGCCTCGCCAGCGTTTGCGCAGCGGATTGCTGCCTCGGGCATCAGCCTGCCGCAGACCGCCGCACGCGAGCACTTTGCGAAGTTGCTCGAAGAAGACTTTGCGCGATGGCAGGATCTGGTGACGCGCGCCGACATCAAGGTCAGCCAGTGAGTTCAGACATCACCCCTTGGCGCGAGCGGGCTCTTCACGATTCCACGCTCTGGGAAGACTTCAACGCGCTCTGCGACTTCGGTGGCCGCCTGGCCGGCGGAGGCGGTGACAGCCTCGCCGTTGACTGGGCGGTGGCGCGTCTTCGCGATGCGATGGGCTCGCGCGGCGACGTGCGCCGTCTGGAAATTCCGTTCCCTGGTTGGAGCCTTTCGCGAGCGAGCCTTGCGAGCGAGGCTCATCCTGACCGACGCTGGCGCTGTATGCCGCTCCTTCGTTCGGCGAGCACTGGGCCGCAGGGATTGGTTGCGCCGGTTGTCGACCTGGGTGCCGGTAGGCCTGATGATTTTTCGCGGATGGCGAACCAGCTCGGAGGTGCGATCGCACTGGTCGAGCATGAATACCCGTTCTCGCCGGATCACGTTCATCGCCGCAGGAAGTACGACGCTGCGCGGGCGGCGGGTGCTGCAGGTTTTCTGATCGCGAATCCGTGGCCAGGCGGTGGGCTGATGTCGGGTTCCTCTGGGCGAGCGCCTGATGCGCCAGGAATCCCCGCTGCTTATGTTGATGCCCGAACGGGGTCGCAGTTGCGCGAACTGATCAACGCGGGAGCGCCGGATGTGCGCCTCACCCTGGTTGGCGAGGAAGAGCGCAATGCCACAGCAGGCATTGCAATCGCCGAACTGCGCGGCGGACGCGATGACTGGATTGTGATCAGCGCGCACATCGACGGCCACCCGCTTGCGGAAAGTGCGCTGGATAACGCAAGCGGAACCGCGGTGGCTATCGCCGCAGCCCGGGCGCTTGCCGCGCACGTCGGATCTGACACAGCAAGCCTTCGTATCGCCCTGTTCAACGCCGAGGAATGGGCGTTGGCAGGCTCGGCGCACTACCTTGACTCGCTCTCGACCGAGGCGCGAAGCCAGATCCGGCTCAATATCAATCTTGATACCGTAGCAGGTGATGAGACGCTGACAGCGCTTACCAGTGGTTTCCCCGCGCTCGAACCCTTCCTCAGGGCATGTGCTGCCCAAGCGGGTCTCGATCTCGGTGTCTGGCTACCGCTCATGCCGAATTCGGATCACGCAAATTTTGCAAAGCAGGGCATCCCTGCCCTGAGACTGGTCGCTGGCTTTGATCGACCGCAGTCGCGGGTGCGCGCCATTCTGAGCGGTGACGATCGCCGCGAACTGGCCAAGCCTGAGGAGTTGGTTCAGGCCTTGGCGCTGACGGGGGAAATCGCAGAGCGTGCGCTGCGGTCATCGACTGAATCGCTCCGGGCGCTCGCTGACCTCGGGACCCTCGCTGGCAAGCACGAGGGCCAGGAGCGAATATCTTCACTTAATGTGGGCGGTCCTTCTGCTGAGCGTCCGCCCTTGGCTTGAACGCGATGTGGGGTCAATGATCAGAACGGAGGGGGCAATGATGAAGCGACTCGCATCAGCCCTGTCGACCGTGATCCTTGCATGCGGTGGCCGGCGCCATGTACAAGTCGCTGCCGTATCGCAGTGTCGAGCGCTTCGAGGTGATCTCGACGGTCACGATTTATCGATTCATTCTCAGCACGCATGCGGCTGGTATTCAGGCCCAATGAGCCCGTCTAGGCGGTGGTGCTGCGTCGAACGCTTTCTGCGGAACCGGGCTGGACATGCGGCATTGACACTGGAAGCTACGCCCCCCTAGGATCCGTCCGATCCAAAGCCCCTTCGTCTCGGTGCAGGCCTGTCGAGGTGGCATGTCCATCGCCCCATCTAAAGGAGCGTTTCCAATGAATATCCGTGTCGGCAGACGAGCGCTGATCGGTGCTGGCGGGGCGGGGCTGGTGCTCGCGGCGACCGGTACCGCTCGGGCACAGGCGTGGCCCTCCAAGCCTATCCGATTAGTCGTTCCACAGGCGGCGGGCGGCGGTTCAGACACCATCGCCCGCTTTATCGGCGAGCGGCTCGCCGCGGCGCTGCAACAGAGCGTAGTGGTGGAGAACAAGCCCGGCGCCGCAGGCATGTTGGGCGCTGAAATCGTCAAGACGTCGCCAGCGGACGGCTATACGATGCTGCTCAGCTCCATTGATACGATCACCGCGCCGCTGGTCAGCAAGCGCCGCCCCTTCGATGGGGCGCGCGACTTTGCGCACATCACCCAGCTTACGGCCTCTCACAATGTCTGGCTGGTGGGGCCCAGCTTTGCCGGCAACAGCCTCGTCGATCTTGTGGCTGCGGCAAGAAGCCAGCCAGGGAAAATTGACTTTGCGTCGTCTGGGGTTGGCAGCATGCAGCACCTGTCAGGCGCCATGTTGGAGCGTATGGCGAACCTCAGCCTTAACCATGTTCCTTACCGAGGGGGGCCGCCCGCCTTCACTGATCTTCTTGGCGGCAGGATCCCTGCAATGGTCTCGGGAATGCAGGGGGCGCTGCCCCAGATTCGCTCTGGTAAGGTTCGCGCGCTCGCCGTGACCGGTAAGCGGCGTGCAGCAGTCCTGCCCGATGTCCCGACGGTTTCTGAAGCGCTCGGACTACCCGACTACGAGGCGCTCAACTGGCAGGCCCTGCTTTACCCTGGAGGCACGCCCCAGCCGATCGTGGATCGAGCCTCGAGCGAGGTGATGAAGATCCTCCAGCAGGCCGATGTTCGGCAGCGCCTTGCAGATATGGGCTACGAACCGCTGGGCAACACTTCTGCGCAGTTCACCCAGATTGCACTCGCCGACCAACAACGCTGGGCTACTGTGATCCAGGCAGCGAACATCAGCTCCGACTAAGGAAATCGATATGACGCAGATCACCCGCGGCAACCCCCCTGGCATGAAAAACGTCAGGGCCACCGTCTACAACCACTACGTGCGCGTAGACCATCCCCGTAGCTTTATTTTCGTGTCAGGACAGGTTTCGCGCGACGGAGACGGCAATCAGGTGGGAACAGGCAGCATGCTCGAGCAAACGAGGCAATGCATCCGCAATATCGAAAAGAGTCTGACAGCCGCGGGTGGGACCTTGGCCGACATTGTCTGGACCACGGTCTACACCACAGACATGCGCGAATTCCGACAGATTGTCGCGGCGCGCGAAGAGTTTTTCAAAGATCACCTGCCTACCAGCACCATGGTTGAGGTTGCGCATCTGGCCGACCCTGGGCTGATGGTTGAGATTCAGGTGATTGCAGCGGTCTGACGACTGCTGCTGGCTGGATTGTCGGAATGGTCGACAAACTAACCTTTCGTTTCACTGGCGGCGCCACTGTCCGGATCGGCGGAGCCGAGATCGACCTTAAGGCCAGCGCAGATAACTTCGCCTATCAGGGCAGGAAGGGTGAGCGGGCGCTTAAAGGCTTCAAACATGACGACGGTACATTTTTTCGGCTGAAGGACCGGGGCGATGGCGGAGTCGATGTCGTGGTCTATGGCGAGCCCGCCCTGCTTTCAAAGTATCACTTCAAGGTAAGAGGCGGTGATCTCACCAAGGCGAGAATTGGTGGCGATGATTTTCGTCGAGATGCCAAGGCCGATCCGGTGAAAGCTGAATTTTCGTTTGGAGGGAACCGCCTGGCGCAGGACAAGCTCGAGGCCTTCTTGCTCGACCATGGGCTCATGCAGCAGCCTGCGTTGCCGCTCGCGCAGAAAGATCGTCTGTCTTCCGGGCTGCAGCCCGATGCCGTGCAGGGGCGCGATCGCGAAAACGAAGCGAGGCCATCCTCCCGCTCCGGGCTCGCTCTCATCCAGGGGCAGGATCCAGAACCCCGTGTGAATTGCCGTGGCCTTGGGTATCACTACACCAGCTGGGGCACTAACTACAGTCTGGGAAAACTCACTACGTCGGTGCTCAAGATAGTCACGCTGAGCCCGGCTCTTCGCTGGGCTGGTGCGAAGCTGCAGGGTGGTCACAGTAAGGGGGCGCGTTACGTGGTTGGCGCCGCCTTCAAAGGCCTGGGGAACCTCACTTCAGGCCTTGCGGGACTGGTGGGGGGAACTGTGTCCTGGGGAGAGGCGTTGGTCTCGAACCTGGGCGGGACGGCGATCCAACTTCTCCGAGGTCGCCCCTCGGAAATTTCTTTCTTCAAAAAGGGCCAGCAGCAGGACGTAACCGCCGAGATGGCGAAACTGGCTTTGCCGAAAGCGGTGATGGCTTCTGCTGCGTCCAGCCTTGCAAGCGATCCTTTGGTCCCCGATGGTTATCCCTTCGCTCCGGAATCCCTGATTCCGCGGTCGGTATTGTCCCGCGAACATGGCGGGACGGGCGAACTGGGGCTGATGAAATACGAGTCGGGGCGTTTGGTCAGTGATCACTGGTCCGCACTCCGGATTGGGGTCTTCGTTGGTCCCCGCGATGAGATTTATCTTGCGTTTGCCGGGACTAAGCCCGTTGCTCGGCCAGGAACCCTCAAGAGCAATGCGGTTCAGTTTTTTGGCATCAAGGACACGGCATTTAACGACGCCGACAAAGTGGTACGCGCTTTCAAGGCGGCGCACCCCGACCGCGAAATCAACTTGATTGGCCACTCGCTAGGCGGTGCGATCGCCACCTACGCCGGCATAAAAAATGGGGTACCCGTGACGGGTTTCAACAGCGCAGGCTTGTCGCTCGGACTGCGTAACGAACTTGGTGCCGATGCGATTGACGCGGCGTCGGTAGTCCATCTGAACACCGCGGGTGATCCACTCAGTCAATACGTTCAGAATCAGCGCTTCGGAGTGACCGGGGCATCGCAGGTGGGTATTCGCTACCGGATTCCTGAATCTAAAGGGCACCGAACGAATGACGTAGTGAATGCGCTCACAAAGCTTGTTACGGGACCGGACAGCGAATACCCCGGGTCGGTCGATGATTTCGATTATCCGGAAGATGATGCTGACGACGGTGGGGTTGATCAGAATTGAGGTGGCCCATTTGAACGCGTACCAAAGCACTGTTTCCACATGGCTCGCTGATGCCGGTCGCACGGCGGGTCATGCCCTGTCAATGAGCGAAGATGGACACTGTACCGTCTCGTTTGGTGACGGTCTTCAATGTGTGGTGGAAGTCGCTGACCAGTCGGATCTGGTCTTTTTTTATGTGCCGCTCGTCGATCTCCCTGAAGATGACGATTTGCAATTGGCGCTGTTGAAGCGTGCGCTTGAACTGAACCTGTTTGGCCTGGAGACGGGTGGCGCGCATTTGAGCTTTGACGAGCGCACCGATACGCTTTTGCTCTCTTTTTCTGCGCCTATCGATGCACTTGACTCCGAGCTCTTCAGCAGCTTGTTGGGCGATGTCCTGAATGCAGCGGTTCGGCTATGCGAAAAATTCTAGGGCGTAAATAACGCGCTGCTCGTTTCGCTCCTAAAGAGCAATCGTTATCTGCGCTCCGGGCGCAGTCGCGCGCGAGCAGCAGAGCAGCATTTTCTTTGTACGTTCGCGGGCGCTCAGAACATGATCGCGATGATCCACTTCGCCCGCCAGCACATTGGCCGAGCAGACGCCGCAGATACCGTCTGCGCATTTGACATCTACCGCGATGGACACGGCCTGAAGTGCCTCGGCAGCCGACTGGTCAGACCCCACCGCGACCGATCGGCCGCTAGCTGCGAGAAGAAGAGTGAAGGGATGGTTCGGCCGGTCTGGTGTGTCGGGAACAACGAATCATTCGCGATGGAGTGACTCCGCCGGCCAGCCTCGTGCGGTAGTGGTTTCGAGGACAGCATCCCTAAAGCGAGCGAGCCGCAGGTGTAGAGCTCAAAGCGGCCAATCCACTTGCCAATGCAAGGCGAGGAAGATCGACATCGGAGCAGGTCGCTGTGTGCGAGCGCGCCAAATCACCGAGCATCCTGAGATACGTGGCAAGCAGAACCGCGGTCTGGGCGGCCGGCGTGGCGGCGCGCGGGGCTTGGGTGCCGAGTATCCAGTTTCAACCTGGCTCACCCGGCTGCGGCCCACGCTGAAAATCAACCAGTACAGCCAGTACGTGGGTGTGGTGATCGATGGGCCTGGTGGTTGGTGCGGGCCGAGTCGAGCACATCTGCAAGAATCTGATGAAGCTCTGAAAAAGAAATCTCAAAACGGGGCGCTCCGAGACTGAGCCTTGCGGGTGCCGGAGTGCCCACCTATACTCGGTTGAACCACTCAGGGGGTCCCCATGAAATCATTGTTCAAGACTTTCGGCGTCCGCGCGTTTGCTCTGGCCGCGGGAGTCGCTTCTTGCCTGGCGGCGCCGGCCACGATGGCGGCCGATCCCGTCACGACGGTCCGGATTGCGGATTTTCTGCCGTCGCAGCATGTCTTTTACACCTGCTCGATGGAGAAGTGGCTCGGTGAAGTCGATCGCACCGCCAAGGAACGGATCCGGGTGAACTACCTCGGTGGTGGCAAAGTGGTCGGGGCGACAGAGATCCTCGATGGCGTTCGCCGCGGGGTGGCCGACATGGGTGTGCTGGTCGTTGATTACTGGCCTGATCGGCTCAATCTCGCCTCATTCAGCTCGCTGCCCTACGTGTTCCCCGACCCGAAAAAGGGCACGGAGATCCTTCATGAGTTGATGAAGGGCGAGATGGGAGAGAACTTCAGGAAAGAGGGCATCGAGCCTGTCATGATTCTTCTCACAACCCCCCGCCAAGTCGCTCTTGCGCGGGATCGCGTGAAGAGTCTGGACGACCTCAAGGGGCTCAAACTGCGCGCGCTGGGCTGGGAGGCCCGAACCCTCGAGGCGCTTGGGGCCACCACCATTTCCGTTGCGATCGCCGAGGTCGCTACCTCGCAGCGGACCGGCATCATCGATGGCAGCTCGCAGACCTACTATGCAATGCCGGGCTGGGGGCTGATGGACGCAACCAAACAGGCAATTGAGTTGCGTGGCTACACACATACCTTGGTCGTTCTCGGGGCATCCACCCAGAAATGGAATTCGTGGCCCCAGGCTGTCCGCGACACCATGAAGACGGTGTCGCGCTCCATTGAGTCGTCGTGGGTGGATTGTCAGGCCGAGCGTGACGAACAAATCGTCGCTCAGTTCAAAAAGCAGGGGGTATCCATTTATCGCATTTCTGACCGTGAGCTCGACACTGCGCGCCAGATGGTCAAACCGGTCTTTGACAAGTGGCTGGCTGCTGTCGGACCCAATGGTAGGAAGGTACTCGACCAATACAATGCCCTGATGAAGTGATCGATACCGCGTGGGTGCGTAGCCACGGGCGGTTGAGGTTTGAATGAACCGTGTCGAAAGTCGTAACGCCCAGGACCGGACGGTCGAACTGAGGATCATTGCCCTGGTCGCTTGGTTCGAACGCTGGTTCCTTGCGGGTGCGATCGGTTGCGTTTTTGGGCTTGTCATCGTCACCACGGCCGATGTCATCTCACGATATTTCCTTAATCGTGCATTAGGCTGGGCTTACGATGCCTCGCTGGTGTTGTTGGTTGGTTTGTGCTTTCTCAGCGTCTCGTCGGTTGCCGCGCGCCGCGAACACGTGGGCATGGAATTGATGGTGCAGAGGTTCCCTCCGTCGCTCCGGTTGGGAGCGACGGTCGGCGCCTACCTGACCGGAGTCTTTTCGTTCGGCCTGATCGGCTGGAAGACGCTCGAGTATTCGATTGAAGCTGCCCAAGCTGGTTGGGTGTACGGTGGCTTTGGGATCATCCCCACGTGGTTGCCGTACGGTTTGATCGCGGTCGGAAGCCTGCTGCTTTCCATGAGGCTCACCTTCGAAGCGGTCCGGTCAATCCGCGCTCGACTTCGGGCTGACCCACCCGCGCAGCTTCAACCTTAAAGGAGTCTCTGGTTGGCCGATTACCTGCCGGTCGTTCTCCTTCTGCTGCTCCTGTCGTTCGGCGTGCCCATTGCCTACGCGCTAGCGACCGCGGGTACTGTCGGGTTGGCGCTGGTGGCCGACTGGAACACAGCAACCAACATGCTGGCCGTCCTGCCCCACCGGGTGGTCGCCAATTACGTGTTGATCTCCATCCCGATGTTTCTTTTCTTCGGCTACCTCGCTGAAACAACGGGCATTATCGCGGGTACCTTTGAGGCGGCGAAGCGCTGGCTGGGGCGGATGCCGGGAGGACTTGCGGTTGCCACGACCACGGCCTCCGGTGCTTTCGCTGCCGCATCGGGGTCGAGCATTTCGTCGTGCGTGATTTTTGGCAGCCTGGCCATCCCAGAGATGCGAAAGGCTGGCTACAGCCGAGTGTTCAGCATGGGCTTGGTGGCTAGCGCAGGGCTCCTCGCTTCCACCATTCCCCCCAGCCTCACCATGATTCTCTATGGCATGCTGTCTGAGACGTCGATCATCAAGCTTTTCACTGCGGGCGTGATTCCCGGCATCCTTCAGATGGGAGTCATTATCGCGACAGTGCTCCTTCTCTACGTCGTTCAAAGGCATCATTTCCCGGCCGGCTCCGACGTCGCAGCGGCCACCACAGCGGAAAAATTCGCTTCGCTGCGCGGCGTGTGGCCTTTGTTGGCGGTCGCTTTGGCCATCCTCGCAAGCATCTACACCGGTATTGCAACGGTCACGGAATCGGCATCAGCCGGTGTGGCGGTAGCGCTATTGATTGCGACCTTTAGGCGGCGCGTCACCTGGGCGGTACTGCGCGAGGCTGCCAGTAAAACCTGCCATACCACCGCGATGATTCTTGCGATTCTGGTCGGAGGATTGATCTTCAGCACCTATATCGGCATGACTGATATTGCGACTGATGTATTGGCGCTGTTCCGTCAACTGCCGCTGAACGGAACAGGCGTGCTGTTGGCGCTGATCCCGGTCTTTCTGTTGTTGGGTTGCTTTCTGGATGGCGCCTCGATTCTGGTGCTGAGCGTACCGCTTCTACTTCCTATCGCTCGCCACTACAACATTGACCTCTTGCTGCTGGGTATCTATCTCACCTTCTGTATTGAGCTTGGCGGGCTGACTCCGCCGGTTGGGATCAATGTCTTCGCGGTGAAAGGCACAGTGCCGGACGGTACGCTGGAAGAAGCCTTTCGCGGCATGCTCCCGTTCTTTATTTTGATGCTGGGGCTGCTCGTTTTGCTGGTGATGGTGCCCGAGCTGGTGACATGGCTGCCTGCCATGAGCGGCGCGGCATGACACCGCGGTCAGTACGGCTTGTGCCGTTACCCCGGTGCTGCCGGACGGGGCGCAGCGGTCACACCAAACAATAAGGCGCCGGTCAGCAGTGCTGGGGCCAGCGCTGCAGCCTTTTTGGCAGGGTCGGGTGGTTCGGGCTGCGCAAGCTGCACGTAGCGAAGCGAAAGGTTCAAGCTCTTGTAGACCTCGGGGTAGGAGTGCTCGCCTGATCCCACGATGAACGCGCCCAGCGCTTCGGCATACAGCCTCCCGTCCTCGCTGTTCATGTTGATACCAAGTAGCGGAAACAGAGTGGTACCCGAGTTGGCCATGCCCGAGAACCCGGAGATGTAGGGGTTACCTTCCTTTAGAAACTTGTGCACCCGGGCGTTGGGCCTGCTATTGACGAAGACGGCCTCACGCTCTTTCTGATGGGGCGCGAGACGATTCATGAGCGTACTGGCAATCTCGGTATTACCAAAGGTGTCTGGTCGGGTGACGGCCCCCATGATTCTGTCAAACCGTTGGTTAGTCTGGTTCGCGATCAGGCGCGATTGGAGCGACTGAATGCGCGTCGTCTTGGTATCGCCGTCCTCCAGGAATTGAAGCGAGATAGATGCTTTCAGAAGCATGGAATCTGTATCGTCAGCGGACGCCGGGGCGCGAAGAAAATTGATCAGCTCCGAATGGGTCGACGGGCGCGGTAACTCGCCAGGCTGTTTCAGGTGAGAAGGGTCTGGGCTGGAAAGCTGGAGCAGGCTTGAAACCTGTTCGTCGGCAAGCGGATTCGCCGTCAGGTAACCCGCTAATTCCTGCGCAGTTGAGTTGAGTTCATCGGTCAGCTTGATGAATACCGCGCGCTTGTCTACATGCTGCTTACCCTCAACCACCTTCGATTTGTAAAGCCGCGAAATCAGGTCGGCCTCTGGAAGCTTTTCGGCCTGCCCCACCAGATTCGGAAGTGCCCACATCATGGAAAGCAGCAGCACATGTCTATCGTCGTCGGTACTCGCTGCTGTGGTTCGCAGAAATGCGACGATCCCAGCCTTGGTTTTTGGAATATTCTCAGCGCCGATATGAACGGGATAGTTCGACTGACGCTTCAAATGCGCTGCAAGGAAGAATGCCGCTGTGTCGTCGGTAAAGGTCTGGCTTTGTTCGATATGGTCAGCAAGTTGGTTCGCAAAATCACACACGACCGTCCGTGTTTTGTCATCTTGAAGGACCGCTAGCGCGTGGTGATCTTCGAACTCCAGTTTGGCGTTCTCGGTTTTGACGTTTTCGGGATATTCAATTCTGAATTTGTGCGTGTCATGGAGCTGTTTGTAAGCCCGGATCACAGCCCCCGACGTTAGACGCCCCTTTGTGACAGATGCTGCCAGGACAGTCTCAATCTTGCCCGTCGAGTTTGGGTAGGTGCGCTGCAATAGCGCTTTGAAATTCGCGATAGAGGCCTGGTGAGTGGTGGGATTGAATCCAAATAAGCGGCTCCATGCTCCCCGTCGCGACACGGAGTTCTCGCCTACGAAAACTGTACCTTGTCCTTCCCCGCGGGCAGTATTCAGGACAGTACGCAGGTTCTGCTCTGCCGATTTGGCGTTCAGCGGTGCTGGCATGGTGAGACCCCTGAGGTTGTACGCGATGAGGGTTCTGAAATTCAGCTCAGGCGAATTGTCCGACATGATAAGCGGCGGGTGCCTTGGAGGCATCGGTCGAGCCGTTGCTGTGAAGGTCTGTGATCAGTTCCTTCAACGCGCGCGTTTTCTCAAGTACGACCTCGACCAGATCAAACAACTGCGCGCCAGTGAGGCGAGTGGCGTACTCGGAGCAGGTGATGACGATGGTCTGCTCTGGCGATTGCGCGATCGCGATTCGTGACGAAAGCGGCGTGACAAAATTGATCTGAAGAAAAAGTCTTGTCGCGTCGAGTTGCACTTCGGGTGGCATGGCGGAGAGGTCAAGGCCAGTGTCGGCGACGACTGCGAACAGGTCGCCCTCGGACTCGCAAAACTGAACCATGATGCCGTCTTCGAACTGCAGGCGGACGGCACCCCCCTCATCGGGTTGAAGACCCAGGCCAACGTGTCGCCCGAGGTCGGCTAGAAGTGCGGAAAAATGTTCGTTCATGGCCAGGTTCTCCCGTTCCGATACGTGTTCTTCAATGACAAATTGATCTTGATGGTCGGCCCCTACCTCCTGCGCGCCCCCCGATCAAGACTGCTTCATCCCCCAGCGCACGACCGTGCGTTGCTCCAATAGCCGGAATACGCCGTTTTCCACCAGCAGGCCAAAGAGAATAACTGTGAGGAGTCCGGCAAACACCTGCGGAACTTCCAACATGTTCTTGCTTTGAAAGATGAACCATCCGAGCCCGCCCTGGCCTGAGCTCGCACCGAAAACGAGTTCGGCGGCGATCAGCGTGCGCCATGCAAAGGCCCAGCCGATCTTGAGGCCGGTGAGAATGCTGGGAAACGCCGCCGGTATGAGGATCCGTAGCACGTAAGAGAGGGGAGACAGACCGTAGTTTCGCCCCACCATTCGCCAGGTGAGGCTCACCGCCTGGAAACCAGAATGCGTGTTGAGGGCAACCGCCCATAAAACCGCATGAATCAGAACGAACACGATGCTGCCCTCGCCGAGGCCAAACCAGATCATGGCGAGTGGCAGGAGCGCGATGGACGGGAGAGGGTTGAACATGGCCGTGAGCGTTTCCAGCAGATCGGCGCCGATCCGCGTCATCGTTGCCAGGGCTGTGAACACTGCAGCGAGCAGCATCCCGGCAACATAGCCTTGCAGCAGCACCTTGATCGACACCCAGGTAGCCATCGCGATCCGGCCATCGACGAGTCCCTGGGTCAGCGCAGTCAGTGTTTCCGACAGTGCGGGAAAGAGCAGGGGGTTGTCTTGCCACCGTGAGTAGAGTTCCCAGATGAGCGCGAGCACGGCGATCACCATTGACTTGCGGATCCAGCCAAGATTCCAGAGCTTTTGCGCGAGCCCCAGTTCGCGCTCGACGACAACCTCACGCGGTGGCTCCACCTTGTGAACCATGTCAGGCCGGAGCGGGGGCGTGCGGTCGGTCATGATGGGGGGCTCGCAGGGCGTTGCAGCAACATGTTCTCGATCCGCGCGGTCAGCGCCGAGCGCGCCTCGGAATCCTGGGGAACAGAAAGTTCGGCCTGCACCTGGCCTGGGTGCGGACTCAGCACCAGGATGCGACTGCCGACGTGGACCGCTTCGGGAATCGAATGGGTGACGAACAGCACGGTAAAGCGGGTGTCGTCCCACAAATGCAGCAGTTCGTCCTGCATCGCACCGCGGGTGAGCGCGTCTAGCGCGGCGAAGGGTTCGTCCATCAGCAGAATGTCGGGCTCCATTGCCATACCGCGTGCGATCGCAACACGCTGCTTCATTCCGCCCGACAGCGTGTGCGGGTAATGATCGGCGAATTCGGTCAGACGAACCTTGTCGATGTAGTGGCGGGCTCGCTCTAGCGCCTCGCGTCGGCCTGCGCGCTTCGATGCGGTCAGCGCAAAGAGGACATTTTCCAGGACGGTTTTCCAGGGGAGCAGCTGATCGAATTCCTGGAACACCATGACCCGGTCGGGGCCCGGACCTCCGATCGTGCGGCCATTCAGAGTGAGGCTGCCCTCGGTGGGGCTCAGGTAGCCGCCGACGGCCTTGAGAAGCGTTGATTTCCCGCAGCCCGATGGGCCGAGCATCACAAACCGATCTGCGCGGTGCACATCGAAGCTCACCCGGTAGGTGGCGGTTACCAGGTGTTGGCTTGTCCGGTACTGGAGCGTGACGCCCTGAACGCGCAGGAGCGGCTCGGTGCCAGCTACAGTCATTCAGTGGCCTGCCTGCAGGTCAATCCCCGGGAAGAACAGATCCGAGACGCCGCTCGCGCGATTCTTGAGGGACCCGATATCGTGCATGAAGTGGGCGTATTTGATGACGTTCTCGGGGGCGGTGGTGTATTTGATCGAGGGATCGCCCAACATGGCCATCATCTCTTCCATTGACCACCGGCTGCCGCCGCCCATCGACTCGATCAGCGTCTGCGCGGCGCCTTTCCTGTCATCGCGAATCATGGCGTGGGCGCGCTGCAGTGCGGCGACGAACGACTCATAGACCTTGGGGTTGCGGTCGCGAAAGCGCTGTGTGGCGGTGATCATCGTGAAGGTGGTGGAGCCGCCCATCACGTCGTCGCTGTTCATGATGGTGCGGATGCCCTGCTGCTTGAGTTCGGCCTGAGCGAGAGGTGGCGAGGCAAAGTGCCCGGTGATGGTTGCACTGCCAGATAGCAGTGCGGCCGCGGCATCGCCGTGATTCATGCTGACCGTGAACGGATCGAAGCGGAATGCCTGGTCGCGACCATATTTCCTTACCGCGTACATCTGCATCACGATTGACGGGATCGATGATTTGACCGAGGTGACGGCGATCCGGTCGGTGCCAGTCAGGTCGTCGATCGTCTTCAGGTGCGCTGCACGGGTGTTGAGCAGCATGGGCATTGAGCTCATTGCGGCCACCCCTCGGGCGCCAACGCCGGTTCGCGTGCGATCCCAGAGGATCAGAAACGCGGGCGGGCCTGCCGATACGAAGTCGGCAGAGCCCGAGATGAGGGCGTCGATCATGGCCGAGGGGCCGCCGATGTTCGACCAGTTAACCTTCAAGGGAACGCCACGCCGGTTGGCCTCGTCTTCGATCAGACGGTGTTGCTTCATGACGTGCAGAGGCAGGAAGCCAAAGCCGCCCGCGCCCAGCGGGACGCGGATTTCCGAGACTTCAGCACGAGCGGTGATTGCCACGGCAAGGGTGGCAAGGGCAGCGATCAGGGTGCGATGTAAACGCTTCATGGGAGTCCTCGCATTCAGGGTTTGTTCATGCCGGCCTGACGGACCAGCGTACCGGCGCGGGCGTGGTCGGCGGCGATCTGGCGGGCGAATTCATCGGCGCTGCTGCTCGAGGCAACCAAACCCAAACCGTCGAAATGCGCTCGCACCGCCGGGTCGTCCAGCACCCGTCTGAAGTCCCGGTTGAGTGCGGCTACAGTAGCGTCAGGCGTGCTGGCGGGTACCGCAAAGCCGTACCACTCGGGCATCTCGCCGGCCTGCGCGACGCCAGCTTGAGCCGCGGTAGGCGTGCCGGGCAAGACGCCGATCGGATCCTTTCCGAACAACACTAACGCGCGGAGTTTGCCGGAGCGCACATGCTGGGCGACCGAAGTTGGGTTGGCCACCAGTAGCGGAATATGGCCGGCCAGCACATCAATGACCGCGGGGCCTGCGCCCTTGTAGGGGACGTGGGTGAGGTCAATGCCCGCCGCTGACTTCAGCATTTCTCCGGCAAGCTGCGGGCCCGATGCGCTGGACCCGTAGCTGATGCGGCCAGGCTCGGTTTTCGCCAATGCAATGAGTTCTGCGAGTGATTGCGCCTTGAGCGACGGATGGGCAACCAGTACGAAGGGTTGCTGCGTGGCGCGCGTGACCGGCTTGAAATCGCGCAGGGGATCGAGCCCGCTGTCCTTGTAGAGGTGAGGATTGACTGTGAAGACTCCCTGATGCGCGAGCAACACCGTATAGCCATCGCCAGGCTGGCGGGCAGCCTGCGCGCTGCCGACATTACCCTGTGCACCGGCGCGGTTGTCCACGATCATCTGCTGACCCCAAAGCTGGGACAGCCGCTCTGCGACTGCCCGCCCCACCGCATCAGTGCCGCCGCCTGGCGGGAACGGAACAATGAGGGTGACTGGTCGCGTTGGGGTGAATGCGGGCCCAGTGCCAGCCGGCGCTGCGCTTTGTGCGTGCGCCACGGAGACGCTGAGCGCGAACAACATCAGGGCTCGACGTGTCGCGCCAATCAGCTGCGCCAGTGGGGATTTAGGGTCGCTCATCAGGGGGCTCCTCGCAGTGGTTCAGGCTTCGGCGAGCCTGTTTGCGTAGCAGAGTATCCCGGAGTCGGGTGCCGGTGCCAAGAGCGTTGCCATGCTTTCGGGACACTGTCCTGGTCGGCGGGCGCCTGTTCTTTGGACCGCCTGGCGTTGCCTGGACAAGCCTGGCCGTCTACCATCCAACTCCCACTTCTAATGATCTTCATTTTTTCGGAGCGCTTCCCCATGAACAACAAGGAACTCTTTGACCGCGGCCTGCAGATTCGCAAGGAAGTGGTTGGTGCCGAATATGTCGAGAAATCGCTGGCAGCGGCCGACGACTTCACGCGACCGCTTCAGGACCTGGTTACCGAGTATTGCTGGGGTGCGGTCTGGGGGCGCGAGGAGTTACCGCGCAAGATCCGCAGCATGCTGAACATTGCGATGATCGGTGTGCTCAACCGTCCGCATGAGCTCAAGCTTCACGTGGCGGGGGCGCTCCGTAATGGCGTCACCCGGGAAGAAATCCGCGAGGTGCTGCTTCAGGTTGGCATCTACGCGGGCGTACCGGCTGCCATCGATGGCTTCCGCGTCGCGCGCGAGGTGCTTGACGCGACCGATAAGAAGGCCTGATCGGCGGACGACCGAATGAGTGCGCACCGCCCCGATGGGCCGACCCTTGCCGAGCAACTGGGTCGGTTCGCTGCCGACACACCGATGGAATCGTTTCCAGCGCTTGCGCTGGAGCGCGCAAAAATGATTGTTGCGAGCACGCTCGCGAGCGCAAGCCGTGGGGTCGATATCGCATCAACGCGGGCGCTGCTCGCCGCTGAGGTTCAGCTGGGTAGCAGCGGCCCGTGCGGACTGTGGTTCGAAGCGGGGACGCTTGCGCCCGACCGCGCAGCCCGGATGAATGCGGTGGCAAGCGATGCAGCCGCATCTGACGACAGCGATTTGCGCAGCATCGCCCACATCGGTACGCCTACGACCGCTGCCGGCCTCGCGGTGGCCCAGTGGCGAGCCCGTAGCGGTCGCGAGCTTCTGGTCGCAATGGTGATGGGCTATGAGATTGCTGGACGAGTTGACGAGGCGCTCACCCCAGGGCGGATGCAGCGTGGCTTTCACGGATCGGTGTCCACGATCTTCGGTGCCACGGTAACCGCCGGACGTCTGCTTCGACTGGATGCGCAGAAGATGACACATGCGCTGTCGCTTGCGGCGTCGTCTGCGTGTGGCATGGCGATCGCTGCCGACACCAGTTGTGCGCGTGAATATCACGCCGGGCTCGCTGCGATGCTGGGAGTGCAGGCCGCAGTCGCTGCCGAGAGCGGCTTTGAGTCTGAGAGCGCAGTGCTCGAATCGCCGCGTGGCTTCTTTGATGCCATGAACGGTCAGGCGGTTGAGCAGGTGGCCGAGGGACTGGGTACGTCATGGGACATCGTGACCGACATGGCGATCAAGCTCATGCCGGGCGCGCATCCTTTTCACGCCATTGCTCAGGCCGCAATCGAACTCGCGGTGGCGCACGATCTCAAGCCTGAGCAGGTTGCCTCTGCCACGATTTCGGCCCCCCAACTCCAGGTCTGGGCGCACCAGGCGGTTCCGCCGCATGACCTGATCAGCGCCGCCCACAGCGTCCCTTATTTTGTGGCGTGTGCCATGGCCGATCGCCGCATTGGCTGGAATCTTTTCTCACCTGAAAAAATGTTCGATCCGGTTGTGGTGTCGCTCATTGGTCGAATTGGATTCGATCCAGCCCCCCCTCCGCACCCGGATCGCTTTGGTCATCGGCACGGTGGGACCGTAGCCGTTACCACCACCGATGGCAGGCTGCTCAGGCACACCTGCAAAGCGCCGCGTGGTTCAGGCACAACTGGTATTGAGTGGGCCGATGTGGAGGACAAGTACCGCGCATTGGTGCCCAGGGCCGAGTGTTCGGGAGATCGGGTTGAGCAAAGTCTCGCTTTAATCCGGAAGCTTGAGGACCAAGCGTCGGTTGACAGATTGATCAAGCTGATTCGGCCAGTGCTCGCCTGATCGGCGGGGCAAGGGTTTCTTGGGGCGAATTGATCGGGCGCAGGCACTAACTCGGGAGGTTGAATGCAGGACCAATCACTGAGCGGCAAAGCCGCTCTCATCACCGGGTCGATCGGCGGCATTGGTCTTGCGACCGCACGGGCACTGGGGGCTCGAGGCTGTGCGGTCATGCTGAACGGGCTCGAGCCGCCTGCGGCGGCCGAACCTGCGCTCGACACCCTGCGCGGCCTGGGAGCCGATGCCCGCTATCACCAGGCGGATCTGGCCGATCCGCATGCGGTCGAGGGACTGGTTGCGCAGGCGCTCGCCGCGTTCGGAAATGTAGACATCCTGATCAATAACGCGGTGATCCGACACTTTGCGCCGGTAGACGAGTTTCCTCCCCTAGCATGGGATCGCGCCCTCGCCGTGAACATCAGTGCGCCCTTTCATGCTGTTCGGTTGACGCTGCCCGGAATGCGGCGGCGAGGCTGGGGCCGGATCATCAACATGACCTCCGTCTACGGCGAGCGCGGCACGCCGAATCGGATTGATTATTCGACCACCAAGGCGGCGCTGGCTGGCATGACCCGCGCGGTGGCGGCCGAGGTCATGGGGCAGGGCATCACTTGCAATGCGGTGAGTCCGGGATCGGTACTGAGCCCCAACATTGAATCGCGACTCCAAAGTCTCATGGCTGCGCGCGGCATTGATCGCGAGGCGGCCACGAGCGAGTTTCTCTCTGGCAAACAGCCCGTCGCGAAGTTTGTGCCGGCCGAGCATGTGGCGGAACTGATTGCCTTTCTTTGCAGCGAGTCAGCAGCCGAGATCAACGGCGCCAACATGCCAGTTGACCACGGATGGCTTGCCACATGACGGTCGCTCGTGATGGGTCGCTCAGCCGGGCGCTTGCCGAAGCGGCGCTTGGCTGGCGCTGGACTGATCTGCCGCGCGACGTGCAACGGCAGGCACTCCGGTC
>CAIPNM010000166.1 GCA_903866395.1 uncultured bacterium
CGCAAGGACCTGGTGAAGAAGCCGCCGACATCCTGGACCGATCTCTGGACCAATCCCGAGTTCAAAGGAAAGATCGGTCTCTATCAGATCGGCAACACGGCAGCGATGCTGTTCCTGCTCATGACCGCGCGGATCTATGGTGGATCAGAGCTCGCGATTGATCGGGCATTCGCGGAAATCAAAAAGCTGCTGCCGTTTCAACAGGCCGACTGGAGTGGTACGGTCGCCACGCAACTGACACGGGGCGATGTGAGCGTGGCGGTCATTGACTTCCCCGAGATCGTCGCGCTGCGGAAGAAGGGCGTGCCCGTCGAAATGGTGGTGCCCAAGGAGGGCGTGGTCGCCTTCGAGCAGTCATTCAATATTTTGAAGAATGGTCCGGCCAAGGAAGCGGCCTACCAATATCTCAATTACATCCTCGATCCCAAAGTGCAGGAGGCGATGTCGGCGGAGTTCTTCACCTCGCCTAGCAACACCCAGGCACAGATCGCGGGCGCGCTGGCAGCCGATGTTCCGGTTAATGGCCCGGCCATGGCGTCCATCGTTCAGTTCGACTGGTCCAAGATCAACCCGATGGTGGGGGAGATCACGGACCGGTGGAATCGCGAGATGAAATGACCAAGCCCCTCGCAGCTTTCGGGCCGGTTCAATGACCCGGCTTGTGATTGAGCGACTGGAGAAACGGTTCGGCAACGTCGCGGCGCTGAAGTCACTGTCGCTCAGGGTGGAGGAGGGAGAGCTGATCTCGCTCCTTGGCCCGAGCGGGTGCGGCAAGACCACGACCTTGCGCTGCGTGGCGGGGTTCGAGCAGCCCGACGCGGGCGAGATCCTGTTTGATGCGCAGAACATCACTCAACTGCCGCCCGAGAGGCGCGACATTGGCATGGTGTTTCAGAACTACGCGCTGTTTCCGCATATGACGGTTGCGCAGAATCTCGCGTTCGGGCTGGAAATGCGCAAGGTGTCGCAGGTAAATGTTGCGGAGCGCGTGAAACAGGCGCTTCGGATGGTGCAGCTCGAAGCCATGCTGGATCGCTATCCCCGTCAACTCTCCGGGGGGCAGCAGCAGCGGGTCGCCCTGGCACGCGCGCTCGTGATCGAACCGCGCATGTTGTTGCTCGATGAGCCATTGGCCAACCTCGATGCGAGCCTCCGCGAGGAAATGCGTTTTTTTATCCGCGATCTTCAGCAGCGGGTTGGGATTACCACGCTCTATGTCACGCATGATCAGTCGGAAGCGATGGTGATGTCCGATCGGGTGGTCGTGATGTTCAGTGGCGAGATTGCGCAGGTGGGCCCGCCTCGCGAACTGTATGCACGACCAGCCAGTCGCGAGGTGGCGCAATTTATCGGCCGAACCCAGTTCGTCACAGGAACGGTGCTCGCGCGTCGTGATGGCGAGCACGTTGAACTCGAGACGCCGCTTGGGACATTGGTCGCGCCGGCCGCTCCGTCGCTTGCGGCGGGACAGCAGGCGCTGCTGGTGGTCAGGCCCGAAGCCCTTCAGTTGGCAGCGTCTGCGCAGACGGGCGCTCAGGCGCTTCAGGGGCAGGTCATTCGCACCTACTTCCTGGGTGGAAGTGTCGAGCACGTGCTGGCATTTGCGGGCGGAGTCAGCCTTTTTGCGCACACCTCGCCGGGTTCGGACATTGCAGCCGGCGCGCAGGCCACCCTCAGTATCGACGAGCGTCAGCTATGGGCACTGCCCGCGTCTGGGGTGGCATGAGCGGGGGGCGTCGAGGCATCTGGCTGGTCGCTCCAGCGCTGGTGCTAATTGGCGTTTTCCTGGTGATTCCGTATCTCAACATTGTGTTGATGAGCCTGCGGCCGCCCGGGGTGGGGGCGCCGTATGGCCCGGGCTTCACTGCGGCAAATTTCACGCGAATCTTTGGCGATGCCTATTTTCTGGGTGTGTTGGCCGATACCGTATGGCTGGGTCTCAAGACCACCCTGATCTGTGCGTTGCTGGGCTACCCGGTTGCATTTCACCTTGCGCGAACCGCGTCGCGCTGGAAGGGGCTTCTTTATATCTTCGTGTTGTCACCGCTTCTCGTGGGGGTGGTGGTGAGAAGCTTTGGCTGGTTGATCCTGCTCTCCGGTAACGGGGTTATCAACCAATGGCTACGAGGGCTCGGGCTGATCGACATGCCGCTCACCCTCATGAACAACAGCTTTGGCGTGACACTTGCGCTGGTGCATGTGTTTCTGCCCTTCATGATTCTCCCGCTGATTGGCGCCATTCAGTCCATTGATCCGAACCTGGCGCTCGCGGCGCGCTCGCTTGGCGCCTCGCCGGTTCAGGTGTTCCGGCGGGTGTGGCTTCCGCTTAGCTGGCCGGGCCTTCAGGCGGGCTGCATTCTGGTGTTCGTGCTTTCTCTCAGTGCCTATGTCACACCCGTGATGCTGGGCGGTGCGCAGGTCAAGACGATGTCGGTACTGGTGGTGCAAGCGCTGATCGACAACTTCCGATGGCCGGCGGGCGCAGCACTTGCCCTGGTGCTGGCTGCGACAGGCGGTCTGGCGGTATGGCTGTTTGTCCGCGCGAGTCGTCCGATGATGCGAGGGCTCGAATGATGCTGCGCAGTCTCGCGTTAGGTGTCATCGGCCTGGTGTATGTCTTCCTGCTCACACCCATTGTTCTCATTGTGTTGATGTCCTTGAACGCCGGCGAGTTCCTGGCGTTTCCGCCGCAGGGGCTGTCCTTTCGCTGGTATGGCGCGCTGTTTGTGAATGAAGGCTTCATCCGGGCGATGCGCACCTCGCTGATCGTGGCGTCGGTTGCCACGCTGACCTCAACCGTAATCGGTACCGCGGCAGCGCTTTATTTTGTGCGACACGCTGGCCCCTGGCGTGACCGGCTTCGCTTGCTGCTCATGATGCCGCTGATGCTTCCGGAAATTCTCACGGCGATTGCATTACTGTTTTTTCTCTATGCAACGGGTGTTGGCACCCGAACGATGGCGGGCCTCCTCATTGGTCACACCCTGATCACACTGCCGTATGTCTTCATCAACGTGAGTGCCTCGCTGTACAACTTCGACCGCTCCATCGAGCAGGCGGCTCGCAGCCTTGGCGCGAACCCTTGGGTCTGTTTTCGACGCATTACCCTGCCGCTTATCAAGCCGGGGCTGATCACCGGGGCGTTGTTCGCGTTCATTATTTCGTTTGATCTCTTCAATCTGTCGCTGCTGCTGAAGGGCGTGGGAATGACGACGCTACCCCTGCAGTTGTTTGACTACCTGCGTTGGGACTTCGACCCCACCGCAGCGGCCGTGTCGAGCGTCAGTATTGTCATGACGCTGCTGGTGGTGCTGATCATTGATCGGACGGTGGGGCTGCGCTCATTGCGGTTCGGATGACTTGCGCCACGCGTTTTGACGCCAACCTGGAGAAACCGCATATGTCGCATGCCGTTCACCATCTCAAGCATCCACTGATTCAGCATAAGCTCACGCTGATGCGCCGCAAGGACACGAGCACCAATAGCTTCCGGCGGTTGCTGCACGAGATCGGGATGCTGATGGCTTATGAGGTGTTGCGGGAGATGCCAGTTCAGGAGATCAGCATCGAAACCCCGCTTGAGACCATGTTGGCGCCGGTGATTGATGGCAAAAAGATTGTGTTGCTCGCGATCATGAGGGCGGGGCAGGGATTTCTGGACGGCATGCTTGACGTGGTGCCGAGCGCACGGGTGGGTCATGTGGGACTGTTCCGCGACCCCGCCACGTTGAATGCGGTTGAGTATTACTTCAAGGTGCCGCAGGGCATGGAGGAGCGCGATGTGATCGTGCTCGACCCGATGCTTGCAACGGGCAACTCGGCCGTGGCGGCGGTTGATCGGGTGCGGGCCACTGGGCCTCGCTCGATACGCTTTGTATGCCTGCTCGCGGCGCCCGAGGGTTTGGCCAACTTTCATCAGCGTCACCCCGACATCCCGGTTTACACCGCGGCGATCGACCGGGAGCTAAACGAGCATGGGTATATCGTGCCCGGGCTCGGCGATGCGGGTGATCGGATCTTTGGCACGAAATAAGCCCCGCTAGCGCCCCGCAAGCGAAGCTTTCATCGGTTCCGGGGGCGACTTACAACGCGTAGCAGTGGTCTGCGCGCCGTCGCGGAGCGCCCGATCACAGCCGGCCGGGCGGTGCTGGCGCTCCTCGCATGGGGCGGGTCAGGCTAGCTGGGATGGCGGCGCAGTCGGGCATGCCCTCAGCGGTAAAACGCTTCGACTAAGCCCATCCCGGTGATCGGCACGTAGGTGACCAGCATCAGCACCACCAGCAAAACGCCGATGAACCAGACATTGACGCGTGTGACGTCCCATACTGAGGCGCGAGCGATGGAACTGGCCACCATCAGCACGCTCGCAACCGGCGGTGTCTGCTGACCGATCCCCAGATTGATCGTGACGATCAGCCCGAAATGTACGGGATCAATTCCGGCTGCGCGCACCAGTGGCATGACGATGGGCACCACCAAAATGATGGCGGCGGCCGAATGCAGGAACATGCCAAGAAAGAGAAACAGCACGTTGAGGAGCGCAAGCACCAGCCACTTGTTGCTGGTGAAGTCGGACACGGCGCGGGCGAGCGCCTGAGGCGACTGCATTTCGGTGAGGTAGGCGCCAAGAAGCGCGCTGGTGGCCACCAGCAACATCACCACGGCGGTTTGAATGCCGCCTTCGACAATGGCTGCACGCAATGTCTTGAGATTGAGCTCACGATAGATCAGCAGGCCCACGAACAGGGCAGCAACGACCGCCAGCGCTGCGCCTTCGGTGGCGGTGACGATGCCGCCGAAGATGCCACCCAGAATGATGATCGGGAGCAGAAAGGCCCAGAAGGCGCGGCGTCCGGTCTGTGCCACGCGTGCCAGCGAAAAGCGCTCGTCGCTGGGCAGGTTGTATCGGTGTGCGAGCCAGCTTGCCATCAGCATCAGTCCGAAGGCGCCGATGAGGCCGGGCACGATTCCGGCGACAAACAGCTGAACGACTGAGGCCTCGGCCATGACCGCGTAGAGGATCATGGGAATGGACGGCGGAATGATGACGGCGAGCGTGGCAGCCGATGACATGGCGGCTGCCGCAAAGGGGGCCGGGTAGCCTTTCTCTTTCATGCCTGGGATCAGGATCGAACCCAGTGCGGCCACATCGGCTACCGCCGAGCCCGAGATTTCGGCGAAAAACAGCGACGCGCCGATCGATACGTGGGCAAGCCCTCCTCGGACCCAGCCAAACAGCGACCCTGCAAACGCGATCAGGCGCTGGGAAATACCGGAGGCATTCATGATGGCGCCTGCCAAAATGAATAGCGGAATGGCAAGCAGCGGAAAGTTGGTGGCGCCGTTGTAGATGACCAGTGCCACATTGGGCAGGGAGTCGGTTCCCTGCGTAATCAGCATCGCAGTGACCGAGACGATGCCCAGCGACACCGCGATTGGGACGTTGATCAGGACCAGCAGCAGGGCCGCGGCGAACAGAAGAAACATGGTGCCCATGAGGCGCTCCGGGCTAGTGAAGGCCGTCGGCAAGCGACGAGGCACTTCGATCGACGGGTTGGGCGCGGATCAGGTCGATGAGGTTCAGGAACTCAGCTACCAGAATGAGCGCGGCTGATACCGGAATCACCGATTGCACCATGGCTGCCGAGAGCCACGGCACGCTCACCATCATTTCGTCGGCGAGCACGGGCAGAATGTCTGCGCCCACCCATCCGACCAGCGCAAAAAACGCGATCACCAAGATCTGCGAAATCAGGGCGAAGGCTCGCCTTGGCCCGGCTGACAGCTGGTCGACCAGTTCCGGGCAGCCGATGTGCGCGCGTCGGGCCGAGGCAAGCGCTGACCCGTAGAAGGTGAGCCAGGCAAGGAGCACCGAGGCCATTTCGTCGTACCAGAGGAGCGGCCGTCCGATCGCGCGCATGAACACCCCCAGCACGACTTCGCCGGCGAGGACGACCATCAGAAGGATCACCAGACGCTCGAGGCCGAGCGCATAGCGTTCGCGAAACCGCACCAGGGGGTGCGAGGCGGCGGCGGTTTGGGCCATGTTCAGGGGCGTCCCAGGGCAACAGCTTTGTCGATCAGCGCTTTGGCGCCGGCCACTTCCTTGCCAAATTCTTCATAGGTGGGCCGACTGGCGGCGATGAAGGCGTCCTTGTTGACCTCGTTCACCTGAATGCCGCTCGCGCGAATTTTGTCTAGCAGGTCTTTCTCGGCGCGCGCGGCGGTGTCATAGACGAAAACCTGGGTTTCGCGCGCTGCGGTTTCGATCGCCGTGCGGATGGGCTCGGGCTGAGCGGAAAATCGCTTGAGACCAGCAGTGAGAAACGCCGGGCTGTAGACATGGCCCGACAGGGACAGAAATTTTTGTACCTCGTGGAGCTTGGAGGAGTAGATCTGGGTGAACGGATTTTCCTGGCCGTCCATCACGCCTGTCTGGAGCGCGGTGAACAACTCGGAAAATTTCATCGGGCTGGGGCTGGCGCCGTAGTTTTGAAACATCTTGACGCGCCATTTGCCCTCGGGCACCCGCAGCTTGATGCCTTTCAGGTCATCAGGCACGGTGATGGGGCGCCGGTTGTTGGTGAGGTGGCGATAGCCGTTCTCCCAGACCGCTAGCACCTTGAGCCCTTTTTTCTCGACGGCGGGTGCGATGTCGGGCCAGAAAATCTCTTTCTCGATACGTGCCATGTGCGCACGATCTTTCACGATATACGGCATCTCGAACATGCCGATCAGATCAACTTCGGAGGACATGATCGTGGAGGGAAGCGAGAGGTCGAGCGTGCCCAGGCGAAGCTTTTGGAGCATCTCCTTGTCGCCACCCAACTGGCTGCTGCCGTAGACCACCACCTTGGCCTTGCCCGCAAGCAGCGCGTTGGCACGCCGCGCGAATTCATCGCCAATCACCTGATAGAGCGACCCAGGCTCGCCAACATGGCCGAATTTGATCTCGGTCTGAGCGATGGCCGGCGCGACACCGACCAGCGCGAGGCCCGCGAGAGCGGTGTTGAGCAGACCCGAGCGGAATGAGCGACGCAAGGCCATGGTGTGTCTCCTATAGGGTGATGAGGGCAGGTGCTTTCCGAACGCTGGGCTTACGCCACCCTGGCATCACGGACCACCATCAATTTTTCGAGCAACAGGACCAGACCATACAGCAACATTCCGATCACCGTGATCAGAATGACCGCCATGAACATAGCTGGCGTGTCGAGCGTGACCTGTACCTGCAGCATGAGATACCCCAGCCCTTTATCGGAGCCGAGGAACTCGCCCACGATAGCACCGGCTACCGCAAGAATGGATCCCACTTTCATGCCGGAAAAAATATAAGGCAAAGCGCCCGGCAGCTGAATTTTCACGAACACCTGCCAGCGCGAACCACGGAGCGACTTCACCAGGTCGAGGAGCTCGGGTTCGATCTCGCGCAGCCCGCGTGCGGTGGTGAGCAGGATGGGGAACACCGCGATGGAAAAAGCCATCAGCGTGTTGGGAAAAACGCCATATTTGAACCACACGATGATGAGCGGCCCGAGCGCGACCTTCGGGATCATGTTGAGCGTGACCAAGAGCGGCAGAAACAGCGCTTCCAGTGTGCGTGACCAGGTAAAGACCAGGGCGAGCAGCACGCCCACGACCAGCGCGATCAGGTAACCACCAAAGATCTCGGTGCCTGTCACCGCAATATTGGTCCACCAGCTGTAGTTGGGATTCATGAGCGCGTCGAGCGTCGCCTGGGGCGAGGGCATCACAAATTTCGGAACCTGCCCAATTTCAACAAACAGGTACCACGCCAGGACCAGGCCGATATGGGCGAGAACGGCAAAGGTCCAGCGGGTGGCTGAAGAGTCGAGTGCGTTCATCATCATCCTCAGTCGGCAAGCCAGCGATCAAGCCGGCTTCGCACGAAATCATCATCGATCAGATCCGGGTGTTCGCGGCAGACCCGATCCAGCGCCTCAGCCTGCCCCGGCGACAGCGTTTCGTTGGGGTCCAGGCACCAGATTCCCGCAAGAAGCCCCTGGCGCCTGAGCACCTCATGACAGCCAGCGATGCAACCGGCGAATTGGTGGGCCACATCGAAGAGCGCGGCGTTGCAGTCGGTGACGCGGGCATCGAGCGCGAGCAGATCGGTATCGATCTGCGGGGATTTACGCGCTTGTTGGATGCGCTCGAAGAGTTTCACGGCAGCATGGGTCCAGACTGACCAGTGACCCAGTAGCCCGCCCCGGATCGGCAGCCTGACCTCCTCGGTTCCTGCGCCGTCACGCGTGGGACGTCGCACTGCGAAGGGCGTGACCAGGTCGAGCACAATGTGGTCGTCATTGCCGGTGTAGAGCGCTACCCGATCTTCGGCTCGGGCGAGCGCAATGCCGCGCGCCACATCGAGCGTCCGGTAGCGGTTGAAGGGGGCGACCTTGATTGCCACCACGTTGTCGATGGCAGCAAAACGCTGCCAGAACGAGGCGGGCAGTTCGATGCCGCCGACGGCGGTCTGGAGATAAAAGCCCACCAGCGGGATTTCAGTGGCGATCGCCTCGCAATGGGCAATCAGGGCATCCTGAGACGCGCCGCGCATGGCTGACAGCGACAGCATGCCGCAGTGATAACCGAGCGACACCGCGGTTCTCGCCTCTGCGATGGCCTGGCGGGTGTCGCCAGCAAGGCCTGCGATCATCACGAGCGGCCTCGGGTCGCCCATTGCCTGGAGATGTTGTTGAGCGGTGAGTGCTGCGAGTTCGAGCACCGGGGCGTAGAGGCCGCGCTCGCGGATGGCGAATTGCGTGGCGTGTACGCCGACCGCAAGCCCGCCCGCACCGGCCTCGACGTAGTAGCGGGTGAGGGCGCGCTGCCGCGTGCGGTCGAGCGTGCGCTCAGCGGTCAGCGCGAGTGGGTGGGCGGGAATAACCGTACCCTCGGCAAGCAATTTGGCGATGGCGGCAGGAAGCTGGGATCGGTGCACGGCGGTGGGCTGCTTTCAGACGAGACGGCGGGGATCTTGATCGATGGCCGGACGGGCGTCAATGTTCTATGATGAGGCGAGATGGCCAGCACGAGCCGATACGTGTCAACACAACAGGGAGACTCACCATGATTCAAGGCCTTGCCGCAACTCGCGCGGCGCTGGTGGTTGCCGCGGCGCTTGCCGCAGGTTCCGCTTTTTCACAGACCAAGATTGATTTCGTTCTGAACTGGGTGCCGGGTGGCGATCATGCCCCCTACTACTACGCGAAGAAGCTTGGCTGGTATGCAAAAGAGGGCCTAGACGTGAACCTTGAGCCGGGCCGTGGGTCGGCGCTTTCCACGCAAAAGGTGGGCGCGGGCGCGAATCCGGTCGGGCTGGCTGACATGGCAGGCGTGCTGGTGGCTGCAGGCAAGGGCGCCCAGACCGTTGCGGTGTTCAACGTCTATGCCAATTCGCCACAAGGCCTCTACTGGCTGAAGAGTTCGGGCATCAAGTCGGTGAAAGATCTGGCCGGCAAGCGAATCGGTAACCCTGCGGCAGACGGCGCGCGCATCATGTGGCCCGCCCTAGCCAAGGCGAACGGCATGGACCCGAAATCGGTCACCTGGGTGAATATCGACGCTAACGCCAAGCTATCGGCGCTCAAGGCCAAGTCGATTGATGCCACCACGTCGTTCTACAACCTTCACCATGTCTTTCAGGCTGAGCTCGGGGCTGACATGGGTTTTCTTGCCTGGCGTGATGCAGGCCTCAACCCCTACGGCAATTCCATCATCGTCAATCCGCAGTTCCTGCAGAAAAATCGCGCGGCCATCGATAAATTTGTGAAGGTGACGCAGCGTGCGTTTGCAGCGTGCGTAGCGGAACCCAAGCCCTGCGTGCAGGCGCTGATCGACGCCAACGGCGCGCTCAAGTTCGATAACGAGCTGGTGAACTGGTCGCTGGTTGAAGTGCTGATGAGCGACAAATTCTCGCGTGAGATGTCGCTGGGGGTGCACGAAGATCAGCGCATGCAGGACGACTACGCGCTGGTTCGCGATTACATCGGCATCGAAAAGCCGTTTGAGGTGAAGAGCGTCTACACCAACGAGTTTCTCGATCGTTCGGTGCGCATGACCAAATAACACCCTCGGGCGGGCTGACGGTTGGCGCGCAGGGGGTGCGCGCCTTGTCAGCCCAGTTCCGGTCCCGCCACGGCAAAGGGCGTAAGGGGCGGGGCAGGCTGGGATGCTTGGTTCGGGTTGATTAGGCTCATTCTGGTGAACGGGCGCTGAGGAACAAAGCCTCTTGAGGCGACCCAGTCGGCGAACTTGCGCTGCGAATCGGGAATGTCAATAAACACGGCGCCGTCGATCCGCGACAGTGCCTCATCAGCCAGTTCAATCGCGGTGTCGGAATCGCGGGCTACCAGGGGCCCGAGCTGTGTCGCCACCCGTCCCGGCCGCGCCAGTAAGAACCCATGAGCTTGCTCGCGGCTCCTCGCGACCAGGGAGAGCGACGGCGCTCTACGCATCAGGCTGTCAAGCAGCAGACTGCGGTCGGCACCAAAGGCCAGCCGGTCCAGTTTATGTACAACGAGTGCGTCTCGTGCCATGTCATGGGGAGCGGTGAGGTCATGGCGGTGAAGACTTGGGGACGCGCGGCGGTGCGTACGGTGCTCCCAGCGCGTGAAGCCCCATTGGTCTGAAAATCCCAATTTCAGATACACCGGACGTCCAGCGGGGGTGGCATCGAGCACGGGAAGCAGGTGATGCTGCGCGGGTTCACGCAGCCACGCAAGGCTCTCTTCCAGGAGGCGCGTGGCGTGGCCCTTGCCGCGGTGCTCCGGTAGCACCAACACCATACTGATCCAGGCAAGCGAGGCGGCGGTCGAATGCGAGGGCTGAGTGGCGATCGCGGGCCAGGGAAGCACTAGGGTCGAGGCGACTAAAGTGTTGTGTTCGCATAGCGCCCGGGTCCGCCCGTGCGCAAGCATCCAGGCCCAGTCATCGCGGGTCTGGTTCCAGTGCGCGGCCGCCGAGAGTGCCAGCAGGCCGTCAAGATCGGCGAGTGTGGGCTCGATCAGCATGGCAGCTTGGTCAGGCATCGCGGCCCCGGCGTTGGTAGCGGAGGTCAGTAGCGACCGTCGCGCGCTTCGAAGTGTGTGGGCTTACCCAGACTTTCGCCGCCCCGCGTCACCCAGTCGGCGACCCAGTCGATCAGCGTGGAAAGCGGAACGCTTGGCAGCCCGAACAACTGCTGTGAGGCAGAGGTATCAACCAGCCAGGCGGTGGGCGCCTCGGCGCCAGTCAGAATCGGTTCGCGGCCCAAGCGCTTTCCAAATTCGCTGGCCAGCCAGCGAATGGAGGTATGCGCTGGCCCCGTGATGTTGATGGGGGAGGTGGGGCTCGTGCAGTGCCCCAGCAGACGGAGCGCCTGTTCGTTGGCGTCGCCTTGCCAGATCACGTCGGCCCAACCCATGGTGAGATCAATCGGGCGACGGTTGAGCACGGCATCGGCGACATCGCGTAGGACGCCATAGCGCATATCGATCGCGTAGGACAGGCGCACCAGACGTCCGGGCGTGCCCCAGCGCTGCGAACCATGCTCGAACATGCGTTCGCGGCCCACGCACGAGGCGGCGTAGTCGCCGGGTGGCGGGATGGCGGGCTCGGCTTCGGTGGCGCCAGGTCCGTCGGTGGGGAAGAATGGATATACGCAGGCGGTGGAAAAGGCAACGATCCGACACGATCGATAGTGCTCGGCGACCATCCATGGCACCGCAACATTCATCGCCCATGTGAAGGCAGGATTACCGCTTGCGCCGAATTTGTGTCCGGCCATGAAGATCACGTTGGTGACGCCGTCGCGATGGTTGGGAAGCTTTGCAATCGCCTCGCGATCGAGCAGGTCGCAACTGATGGGCTCGACGCCAGCCTCTCGTAATTGGTTGGCAATCGCCGGGTCGCTGAAGCGGGCCACACCCAGCACACGCTTATGAGGTGCCGCGCGTTTGGCCATACGGGCAAGCGTCGGACCCATTTTTCCACCGACGCCCAGCACGATGAGATCGCCATCCAATGCGCGTAATTCGCTGATCAGCGCCGGCGAGGGCGCTGTCATCGTGTCTTCGAGCGCGGCAACGTTGGCAAAGCCGGAGGGAAAATTGCCAGCACTCATCGGCCGATGCCCTCGAACAGGTCACGGCCTGCAGCGAGGGCGCGGATCTTGCCGTCAGCGATGGATCGCTTGAGCATCCAGAAGCCGCAATCAGGGTGGATGTATCGGATGCGATCAGCCCCTAGCACGGCGGCTGCCCGTTCAATCGCGCGAGCGACCTCTTCGGCTGACTCGATGGCGGTGGACTTCACGTCGATCACGCCCAGGCCGAACCCGATGCCCGGTCGGAGCTCTCGAAACGCGGCCAGTTCCTCCGCTGGGCGATGCGCGCACTCCATCACCACATGATCAACATGGAGCGCGTTGAGGTAGCCAATCAGGCGGTCCCAACTGCCTTTCTGAATGCTCTGGCCGCCGTAGTTCCCGAAACAGAGGTGTACGGCAGTGGGGCAGCGCGCCGCATCGAGCACTCGGTTCATCGATGCGGCCGCCCATTCCCACTCTTCCGCGTGGCCGGGAAGATTGGCCTCATCAACCTGGATCACATCGGCCTCGCAGTGCGCGACCTGTTCGGCCAGCACGCCGCCGATGGCGTCGCACAGGGCGGGCAGATCGGGATAGTGTCGATCGATCAGGGTTTTGGCCAACATGTGCGGGCCGGTGAGCGTGAACTTGAACGGGTGGGTGGCGAGTCTGCGCGCGCTCTCGCAGGCGAGCGGCAGATCAAGGGTGCCACTTGAAACTGGGCCGGTGACGGTTCCTGGAGGGCGAGTGCGAAAGCGAGTTCCCGAGGTGTTGCGGTAGGCAATCAGGTCATCGAAGGTGAAACGCTGCGTGATGCCGTCCATGGGCCGAACGAAGTATTCAATCATCCCGTTGGTCTCGGGATGATTGATGTCGAAGCGGTAGAGCTCACCATCGCAGACCAGATCAACGCCCGCCCGCTCCTGCGTGTGAATCACGACCCGGGTGGCATCGGTGAGGGCCTGGGCCGATGGGCTTGCGACCAGCCATTCGGGTACAGGGTAGGAACCGACGACGGTCGTACGGATCTTGGGCATGAAAGTCTCCTGAGGAATTCTGGCGATGACTGGCAAGCGGCCAGTCAGGTCAAGGGGGCTGCGGGGAACGGCCGTGGCCGATGGTACCTAGGCCGCGGCACACTCCACAAGTGCCGGTTTCGCTTCGCACCGACACGAGTTTTCACGCACGGGGCGGGCGGGTTAACATCACAGCGCGCTCTCCCGTGAGGGAGCGCTCCGCACAGAGTGCTGCCCCGCGGCAGCGCACCCAACATTTTTCAGGAGAAGCGCTCGATGAGCAACGCCCAGCGCATTGGCATCATCATGTACGGCGTCACTGGCCGAATGGGTCTCAACCAGCATCTGATTCGGTCGATCAAGGCGATTCGTGAGCAGGGCGGTGTGCGCCTGTCTGATGGCACTCGATTGATGCCTGATCCGATCCTGATTGGCCGAGGCGCAGATCGTATGGCCGCGCTGGCCGCCCAGCATGGCGGATTGCGCTGGGGCACCGACCTTGATGCGGCGCTCGCCAACCCCGCCGACACCGTGTTCTTCGACGCCGCAACGACCCAGATGCGGCCTGAGTTGATTCACAAGGCGATTGCTGCGGGCAAACACATCTACTGCGAAAAACCATCCGCCACCAGTATGGAGGCTGCGCTGGGTATCGCGCGAGCAGCCGAAGCGGCGGGCGTGCGGCACGGCGTGGTGCAGGACAAACTCTGGTTGCCGGGTCTGCTGAAGCTCAAGATGCTGATCGACTCCGGTTTCTTCGGTCGCATTCTGTCGGTACGGGGCGAGTTTGGTTATTGGGTGTTTGAGGGTGATCTGCAGCCTGCCCAACGCCCGAGCTGGAACTATCGCACCGAGGACGGCGGCGGCATCATCCTCGACATGCTCTGCCACTGGCGCTATGTGATCGACAACCTGTTCGGCGAGGTACGGTCGGTGTCCTGCCTGGGTGCCACACACATCCCCACACGCTGGGATGAACAGGGCAAGCCCTACACCGCCACGGCGGATGATGCAGCGTATGCAACCTTTCAGCTCGCCTCAGGCGTGATCGCGCATTTCAACAGTTCGTGGGCGGTGCGCGTGCGCCGCGATGATCTGCTCACTTTGCAGGTGGATGGCACGCACGGTTCGGCGGTCGCCGGGCTTCGGGGGTGTCGGACGCAGTCGCGGGTCAACACGCCCAAGCCCGTCTGGAATCCCGATCTGCCGCAGCCGATTCAGTTCATGGATGGCTGGCAGGAGGTGCCTGACACCGTGGTGTTTGACAACGCTTTCAAGGCGCAATGGGAGCTCTTCCTTCGCCATGTGGTTGAAGGGGGGGCATTCCGCTGGAACCTGCGCGAGGGCGCGAAAGGCGTGCAACTGGTGGAGGCTGCGCTGCAGTCTTGGCGCGAACGTCGCTGGGTTGATGTTGGGCCCTTGCCTGCCTGAAGGGAGCGCGTCAATGCCAAGTTTGATACTGCCATCGGCCGGCGGCGCCCTTGATCGCTACACCTTGAGCGGCATCCCCGCCTGGACGCCTGCCGTCCGCGGCTGGAACAGGGTGGCCTATGCAGCCGCGCATGTGGTGGCCGATCCGCTCTCGAACGTCGACCCCTGGCTCGAGCCCGCGATCGACTGGGACCGAACCATTGCCTATCGCGAACATTTGTGGCGTCTCGGGTTCGGGGTGGCAGAAGCCATGGACACAGCCCAGCGCGGCATGGGGCTTGACTGGGGCAACTCCCTCGAGCTGATTCGGCGATCGATCGCGGCCGCTCGTGCGTTCGGTGCTTCGCCGCACGGTGGACCGGCGCGGGTGGCGAGCGGCGCCGGAACCGACCATCTTTCGCCCGACCCGTCGCGCACGGTGGCCGAGGTCATCGCGGCGTATGAACAGCAGATCGAAGCGATCGAGGCATTGGGGGGCCAACTGATTCTGATGGCCAGTCGTGCGCTCGCTGCCTGCGCGCGTTCGCCCGAGGACTACGGCCGCGTCTACGATCATCTGCTGAGCCAGGTGAGGGAGCCCGTGATCATTCACTGGCTGGGGGATATGTTTGATCCCGCTCTGGCCGGCTATTGGGGGCACGCTGATCTGAATGCCGCCATGGATGTTGCGGTGGACGTGCTGAACCGGAACGCCTCGCGGATTGACGGCGTGAAGATTTCGCTGCTCGACAAAGACCGCGAAATCGCCATGCGGCGCAGGCTTGCGCCCGGCATTCGCATGTACACCGGCGACGATTTCAATTTTGCCGAGCTGATTGCGGGCGATGCGCAGGGCTATTCCGATGCTTTGCTCGGGATTTTTGATTCCATCGCACCCGCGGCCGCGGCTGCACTCGATGCGCTCGGTGCTGCTGATCTCGAGCAATTTCATCGCATCCTCGCGCCCACCGTTCCGCTATCGCGCCATATTTTTCGTGCGCCCACCCGGTTCTACAAAACCGGGGTGGTGTTTATGGCTTGGCTCAACGGCCACCAGGACCATTTCGTGATGGTGGGCGGGCAGCAGAGCACGCGCAACATTCTGCATTTCGCGGAAATTTTCCGACTGGCCGATCAGGCCGGGCTGCTTACCGACCCCGATCGGGCGTGTAGCAAGATGGCGTCGCTTTTGGCCGTGCACGGTATCCAATGAATTCAGCCAACCCATTGGTGCCCGGGCTCTCGCTCAATACCGCGACAGTGCGCGAGCAGTGGAATCTCGCGCAAATGATTGAGGCCTGTGCCCGACACGGCATCCCCGGCATTTCGCCCTGGCGAGACAAGCTCGCGGAGCTCGGCGCGGAGAAGGCCGCCGCCATGATCCGCGCCCACGGGTTAAGTGTCACGGGTCTCTGTCGAGGCGGCATGTTTCCCGCAGCGACCGAGGCAGGCCGCCAGGCGGCCATCGAGGACAACCTGCGCGCGATCGATGACGCGGCCACCCTCGGCGCGAAATGCCTGGTGCTGGTTTGTGGTGGGCTGCCTGCCGGGTCGCGCGATCTGTCGGGTGCGCGGACCATGGTGCGTGACGGTATCGCCGCCATTCTGAGCCATGCGCGGGCCGCCGGGGTCCCGCTCGCCATCGAGCCGCTGCATCCCATGTATGCGGCCGATCGCTGCTGCGTCAACACGCTCGCCCAGGCGCTTGATCTGTGTGATGAGATCGATCCGCAGCATGCGCCGCTACGAAACGGCGCGTCGGTTGCGGCACTGGGCGTTGCAGTCGACGCCTACCATGTCTGGTGGGATCCCGAGCTTGACTCGTCGCTTGCGCGGGCTGGGGCCAATCGGCTGCTCGCTTATCACATCTGTGACTGGCTGGTGGAGACACGCGATCTGCTCCTCGATCGCGGCATGTTAGGTGATGGCGTGATCGATCTGCGCTCGCTTGGACGGCGCGTGCGGGCGGCGGGCTACAGCGGCTTCGATGAGGTGGAGATCCTGTCGCGACACTGGTGGTCGGTAGAGCCCGATGTCGTTCTCGCCACCATTCGCGAGCGCCATCCCGCCTGCGTGGCCTAGCGGGGCGTACGTGGCAGGAGGGCTTTTCCTCGGATGCATCGCCGACGATTTCACCGGCGCAACCGATCTTGCTAACAATCTGGTGCGCGCGGGTATGCGGGTCGTGCAAACGATTGGTGTACCCAGCGAACCGCCCGATGCCGACGTCGACGCAGTGGTGGTGGCACTCAAGTCCCGCACCATCGAGCCCCGGCTCGCAGTGGAACAATCGCTCGGCGCGCTTCAGTGGCTGCGCTCGGTTGGCGCGCGGCAGATCTACTTCAAGATCTGTTCAACCTTCGACAGCACGCCTCGGGGCAACATTGGTCCGGTGACCGATGCGCTCATGGACGCGCTCGGTTGCGATTTCGCAGTCACCACTCCCGCGTTTCCAGATAACGGTCGAACGGTGTTCCGTGGTCATCTGTTTGTGGGCGAACAGTTGCTAAGCGACAGTGGCATGCGCAATCATCCGCTGACGCCCATGACGGATTCGAATCTGGTTCGCGTGATGCAGGCGCAGAGCCGACATCAGGTGGGACTGATTGACTACCGCTGCGTGGCGCAGGGCTCGCAGGCAATCCGCGAGCGCATGGTGCAGTTGCGGGCCGATGGCGTGGGAATCGCCGTGGTGGACGCCCTCTCCAACGATGATTTGCTCCGGCTGGGCCCAGCGCTGAGCGATGCCCCGTTGATTACCGCAGGATCTGGCGTGGCGATCGCGCTGCCGGCCAACTTCGGGATTGCTCCCTCCTTGGGGGCTGCCACGCTGCCCGCGCCAAGTGGCGCAGCAGCCGTGATTTCGGGCAGCTGCTCGCTTGCGACGCTGGCGCAGGTCGCGCATTTCCGGTTGCACGGCGGATGGGTCCTGGCGATCGACCCCCTTCAACTGGCTGCTGATGGCGAGCCGTTCATCGCACGTGCAATCGATGAAGCCGCAGCGAGGCTATCGTCTGTTCCTGTGCTGATTACCTCGAGTGCCAACGCGCAAGTGGTGCGCGATGCTCAGGCGCAACTCGGTATCGAGACAGCGGGTACGCTGGTTGAAGCGGCGCTGTCGCGTATTGCAGTGGCGCTGGTTGAGCGTGGCGTCGGACGGTTGGTGGTGGCGGGCGGGGAGACCTCGGGTGCATGCGTGCAGGCACTGGGCATCCGCCAACTCAGGATCGGTGCGCAGATCGATCCGGGCGTTCCGTGGTGCCATGCGACGCAGGTCATGGGGAGGAGGGAAGGGCTGCACCTGTGCCTCAAATCGGGCAATTTCGGGGCCGAGGATTTCTTCACACGCGCCTTGACCGCACTCGACTCAGGCGTGTTGCCGTGAATGCGTCCAGTGCGCGCGAGGAAATCTGCCGCGTTGGGCGAAGCCTGTTCGATCGCGGTTATGTTCATGCCACGGCCGGCAATATCAGCGTGCGGCTCGATGATGGGGGGCTTCTCATCACACCCACCGATGCCTGTTTGGGGTTTCTCGACCCGGAAGCGCTTGCCCACCTGGACCAGGACGGGCGCCAGCTCTCTGGCGAACGGGCCAGCAAGACCGCGGTGCTGCATCGTCAAATCTATGCCCAGGCGCTAGCCTGGGACCCCGGTACGCGCTGCATCATTCACACCCACAGCACGCACTGCGTAGCGCTCACGTTGGCCGCCTGCGGCGCGGAACTGCTCGCGCCCATCACGCCCTACTTTGTGATGAAGGTGGGTCATGTGCCGGTGGTGTCCTATCACCGACCTGGTGCGCCCGAGGCTGCCAACGAAGTAGCCGAGCAGATCGAACGCTATGGGCGCGACGGTCGACCGATCCGGGCGGTGATGCTCTCCCGATTGGGGCCCACGGTCTGGCAGGACAGCCCTGCCGCTGCGATGGCCGTGCTGGAAGAACTTGAGGAAACCGCGCGGCTGGCCTGCCTCGCGCGGGCCCCTTTGGTGCCGCTCGATGAGGTGGCTATTGACGAACTGCGTCGCGCATTTGGCGCGCGCTGGTAATGGAAGGAAACACCGTGCCGAAGTTTGCCGCCAACCTATCGATGCTTTATCCGGAATTGCCTTTTCTCGAGCGGTTCAGTGCTGCCGCTACCGATGGCTTCGAGGCGGTGGAGTTTCTCTTTCCCTACGACTACGAACCGGCGGTGCTTGCCGACCAACTGTTCCGACATGCGCTAAAGCAGGTGCTCTTCAATGCACCGCCCGGCAACTGGGCCCAGGGCGAGAAGGGACTCGCCTGTCTACCCGGACGCGAAGCAGAATTTTCGGCGTCGATTGATCGTGCGTTGATGTACGCACATGCGCTGGCCTGTCCGCGGGTCCATGTGATGGCAGGCATCATGCCGCCGGCGATCGCCTATGAATCGCTACGGGCCACCTATGTTGCGAATTTTCGCGAGGCCGCCCGCCGCGCTGCGCCACTTGGCGTCACGCTGCTGATCGAGCCCCTCAATCAGCGCGACAACCCCGGCTACTTCGTGAGCCGCCAGGATGAGGCGCACGCGCTTATTGATGAAATCGGCGAGCCGAACGTGGGCGTGCAGATGGATCTCTATCACTGCCAGATCGTCGAAGGCGATGTAGCGATGAAGATCCGTCAGTGGCTGCCCTCCGGACGCGTCTCGCATTTGCAGATCGCTGGTGTACCCGAGCGTCATGAACCCGATGTCGGCGAACTGAACTATCGTTATCTGTTCGCGGTGCTGGATGAGGTGGCCGCGCAATGCGGCTGGCAGGGCTGGGTGGGGTGCGAGTATCGACCTGCGCGCGGGGCGGTGGCCGATGGCACCCGCGCAGGCCTCGCCTGGCGCACCGCGCGCTAGCTTGTGTGCTGCCCCGTTGCGGCTGAGCGCTCCCATGCAATCGGGAACGCATGGTCATCGGCAGGATAGCGTCCGGCTTCCAGCACAGGGTCGCCGGTGACCCGCATGGTGGCGGGTCGGGGGTCCCACACCACATCGGGTCCAAAGTAGCGGTTCGAGATCGCGATACGTCGCCGGGTGGGCGAGAAGTTGCCTTCCGAACCGTGAACGGTGAGCGGGTGATGTACCAGGCAGTCGCCCGCTTTCATGGTCCATGACAGAAAGCGGTATTGCGGGTCATTGCGCAGCAGGCTGAAGTTGGGGCACTCCTCGAGTTCAGATTTGAAGCGCGGATCCTTATCGGGAATGGCTGCGCGATAAAACTTGTTCCAGCGATGGGAGCCCGCGATGTATTCGAGCGAGCTGTTGTCGGGCCCTACATCGGTGAGTGCCACCCAGATCGACAGGATCTGATTGCCTCGCATGGGCCAGAACGGCAGATCGTGATGCCAGTCGGTCATCTCGGAGGTGTTGGGTTCCTTCACAAACACCTGGTCGTAGAACATGCGTACATGGTCAACGCCCATCAGCGTGGCGGCGATTTCGGCATTGGGCGATTCGAGTGCCCAGGCGCGAAAGTCATCATCCCAGTGCCAGACAAACGAATTGATATGGTAGCGGCCACTTTTGCCGCCCATAGCCTGGGTGACCTCACGCGGTCTGGCGAGGGGGTGCGAGGCGTCCATCACGCGGTTGACCGCTAAGGTCATGCGTTCGATCCAGTCATGGTCAAACATCTGCCGCAGGCAGACGACGCCATCTCGATCGAAATCGGCGCGGTCTTGTGCGGTGACGGGATGTAACGGCTGTCGGTTCATGATGTCTCCCCTGTGTTGTCAGAATGAATAGCCCCAGCCTGCGATGGGCCAGGAGGCAACCTCGCCGGCCGAATTGGCGAGTGCAGCGACATAACGATCGGGACGAAGGAGCACGTGCTGCGCGCCCATCGACTTTAGCCAGTTGCCAAGCGCAGGGTCGCTGAGTTGGCAGACCTTGAGCCGCTCGAGCACGGCGCGCGCATCGGGCGATGCTTGCAGCGATTCAGGCGCTGCGGTCAGCAACGCAAACCTGTGCGCGGCCAGTGCATCGTCTAGCAGACGACCGTCTGACAAGCGCGGCTGTGAGGCGAGGGTGCCCGCTACCGCCGCGCCTGTGTGGGCGCCTGGCCCGATCGCGGGCGACAGGTTGACAATCTCAGTGGTGCCCTCGCGGGCGAAGCGCTGATCGCGGAGCGCCGCTACCGCCGGATCGGTGGTCTGGATGATCTCGCCCAGCCGCATGGCGGTTTCAATAAACTCACGCGCATGGGGCAGTCGCTCGCTCTCGTAGCTGTCCAAAATGAACTCGGCAGCCTCCCCGCGTACAACGGCTGCCAGCTTCCAGGCAAGATTGGCCGCATCTCGGATGCCAGCACACATACCCTGTCCGAGAAATGGAGGCGTCTGATGCGCGCTGTCTCCGGCGAGCAGCAGCCGGCCCGCGCGCCAGCGCGAGGCGATCAACGAATGAAAAGTGTAGAGCGCTGATCGGACCAGCTTCGCCTGGTTGGGGCGAATCCAGGGCGCGAGCAGCGCCCAGAGATGGTCGGGTTCGAGGAGCGCCTGCGGGTTATCGCCCGGCATCACCATGATTTCCCAGCGCCGGCGACGACCGGTGACATTGACGAAGGTGACTGGGCGGGCTGGGTCGCAGTATTGAACGGTGGGCTGCGGTAGGGCGACATCGGCGGTCAACTCGACATCGACCACCAGCCATTCCTGGTGTAAACCCAGATCGTGAAGCGGGCCGCCGATTGCCTCGCGGACGATGGAGCGCGCCCCGTCGCAACCCACTACCCAGCGGGCGCGCAGTGTTTCGTCGGCCCCCGCGGAGCGGGTGCTGCCTACGCGGACTGCGACCTCATCAGCATGCTGCGTGACGCTCAGCGCCTCGAGGCCGTTTCTGACCTTCACGCAGCCAAACCGATCGAGCCCACGCCGCAGCGCACCTTCCAGATCGGGCTGGTGGAACAGATAGTTGGTCGCCCAGCCTTGTGGTCCCTGCGTGGCGGCGGCCTTTCGTTCGAGCATCAGGAGCCCTTGGGCGTTCACATATTGCATACCCGAGGAGGGACGCAGATCAGGTTCCAGGGTGGCGGCGAGGCCCATGTTCTGGAATACGCGCATCACCTCGCCGTCGAAATGCACAGCGCGCGGCAAATCGAGGAGTCCTGGCTCGCGATCGATGACCAGTGTGTCGAGCCCCATGGCGCCCAGCAGGTTGGCCAGCGCGGCGCCCGTGGGGCCGAGGCCGATGATCAGGACATCGTGAAGGTGATCTTGGCTCATGCGCGTCTCTGCGCGGTCGAGCGGGCGATCGAGGTCACGCCTTCGTGGTGGCCGGGGGCGTCACTGAATTCGGCCAGCCGATGACTGATGGACTGGCCCGCCGCGCGAATACGCCCCGTCAGCCGTTCGAGGTCGGTGACCGCAAGTCGCTCTCGTGAGAGCGCGGCGATCACGCTGCCAAGGATGTCGCCGTCGGCTGCAAAGACGGGGGCTGCTACCCCGACATAGCCCGGATCGAGCTCGCCATGCGACACAGCAAATCCCTGCCGACGGATTGCGGCAAGCGACAACCTCACCTCTTCCCACTGGCCGCCAAGTTTGGCGTCGCGCGCATCGGCACGATGCGCGTCGTAAAGCTTTCGCAAGCGCGCGCGCGGAAAGTGCGCCACGATGATTTTTGATCCCGCGCCGCGAAACGGTGGCAGCGGGCGGCCTCGCCCGAAGCTGAGCGGCAGCCGCTCGAGCCCATGCTGCTGATGGGTCGTGACGATGTGATCGCCATAGCGACCCACCAGGTTCACTTCAAAGCCGGTGGCCGATGACAAGTCAGAGATGACGGAGAGCCCGGCGCGTAGCAGCGGGTCACTTCTCCGGATCTGCCAGTCGAGTTCGATGATGCGCGGCCCGAGCGCATAGGTGCCCGGCGCGAGCCTCACCAGCAGGCCGCTCGCGACCAGTTCGCGCAGATAGCGATAGCCCGTGGGTCGCGTAAAGCCTAGCGATTCGGTAATAGCCTCGGCGCTGAGGGTGGGGCGATCAGGCCCGAACAGGCTGAGGATGGAGAGGGAGGATCCGAGGCTGCTCATGGGGATACGCGGCGATTCATAAACGGCAATATCTCAAATAGTGACATTTGCTTCAAGCGATAGCCCCTGCTTCTGCGCTTGACTGCATTTAATTCTTGAATATTGACATTTCTTCAATATCCACTACATTGCCTCGCATAACACTTACCAGGAGACACCCATGCGCACCAGCATCCAGCGATTCCGAATCCGTGCACTCTGGGCCGCGGCCGCGCTCGTCATGGCAGGCGCCAGTGCTGGCGTTCAGGCGCAGACCGTTAAGCTCAAGTTCGCCATCTTTTCGCCCGACAAGGAGGCCACCTTCCAGAGCGTGTTCAAGCCCTTTGCCGAGGCGGTCAACAAGGAGGCGGGCGGCGCCATCGAAATCGAACTGTTCCCCAATGGTGCGCTTGGGCGCAGTCCAGTTCAGCAGGCGCAGATGGTGCTCGATGGCGTGGCCGATCTCGCCTGGGTGATTGCTTCGTACACGCCAGGGCGCTTTCAGGAAAATGAGGTGTTCGAACTACCCGGCGTGTTCGCCGACCTCCGCGAGGCGACACTGGTTTTCACGCGGCTCGTGAACAGCGGCAAGATCCGCGGCTACGACGATTTCTTTCCGATCGGATTGTTCGGGACGGCCCCCTACAGCCTGCATTCGCGCTCGGCGATCAATTCAATTTCCGATATCAAAGGCAAGAAGATCCGCACCTCAGGCGCTATTGAAAGCGAAACCATCAAGGCGCTGGGTGCTGTTGCGATCGGCATGCCCGTCACGGAGGTGCCGGAGGCGATCAGCCGCGGCACCATCGACGGCACCACCTCGCATCCCGCGCCGCTGGTCGACTTCGGTATTTCCCGCGTCACAAGCGCCCACTATTTCACCCGACTGGGCGTAGTGCCCCTCGCCATGCTGATGAACCGCAAGAAATTCGATTCGCTTCCTAAGCCCGCGCAAGATGCGATCCGCAAATACAGTGGTGAATGGACCGCTGCTCGGTTCAATGAAGGCATTGGCAACTACAACGCGTCAGTGGTGAAGCAGTTGCAGGCAGACCCCAAGCGCAAGGTGGTGTTCCCCTCTCAAGCCGATCTCGATGCAATGCAGCCGGCATTCCAGTCGGTGATTGACGTATGGGTCGCCAAGAGCCCGCGCAACAAGGAGCTTCTGGCGCTGGTGAGGGCTGAGCTCGCCAACGTGCGGGCGGGGCGCTGAGCCCCTGTTGACGGTGATCGCCCCCGCAATGGAAGGTGGCTGATGAGGGGGCGCCAATGAGTGATCGCACGGCGCTTTCCCAGGCGCCCCATTCAGCCACGGAGCATGCTCAAGCGGCTCGGGGCGGGCTGTCACGGTTAGAGCGCTTTGGTCTGATGGTCACTCGGGCGCTTTCTGCGCTCGGGCTCGCCGGACTCATGTTTCTCGCGCTCATGACCCTGTTTGATGGGCTGGCGCGCTGGCTTCTCAATCAACCCATCGAGGGAGTGCGTGATCTGGCTGCGGTGACCGTGGCGCTTGCGGTCACGTGCTGCCTGCCGGTCGGCTTGATGGAGCGAAGCAATATCTCGATTCGGCTGGTTTCGCATCTTGTTGGTGTGCGTGCCGGCCGATTGCTTGATGCAATGGCTGCGCTGATCACCGCGGTGGTGATGGCTACCTTTGGCTGGCAGTTCCTGGTCTTCGCTGGCAAGATCGCGCGCGCTGGCGAGACCACCTGGATTCTCAAGATTCCCACCGCGCCATTCTGGTATGGCGTCTGCGCGATTTTTGCGACGGCGTTTGTGGTCCAGGTGATCGTGGTTGTGCTTGAAATCGGTCGGCTACTCGGGCGGTTTGAACACGTGGCGCGGAGCGGCGAGTGAGTGCGCTGGCCATTGGCGGGCTCGGACTCGTCGCCCTTTGCGCGCTGATTCTGCTGCAGATACCCATTGGCATCGCGATGATTGTCGTGGGCGTGGTGGGCTATGCCCTGCAGTCAGGCTGGGGGCCAGCCATGACCGTGCTGGCGGGTGAGTCGGCGGGTCTGCTTTCGAGCGTCGATCTTGCAACCGTGCCGCTTTTTCTGATGATGGGCACGTTCGCGAGTGCAGCCGGGTTTTCGAGAGATATTTACCGCGCAGCGGCGTGCTGGTTTGGTCACTTCCGGGGTGGGCTCGCCTACTCGACCATGGGGGGGTGCGCGGTGTTTGGTGCCGTGTGCGGGTCGTCGACCGCCACCGCCGCCACCTTCGCCAAGGCGGCTTTGCCTGAGATGCTGGCGAGGGGCTATTCGCCTGCGTTTTCAGCAGGAACCATCGCAGCAGGCGGGACCTTGAAGGCGCTGATCCCGCCTTCGATCGTCATGATCCTTTATTGCGTGGTCACCAAGACCTATATTTTTGATCTGTTCTATGCCGCACTGGTACCCGCAGTGGTTGCGCTGGTGCTCAACCTGCTTGCCATTCGGCTGATCGTCTGGTGGCGACCCGAGCTGGCGCCCGTGAGCGAGCAGGTGATGAAATCCGAGAAGTGGCGGACGCTGCGCGAGGCTTCGCCGGTGCTTGCACTGATGTTGACGATTTTCGCCGGGCTCTACAGTGGCGTCTTTACGGTCAACGAGGCTGCGTCGGTGGCAGCGATTCTGTCGCTCCTCTTCGCCGTTCTCCGTCGCCGGATGAGCTGGGCAGCGGTCTGGCAGGGGCTTCGCGAAACGGCGAGCGCTACGGCCATGATTTATACGATCATCATTGGCGCATCAGTGTTCTCGTATTTCATCACGCTCGCACGGGTGCCTGAGGCGCTGGTCGGGTTCATTGGCAAGCTTCCGGTGCCCGAGATCGGCATCGTGGCTTGCCTGTTGATCGCTTATCTCGCGTTGGGTGCAATCTTCGATGAAATTGCCGCCATGTTGATCACGTTGCCGTTCGTGCTTCCGGTCATTGAGAAAATGGGGTTCGATCCCGTTTGGTGGGGCGTGGTGAACGTGGTGGTGGTGGAGCTGGGCATGATCATTCCGCCCATCGGCATCATTGTGTTTGTGCTTCACGGGCTCGCGCCACACATTGCGATTCGCGACATCTACCGAGGCGTGGCGCCGTTTATCGCGGCGGATTTGGTGCTGCTTGCGGTGCTGGTGGCATTTCCCGGCCTGGCCCTGTGGCTGCCGATGCTGTTGAAGGGCTGAGCGCTCACACGGTCAATCCGGACACCCTTGCTATCTTCGAGCGTGAGCAGCCGACGGTCGAGGCTACACTAGCGGGTTGCTCAACATCTGAGCCCGTGTGCGTTGTTGGTATGCGCGGCTCTCGGAGAACCGACATGAAATGGTGCAGATTCGAAGCCTCTGGCAAGACAGCGTTTGGCATTGTTGAAGATGACTCGGTGGTGCCGGTTCGTGGCTCGCCGTTTGAGGGCTATGAGCGAACGGCCGAGCGGCTCGCCCTCGATGCAGTTCGCCTGCTGGTGCCGGTGGTGCCCGGCACCTTTTTTTGCGCGGGCTTGAACTACGCCGGCCATATCCGCGAAGTGGCGGCGAAAATCGGTGAATCGCCCAAATTGCCTGAGCGCGCTGAGATTGGTTATCGCGCCAACAATGCGCTGATTGCCCACGGCGAAAACATCGTGAAGCCGCGCGATGCGACTGATCAGTTTCAGTACGAGGGCGAGCTGGTGGCGGTGTTCGGTAAGCCCGCTCGCAAAGTGTCGCCCGAACAGGCGCTTGATAGCGTGCTGGGCTGGACCATCGGTAATGATGTGAGTGAACGCAGTTGGCAAAAAAGCGACCGCACGTTCTTTCGCTCAAAGAACTGCGACACCTTCAAGCCCATGGGGCCCTGGTTTGTGACTGGGCTTGATTACCGCACCATGCGAACCATCATCCGGTTGAACGGCCGCCAGGTAGACAGCTTCGATACCGCCGACATGATCTTCCGGCCGGAAGTGTTCATCAGCGAAACCTCGCGCTATTGCACCATCAGTCCCGGCGACGTGATGTGGTTCGGCACCGAAGGCAAGCAGGAAAACATGAAACCCGGTGATGTGATCGAGATCGAGATCACCGGGATCGGTGTGCTGCGCAACCAGGTGGTGGCCGAGTCCGCCTGAAGACGGGTGCCCTGAGGGCACCCGCGCTCAACCGACCTCGCGAAGCGGTGGCGCACCCTCGGGCGGCATGATCTGCCCGGTGTTGAGGACGAACGCAATCGTCGTGTAGTAGCCGCAGAGCGCAACCAGGTCGAGCACACCCGCGCGGCCGAAGCGGCTGATGGCTTCGTCATAGACCGGGCCGGGGGCTGCGCCGCAACGGAACGTGCCCAACACGAAATCATGAATCACGCGCTGGTCGTCGTTCATGTCGTGCGGGATTTCGTTTCTCTGGATCGCCCGGATGATGCCGTCGGGCAGATCAGTCCGGGTTCGGGCAATGCGTTCATGGGCGAACCACTCGTACTGGCAGGTCCAGTGCCGCGCCACCAGCAAAATGGCCAGTTCGATCAGCGCGGGCGAGAGGGTGGACCGAAAGCGTAGATATTCGCCTACCTGCTCGAGCACTTCGGTGAGATCGGGGTTATGAAGCAAAGCGAGAAAGGGGCCGCGAACCGAGCCGCGAGGACCACCAGAAATTTTTGCTGCAATCTCCTTCTGGCGGGGTGTCATCTGGTCGTCTGGGATCGCAGGAAAACGGGGTGTGCTCACGATGGGTCTCCGGTTCAAGGTGTTTCGATTCTAGCAACCAGGTGACCTTGACACTGCGCGGCAATGAGCGAGACGATTCGCGGATGCCGCGGGTCGTCCTGACGTCACCCGATTCGCCGCGGCGCTCCACGGAGACTTCAATGCGCGCGCTGATCCTGGCCCTTGCATCATTCGGTCTGATGGCTGCCACGCCGGTGGCCAGGGCGGATTCCTTTCCAAGCGAAACCATCCGGATCATCGTGCCCTATGCAGCGGGCGGCATCGCCGATGTGCTGGCCCGGTTGGTCGGCACACGGATGGAAGCTGCGTTTCGGCAGCCGGTGATTGTGGAGAACAAGGCGGGTGCAAACGGCACCATTGCGCAGCAGTTCGTCGCGGGGGCCAAGCCTGATGGCTACACGCTGCTGCTGGGGAACACCAGCACGCAGGTGGTCAATGCGCATCTGTACACCAAACTTCCGATTAACATCGCCAAGGCGTTTCAGCCTATCGGCCTGATCGCTGCCTCGCCGATGATGCTGGTGGTGTCTGCCACAAGCCCGGCCAGCAATGTCGCCGATCTACTGGCTGCCGCCCGCGCCAGTGCCGCACCGCTCAATTTTGGCTCGGCCGGCAATGGCTCGGCTTCACATCTGTCTTTGGTGCTGCTGGCGACCCAGGGTAAGGTCTCGCTCAACCATGTGCCCTACAAAGGCACAGCACAGATCGCCCCCGACCTCATTGGGGGGCGGCTCGATGCCTACTTTGATGTGCCGATCACAGCCATGCCGCTCCTCAAGTCGGGCAAGCTCAAGGCAATTGGCGTGGCAAGCCGCGATTCCCAGCCTGCGCTTCCTGGAGTGGCTCCCATTGCAGCGACGCTGCCCGGCTTTGAAATGACCACCTGGCTCGGGTTATTTGGTCCGGCAGGTGTTCCAAAGGAGCGTGTCGATCGACTGAACCGTGCGCTTGCAACGATCCTGGCCGAGCCGGCGCTTCGTCAGCAGCTGATCGATCAGGGAAACGAAGTACGCCCCGGTACGGCCGCCGAATTTGAAAGCTTCATCGCCGGTGAGATGACCCGCATTGGTGAAGTGATTCGCGCTGCGGGTATCAAACTCGACTGATCTTGCTGTCCCAACAAAGTTTTCATCCAAGGACGCTCCGATGGCCCGTATCCGCCATATCGCCATTGCCACGCAGGACCCAGACAAGGCGCTTGAGTTCTATTCCAACACCTTTGGTTTCCGAAAGCTGAAAGCGCTTGATAACGAACGCGCGCGCGGCTACATGGTGACGGACGGTTCAATCAACATCGTGCTACTCAAATTCAAGACCGATCAGCTGGGCAAGGGCATGGACTACGTGGGGCTGCATCACTTCGGCGTCTACACCGATGAGGCCGACGATGTGGTGGAGCGCGTATTTTCCAACGGAGGCGAGCAGTACATCGATGAGATGGAACTCAAGCCGGTGGATGACGGCAAATACCGTCGACCGGACAAATTCCGCGGCTTCGAGGGCATGGTGTTCGACGTAGCCGATGCTCCCTGGCCCGGCACCCGCGAATACGACGAAAAATAGGGCCTGCACATGGAACTTCCCCGTAATACCTTCAAACACGCGCTCGCTGCCGGTCGCCCGCAGATCGGGTTGTGGTCCACGCTGTCATCCAGCCTCACCGTCGAGTTGCTCGCTGGCGCGGGCTTTGACTGGATGCTGCTCGATATGGAGCATTCCCCCAACGATTTGGAGTCGCTGTTCTGCCAGCTGCAGGCTTCCGAGCCCTATCCCACGCATGCCGTGGTTCGGGTGCCATGGAACGATGCGGTCATGCTGAAGCGGGTGCTCGATATCGGCGCCCAAACGGTTCTGATTCCTATGATCGACAATGCCGAACAGGCGAGGGCGGCGGTGGCGGCGATGCGTTATCCGCCACGTGGCATTCGTGGCGTGGGCGGTACCACGCGCGCAACGCGCTGGGGACGCATTCAGAATTATCCGCAACGTGCGGAGTCCGAGCTTTGTATCCTGCTGCAAGTCGAGACCGTGACATCGCTCGAGCAGATCGAAGCGATCGCGGCGGTGGACGGGGTGGACGGCATTTTCGTGGGGCCTGCCGATTTACACGCATCGTTTGGGCATGTCGGCGAGCGCCACCATCCCGATGTCTGGCCGATAATCGAGGAGGCGATCCGGCGCATTCGCGCAGCCGGCCGGGCACCCGGCTTTCTGACCTCACACGAACCGGATGCGCGGCGCATTCTCGAGATTGGCGGGCAGTTTGTGGCCGTGGGCTCTGATGCGTCACTGCTTGCTTCGGCCGCGGATTCGCTCAAAAAACGCTTCCTCGGCTGAACGGCACGCAGACCGTCTGCGTAAGCGTCAGCCTCGATTCAGCCAGTGGTCACAGGCGTCATAAAGCGCCTGCTGCGCGGGCGAGTTGTGTTCGATCAGATCGGGGGTGATGCGAGCGCCCCCCAGTGACTGCACATAGGCGATATGTCGGTAGGCACGTGGCTGCGCAGCCAGACGGGTCGGGTCCAGTTTCAGGTTTGCTTGAGGATCTACCGGGTCGAGGCGGTCTTTTTCATGAATGGGGTCGCGCTGCACGAGTCGCCATTCCCCTTGCGCGCAAACGAGTCGATCCACGAACCGTCCCCAAGCGGATATGTCAATTTCAACGCCGTCGACCTCTGTCCGCAACAGAATCGTCATGCGGGTTTCTGCCAGCGCGCGATCACCGTTCACCCGGACGGTGGTGCCTCCGAGTGCGTGCTGCGCGAGCGGCGCGTGGGGGTTGGTCGCTGAGCGGATCGAGGCCTCGATAAAGTCCTCGGCTGTGCCATCCAGCCAGGTGGTCCGAACGCGCGCGCCCGGCCAATAGCAGGTACGAAGCAGGTCCCACTGCCGGGTATCTCGCCAGAGTGCCCAGGCACGAATCAACCGCTCGATGCTCTGTGTGTCGTCATTCACCGCTAATCCCCGCTTCTCTAAGGAAAGTTGGCCAGCGCTCGGCTTCGGCGCGGACGAATTGCTCGGTGCTTGCAGCGTCCTGGTCGAGCATTCGCCAGCCGCCGTCTTCCAGGCGCTTGCGAAGATCGGGTTGAGCCACCACACGCGTCATCGCCTCACGTAATCGGCTCACCGCGGCCGGAGGGGTGCGTGCCGGGGCAAAGATACCCAGCCAGCTTTCGAGCACCATGCCAGCGAGCCCCGCTTCGATGGCGGTGGGTACAGCCGCAAGCGACTTGTCGCGTTGCGAACCCGAGGTGGCAATCGCCTTGATCCGGCCCGCCTCGATGAGCGGCTGCGCGGTGGTGGTGTTGTCAAAGAACAGGTCGACACGACCGCCAACCAGGTCGGTGTAGGCGGCCTGCGCGCCCTTGTAGGGGATTTCCACCATCTGGATGTTCCCCAGACGTCGCAGCATGACCGCAGCCACGTGCTGGCCTGAGCCGGTGCCGCCGGTTGCCATGTTGAGTTTGCCAGGATTGGCGCGCGCATAGGCGAGCAGCTCGGGGAGCGTGCTCTGAGGCAGATCACGGCGCGCGACCAGGCAGTAACTGAAGCTTGCCACCAGGGCGATGGGGACAAAATCGGTGGCGGGGTTGTATTGCGGATTCTTGTAGAGCCCGGCATTGAGCGCCATGTTGGCGAGACCGCCAACCACCAGCGTGTAACCGTCGGGGGCAGCAGCGGCAGCCACCTGGGTGCCCACCAGTGTTCCGCCTCCTGTGCGGTTTTCGACCACGACACCCACGCCAAGTTCTGGTGACAGACGCTCAGCGACCAGGCGCCCGAGGTTGTCGTAGCCACCCCCCGGGGTGGTGGGGACGATGATGCGGACGGGGCGGCTCGGGTATGCCTGGGCGTGCAGCCAGGGGCTTGCGAGCGCAGTCGCCGATCCGATCACGACTGAACGTCGGGCCTGGTTGGGCATGTCGGTCTCCTGTTGGCCGGTGAGGCCAGCAGTCTAGCGGCTTTGCTCGCGGGTGGCCCCGCGCGTTTCGTGCTCGATCCGACTCGGTCAGCCAAGGCCCAGCGAGTGCATCCAGGTGGTCGGGAAAAACATCAGTACCAGCCCGCCAGCCAGCGTCACCGTCAAAATTTCCGAGGTGACGACCATGACGGCGTGCGAGAGACGTTTTACATCTTGCATGATCGTCCTTCATTGGGACTTGGGATGCTTTGTTTCCGACCGGGAGTCGGGCGGGCGACACGGATGAGCAACCTGCGTGCCAGGCGAACCGTCGGCGGGCCGTCACCGAGAGCCGGTCGCTGTCGCATCGCGATTCATAGGCCGCCCGTCACTAGGACGTTCACCGGGCGGGCGTCGCCTATACCGGGCCGATGACGGTGGCGCACTCCCGCTCGGCTCGGCTACCATCATCGCTGGCACTCGCCGGGTGCCGTTGCTTGAAATCGCCTGTTGCGCAGAGGGAACAACGTGTCATTCGTGTCAAGACTCATTGCCGCATTGCTAGTGCTCGCGGGCGTCTCGCCCGTGTTCGCCGACCCCGCCTTTCCGGCCAAACCGATCACGGTCGTCGTGCCGTTCCCCCCGGGCGGATCCACGGATCGGGTCACCCGGCTGATCACGCAAAAGCTGTCCGAATACACGGGGCAGCCCGCCATCGTGCAAAACCGTCCAGGTGCCGCGGGGGCGATTGCTGCGCAGGCTGTCCTCTCACAGCCTGCCGACGGGTACACGGTGTTCGTGGGCCATGTCGGTACCCATGCCATCGATCCGCACCTTAATGCGCAGGTCGGCTTTGACGCGAACCGGGATTTCCGGCCGGTCACCTCGTTTTTCTCTTTCCATAGCATCCTGGTCGTGCCAGCGTCGCTACCTGCGAACAACATCAAAGAGCTGATTGCACTCGCCAAGTCGCGGCCGGGCGGACTCACCTTTGCGTCACAGGGCACGGGGACCGCCGGGCATTTTCTGGGCGAAATGTTTCAGCAGGTGGCCGGTGCGCCGATGGTGCATGTGCCAATGAAAGGCGCCGCGCAGGCGGTGACGGAAACGGTGGGAGGCAGGATTGACGTGCTCTTCTCGTCCTACCTTTCCGCCCAGGCGTTTTTGAAGGAGGGCCGCTTGAAGGCCCTTGCCTATGCCGGGCCGAAGCGCTCCGCCATGCTGCCGGATGTGCCCACGCTGGCTGAGCTCGGTATTCGCGATGTTGAATATGACCAGTGGTTCGGCTTCTTCGTTCCGGTGAAGGTTCCCGACGCTGTGGTGGGGCGGCTGAACGCCGAGTTGGTGCGGGCTGCGCGGTCACCTGAGGTGACTGGCTCGATCGGCGGGCAGGACGCGCATATCGTCACCTCCACACCCGAAGGCATGGCACAGCAGATTGCCGCGGACCATCGTCGGTATGGTGAGGTGGTCAAGCGTCTGGGCAATCAGGTGCGCTAAGCCATCGTGCGGATAGAAGCCACATGATCGAACCGTCAACCGATGAAGGATGCAAATGGATCAACCGATGAACCGGCAAGCTTTTTCGAAAGCGCTCGTTGCCGCCCGTACGCAGCGCCATTCTGGGGCGCATCCGTTTTCACTCGCCTGGGCCGAGGGCAGGCTGACGCGCGCCCAACTCGGGTTTTGGGCAGTCCAGCATTACTACTACATCGAACTCATCCCGCAACAGTTCGGCCATTTTTTCTGTCGGCTGCCCGATCTTGACGCGCGGCGCCATATGCTCGAAAACCTGATCGGCGAAGAAGTGCCCGATCAGCCAGGTAAGCGTCACCCCGACCTGCTGCTTCGGTTCGCGCAGGCATGCGGCGTATCGCCACGCCGGGTGCGCGAGGCCGCTGATCGCGGCGAGATTCTCCCGGGTACGCGTGCGATGCGTAGCTGGATTTACGAGCTGGTGGCGTTTCGCGAACTCGCAGAGGCTGCGGCCGGCATCATGGTGGCGCTGGAGGGGCAGACCCCGACGCTCTATCCGCGCTATGTGGAAGCGTGCAGGGCGATGGGCATGAGTGATGACGACCTCGAGTTCTTCCATGTGCACATCGACAACGATACGCATCACGAAGGGGAGGGTCTAGCGATCACTTACCGATACGCTCACACATCTGCGCTGCAGCGCAAGGCCGTGGCAGCGGTTGCGGCGTCAGCCCGCCAGCGGCTTGCCATGCTTGATGGCATCTGGGGCGCGATCGAATCGGGTGACTGGAAACCGCGGCGGGCAGCCTGAGCCATGGGAACGTCTCTTGCGCGAAGCGCAACCGGCAAGGTGGCGCTCGTCACTGGCGCAGCCGGCGGTATTGGTGCGGCGGTCGTCGCCCGGCTTCATGCGGCTGGCGCGAGCATCGCCGCGCTGGATGTTCCGGGGCGCCTCGCGCCTCGTTCCGGGCGGCGAATGTTGCGTCTGGCAGGCGATGCGACGCGCGAGTCTGATGTATCGGATGCGGTGTCGCAGACGGTCGAGCACTTCGGACGTCTCGATTGGCTCGTGCACACCGTGGGGCGCGTGGGGTCGGGCGGCATCGAAGCATGTTCGCTTGCCGAGTGGCGGAGCCAGCTCGCGGTTAATCTCGACTCGGCGTTTCTGTTCTGTCGTGAGGCGGCGCCCCATCTGGCGGCGGCTCGCGGTGCGGTGGTGCTGTTCTCATCGACCAACGGTCGCACCGGTGGCAGCGCGGTATCTGGAGCCGCCTATGCGGTGGCGAAGGCCGGCATCATCAATCTTGCCCGATTCCTCGCGCGGGACTGGGCAAGCGCGGGTGTCCGGGTTAATTGCATTGCGCCCGGACCGGTGGATACCGTCATGCTCGATCGGCTGGGTGCGGCGGGACGCGCCCGGCTCCTGAAAACCATTCCGCTCGGGCGATTCAGCAGCGCCGAGCAGGTGGCGGCTCAGGTGGCGTTCCTGCTGTCGGATGACTGTGCGGCGGTGAGTGGCGAAGTGTTCAACACCAGTGGTGCGCTGGTGCTCGACTGACCGATGATCAGTCGGGGACACCTGCTTTTCTGAGTCCCTCGGCGTGATGCCGCACGTGTTCGGGGTCTCGGTAGCTGCGTGCCATCCGCTGTGACTGTTCGCTCACCGTGAGTCCAGGGCTCAAGGCCATCATCTCAGCCACCTCGCGACGTGCGTCGTCGAGCTTGCCCAACTGTGCGAGCGAGGCGATATACCAGCGTCTGCAGAGTATGTTGGAGGGGGCTCGGCGAACGCACTGGCCGGCATAATCGGCCGCCTCAGCGTATTTGCCCTGGAGATAGAGCGAGCTTCCCAGCGGCGAGGCGAGGTTGCCAGGCGTGGTGACCGGGTCGAGTTGCAGCACACGTTTCATCATCGATACCGACCGGTCGAACTCGCCAGCGCGGCCCAAAACGGTGGCGGCAAGTCTGAGTAGGTCGGTGTCGGCAGTGGTGTTCGACACCACGGACTCGATCTGCGCAACGGCCGTGCCGTGCTGGCCAACCAGCGTGAGGCTTTCTGCATAGGTGGCGCGGGCGATGGGATCGGACGGTGCGATCGAGACCGCTTTGCCCGCAATATCGAGCATGGCCTGAGTGGTGGCGGGCGAGTTGAATTCCGCGGTCCAGCGGTTGATGAAAAACTGGTTAATCACGCCGTATAGCAGGGTGTAGGCCGGCACGAAGCGAGGGTCGAGCGCAATGGCTCGCTCGAGCATCCGCCGAGCTTCGATCATGTCATCCCGATTGCTGGTGCCGCGAAGCTGGCGCGCCCGCAACGTGAGGTCGAGGGCATCCAGTGTTTCAGGGTTGGCAGCGAGCGCCCGCTGGCCCTCTCGACGGCGGAGCTGGGTGGCAACGGTGCCAACGATGCGATCGGCAAGCTCATCCTGGACCACGAAAACATCGGCCATCTGGCGATCAAAGCGCTCGGCCCATACAGTGTTGCCGCTTGCGGTGTCGACTAACTGTGCATTGAGGCGCAGACGGTCGCCCTGTCTTTGAATGCTGCCCTCAAGCAGGTAGCGGACGCCCAGTTCCTGTCCAACCGTCTGCGCATTGACGGCCTTGCCCTTGTAAGTGAACGCGGTGTTACGAGCGATGACCGTGAAGCCCGCGATCCGGGCGAGTGAGTTGATCACGTCTTCCGTGACGCCGTCGCTGAAATACGCCTGCTCCGGGTCGCCCGATTGATTGGTAAAGGGCAGCACGAGCAGCATGTTCCGTTCGCTCGATGGTGCGCGGGGCAAGCGCGGCGACAGGATTTGCCCGGCCGCGGCGGCGGCCTGTTGCGCGGGGGTGAGCTCGGTGTCGGACCCCGCCACCAGTTCGGGCGGGGTGGCCCACGGACGCCAGAACGCCAGTACGCCTGCCATTAGCACCAGTGCGAGACCGATCAGCGCGGGGCTGACCCGCGATCCCCGGCGTCGCGAAGTGGTGTCGGAGGCGAGGCGTCGCGACGTAGTGGGCCGCCCAGCGGCATCAGCCGCGGTGTGTACCCGGTAGGCATGGATGGGATAGGGGATGTTCTTGACGCTAATTTCGCCAAGATCTTCGATGGGATGTTGCAGTCGGTCGCGCACGTGGTCGTAGACCGTGCCTGAGATGGTGATACCACCGGGTGCGGCAGCGGCCTCGAGGCGTGCTGCAACATTGACTCCGCCCCCTTGAAGATCGTCGCCTTCCACCACCACGTCGCCCACGTTGATACCGATGCGAAAGACGATCCGTTCGTCGGGAGACTCGCCCGCTGCTCGCTCGGCCATGCGACGCTGAATGACCACCGCGCACTCCACCGCATCGATCGCACTGTCGAACGAGGCGAGAAATCCGTCGCCGGTGGTCTTGAAGATTCGGCCGGTTCGCTCGGAGACGGCGGGATGGATGAGGGCGCTTAGGCAAGCCCTGAGGCGCGCCAGGGTGCCCGATTCATTGGCGGCGACCAGACGGGAATAACCGACCACGTCGGCAACCATGATTGCCGCAAGCTTTCGGGTGTCGCGCGCTTCCTCCATCATCACTCGCCTGTCGTAGGAAAAATCATTCTAGGCCAGCCCCCACGGGCAGGGCAAACCACGGATCTGGACCGGTCGGCGCTTGTCAGCGCGGCGCAGGATCGTCATCATCCAGGGCTTCCCGTTTTGTGCAACCGTCAGGTGTCGCATGCGCGAAACCGAACGGCAATCGCTTTTGCCCTGCTTGATGCCTTATGCCACCCTCCAGTCCTGATTTCGCAGCCCTCTCCACTGAGCAGCGGGTGCACCGCTCGGTGTACACCGACCCAGCGGTGTTTGCTGCCGAACAGGAGCGAATCTTTCGTCGAGCCTGGCTTTACGTCGGTCACGAGAGTCAGGTTCGCGAGGCGGGTGACTGGCTGCTCACTCGACTGGGACCGGATGAAATGATCCTGATCCGGGGCGAGGGTGGCGCGCTCTCGCTTCTCCACAACCGCTGTCCGCATCGGGGCTCCCGACTAGTGAGTGGCGAACGCGGACACAGCCGGCACCTCATTTGTCCTTACCACGCCTGGAGTTTTGACGCGGTGGGCACGCTTACCGGGCTGCCGCTGCCCGAAGGCTATCCGGAGGGGTACCTGCAGAATGCAAGTGCCCGCAACGTTGCGCGCGCGCCGAGAGTCCAGTCCTACCGTGGCTTTGTGTTTGCGAGTCATGCGACTCACGGCCCGTCGCTGACCGAGTTTCTTCAGGGCATTGCGTTTGCCATTGATAATCTGGTGGATAGGGCGCCCGAGGGGCGAGTGACCCAGGTGGGCGGGGCGCTCCGGATGGTTTACCGCGGCAACTGGAAACTTTTCATGGAGAACGCGGTTGACCTGGTTCATCCCGGGTTTGTCCACGCCAGTGCGGTGGCCGCGGCGCGTTCAGACCGGGATGCGGCGTCGCTACCTGGCGTGACGGGGCAGGTGGTCCAGATGCAGCTCGCCAACGGTCTGCGGCCGGCGGAGTGGGACGAGTTGTCGATTCATGGCTTTGCCGGTGGCCATGTGAGCATGGACAGTTTCTATCGGCAGGGGGTGATTGCCGCGCAGCGCGATGACCCCGTATTTAAGCGCTACTTCGATGCCCTGGCGGGGGCGCACGGCGAGGTGAGAGCGAGAGAGATTCTGGCGATTGACCGATTCAATAATCTGGTGTGGCCAAATGTTTCGATCAATTCTCGTTTCCAGGCGATGCGAGTGGTTCAGCCACTCGCTCCCGACCTCACTCAGGTGACCAGCTGGTGCTTTGCGCTCGATGGTGCGCCGGAAGAGATGACCCGCCTGACGCTGCGCTTTCTCACCGCTGCAGCCTCGCCTGCGTCGCTGGTTGCCGCCGATGACCTCGAGGTGTTCGAGCGCTGCCAGCGCGGGTTCGCGGGGCTGGGCCCCGAGTGGCTGGACATCTCGCGAGGGGTGCTGCGCGATCGCGAGTCTGATTCCGAGTGGCTCGCCCCGGGCACCAGCGAAATACCGATCCGGCTGCAATTTGGCGCCTGGCGGCGTTGGATGTCACTCGAGAACACAGGGACTCCATGAGTCACAACCCAGCGATGTTGAACCGTGCAATCGGGCTGGTTGAGCACGAGGCGCGCCTGCTCGACGAGCGTCGCTTTGACGAATGGCTTTCGCTATTCGCGGACGACGCCTGGTACTGGATGCCTGCGGCTTGGGAGCAGCACTCGCCCGATGATGCGCTTTCGCTTCTGTTTGAGGACCGGCGGCTGCTTTCACTGCGCGTGAGACGGCTCGCGAGCCCGGGGATTCATGTTGAGCAGCCGCCGTCTCGGACCCATCACCACCTGAGTGCGCTCACTGCTGAACCCACCGAGGAGGGTGGAGTCGAGGTGAGTTCGCTCCAACTGATTGTGATGGTCCGTGAAGCCGAACAGCGGCTGTTTAGCGCGCGCTGCGTGCATCGCCTAAGCGTGCATCAGGAGGAACTCCGAATCATCTCGAAGACCGTGCGGCTAATCGATTGCGACGCCGGGCATCGTGGGTTTGCTGTGCCGCTTTAAATCATCAAGGGCTGGATGAACATCACCACTCAAGGGAGACTCGAATGAAGCGTTTATTGACCGCAGTGGCGGTATCGGCAGGGTTGGCGGGGGCGGTGGCAGCCCAGGAAGTCACCCTTCGAGCAGGGGTGTTTGTTCCGGTGAACACGGCGTTCGGCGAGATGTGCGGCCGTTTCGTGAACCAGCTCAACGCCGAGGCCAAGGGCACGGTCCAGATCCGGCTGGTGGGCGGCCCGGAGGCCATTCCCTCTTTTGAACAGGCCAATGCTGTGCGTAGCGGCGTGCTTGATGTGGTGTGCCTGCCGCCTGCGTTTTATGTGAGCGTCATGCCCGAGGCTGATTCGCAGATTCTGGCCACCACCTCCACCATCGAGCAGAAAAAATCTGGCGCCTATGCG
>CAIPNM010000167.1 GCA_903866395.1 uncultured bacterium
CACAAGGAGGCCGAGAACATCGTGCTCGAGAACCAGCGCGGCGAGGCGTCGCCTGTGCCCTGGCACCCGGGTGCGGTGAAGTTTCTCGCCACCAAGGGTGTGAAGATCGCGCAGTAATCTTGCCCCGGCGTTGTCCGCATGGGCAGCGCCGAGTCATTGATACCGACCAGACCACGGCATGTCCTCCCCTTCCGTCGAGCCGGGCCGCCCGGACGCCGCGCCGCTTGAGCGCGTCAGCGCCGAGGCGATGGCGCGGGCCGAGGAGATGATCGAACTCGAGGAGGGGGCGACCAACCGCCTGAGCGGAATGCTGGCGCGTTTCGTGACGCTGGTGGCGGTGGTCATGTCGTTGTTTCACCTTTACACCGCCTATGCAATCGTTCGTCCCGAGCATCTGCGGGCCACTCATCTGGCGTTCGTTCTCTTCCTCACCTTCCTGGTGTTCCCGGTTGCACGACGCTTTCGAAATCGGGTGATGTGGTGGGACTGGCTGCTCGCAGCCGGCGGCATTGCGGTGGCGGCGTGGTTGATCGCAGGCGGAGATGACTTTTTCGATCGGTCGATCGTCCCTGATGACTGGGACATCGTGTTTGGTGTGTTGATGATGGCCCTGATCCTCGAAGCCATGCGCCGAAGCGCGGGCTGGATCATGCCCTTCATCACGCTCTGCTTTGTTGCGTATGCGTTCCTCGGGCCCTGGCTACCCTCCCCCTGGACCCACAAGGGCTATGAACTGCCCCGCCTCGTTGGCCACATGTACATGACGCTTGAAGGGGTCTTTGGCACCGCACTGAGCGTGTCGTCCTCGCTCATTATCCTGTTCACCATCTACGGCGCCTTTCTGCAGCATTCGGGTGCCGGGCGTTTTTATCTCGACTTCTCGTTCGCCGCCATGGGCGGAAAGCCCATCGGCGCGGGCCGGACCGTCACGCTCGCGTCGTTCCTGCTCGGCGGCCCGTCAGGCTCCGGGGTGGCCACCACCGTCACACTGGGCGCGGTTGCCGCGCCCATGCTTTCTCGGGTTGGTTACTCGAAAGACGCGGCCGGTGGTCTTCTGTCGGCGGGCGGGCTGGGGGCGATCATTTCGCCACCAGTACTTGGTGCGGCGGCTTTCCTGATCGCAGAATTTCTCAAGATCTCGTATCTCGATGTGCTGCTGATGGCGGCCATCCCCACCTGTCTCTACTACCTCACGCTTTTTCTGATGGTCGAGATCGATGTCAGAAAATTCGGCATGAAGGACACCGTATTCGAGAAAGTGGAGTCCGCCTGGTCGCTCTCTCGGCGCTACTGGTTTCATTTCCTCTCACTGGTTTCCATCGTCGGCTTCATGCTGTTGGGGTTCTCCCCCGAGCTGTCCGTGTTTTGGGCGACGGTGGTGTCACTCTTCACTAGCCTGCTGCGCGCCGAATGTGCACTGCTCCCGTACGGAATCTTCACGGGCAAAGTGCCGCTTGGACGCGGACTGTGGGAGTCTGGGTTGATTCGTGCCCTGGATGATGGCGCTCGATCAGTGCTCAATGTGGCGGCAACCTGCGCCGGTGCCGGCATCATTGTGGGCGTGGTCACGCTCACCGGATTGGGTCTCAAGTTCAGCTCCATTGTTCTTCAATACGCCGGCAACTCGCTGCTCCTTACCGCCATCTACACCGCGCTGATCGTCTGGATCGTAGGGCTGGCCGTGCCCGTGACCGCGTCTTACATCATCTGCGCGGTGATCGCCGCACCGGCACTGATGGCGCTCAAGGTGCCCGACTTCGCGGCGCATATGTTCATCTTCTACTACGCGGTGCTTTCTGAAGTGTCGCCCCCCACCGCGCTTTCGCCGTTTGCCGCCGCCTCCATTACGGGAGGTGACCCCTACCGCACCACCCTACAGTGCTGGAAGTACACGCTCCCTGCATTTCTGGTGCCCTTTATTTTCGTGCTCGACCCCTCTGGATCGATGCTGCTCCTGACTGGCTCCATGCGAACGCTCGCTGAAGCCGACTGGTTCGAGGTGGCACGGGTCACCGTCACCGCAGCAGCAGGCATTGCGGCGCTGGCCGGCGGATTCCAGGGCTGGTTATGGCTTAAGTGCCGCAACTGGGAGCGAGCCGCGCTATTCGTGGCCGGCGTTGCGCTGGTCTATCCTGCGCCCGCTAGCCACGCGCTGGGCTTTTCCCTTTTTCTTCTCACGCTCGGCGCGCAACGCCTGCGCCTGCGCACAGAACGCCGCGCCACCCGCTAGGCAGCCAGGGTCAGCTGAAGCACACCACCGCGCGGCCGCGAACTCCACCGTTAATCAGCGCCTCGCAGTGCGCCGGCAGTTCGGCAAACGAGATACGGTGAACAATCGTTTCCAGCGCCTGAGGCCGCAGGTCGCCGGTCATGCGGCGCCACGCACTACCGCGCGAACCCACGGGATGGTTTGCGTTCACACCGGCCAGCGTGACGCTGCGAAGAATGAACGGATAGATGGACGTCGTGAACTGTTCGCCCGCGGCGTTTCCAAACGCCGCCACGATCCCACGCTGTTTCATCGTACGGAGCACGAAATCAAGCGGCGCGCCGCCCACTGCGTCGATTGAACCTGCCCACAACTGTTCGTCGAGCGGTCGGGTGTGCTGTGCCTGAATGTCGCGGCCCACCGCGCGAACACATCCGATGCTCTTCAGGTACTCATGCTCCGAGGTTTTGCCAGTCATGCCGACCACCTGGTAGCCAAGGCCCGCCAACATACTGATGGCAAAACTTGAACATCCACCCGTGGCACCCGTCACGATGATCTCACCGTCTTCAGGGCGCGTGCCATGCTTTTCGATGGCTTCCACGGCAACCGCCGACGTGTAGGCCGCAATGCCAAGCGCCACCACCGAAAACGGGTCAAAGCCATCGATGACAGGAAACACCTCGGCAGCCGGTGCGCGCACCACTTCGCTGTACGCACCGTCGCGACTGATACCGAACTCGCGTCCTCCCTGAACAGTGACCAGATCGCCTTCACGGAAACGAGCGTCGCTTGAAGACTCCACCACGCCGGAGACCTCAATCCCAGGGGTGCAGGGGAAGCGCTTGAGCACGTTGCCCGCGCCCGTCACCGCCCGGGCATCCTTGTAATTGACCGCCGCGAACCGGCTGCGAATCACGACCTCACCCGGGGACAGATCATCGACCCCCAATTCCACAACACGGCTGAAGCGTTGACCGGTGTCATCACGAAACGTGCGAATTGCATTGAATTTCATCGTTCTTCTCCTGCAGAGGCGCGCTCCCGCGCCGAATTGTCAATGACCGCGCCTTGCGCGATGAGTTGCTCGATCTCCTCGAGCGTCAAACCAAAACCTTGCAGCACCTCGCTCGAATGTTGACCGATCGCGGGAGGGGGGTGCCGTACGCGAGACTGCGCGTCCCGGTCACCCAGCAGGAAGCCTGGTGACTGGAAGGTTGCACCGGACGGAAGCTGCATCGATACCGCGGCCCCCATATGCTGGAACTGCTCGGATTGGGTGACCCAGGCGTAATCGGCAACAGGTGCACACATGATGTCTTCCGCCTCGAGCAGAGGAATCCATTGCGCCGTCGTGCGGGAAACGAGTTTTTCCTCGATCAGGAGGCGAAGCTCAGCGCGATGACGGACCCGCGCGTCGTTATCTGCAAACCGGGGATCGCGTTCGATGCCCTCGCCTAACCCGAGCATGTCGCACAACGACCGCCAGCGCGGCGGCTGGTAGGCCGCGAGCATGATCCAGCCATCGGCCGTTCGGTAGGCTTCGTTCGGCGCTGCGTAGGGGGCGGCGCTACCGATTCGCCGGGGCAGTTCACCGCTTGCAAGGTACGACGCAATGCCAGTCTGTTGCAGCATCAGGCCGGCGGCATACATGCTGACGTCCAGGTACTGCCCGCATCCCGAACGCTCTCTCGCCTGAAGCGCGCCCAGCACCGCAACCGTGCCAAGAAACCCGGTGGTCATGTCCACAGCCGGAACCTGTACTTTGCAGGGCTCAGCCCCCTCCACACCAATCTGACTCATGAGACCTGACAGCGCCTGAACCACCCCATCCACACCCGGACGGTCAGCCCAGGGGCCGTCCTGCCCATAGGCGGTCACTGCGCACCAGATGAGCCGCGAATTAAGCGCCGAGAGAACCGGCCAGCCCACACCGAGTCGGCTCATCACGCCTGGCCGAAAGCTTTCGATCAGCACATCGGCCGAGGCGGCCAGACGATGGACCGTGGCAACCGCTTCGGGCTTCTTGAGATCGAGGCAGAGCCCCTTTTTGTTGCGATTGAAGCTGAGCGCGACGACCGAATCACCGCTCAGCCAAGGCGGGCCGATTAGTCGCCCCAGGTCACCGCTGGGCGCCTCGATCTTGGTGACGTCTGCACCCATATCCCCCATCAGCATGCCGATGGTGGGCCCCGCCCCGATCTGTGAGAAATCGAGAACCCTCAACCCCGCCAGCGCTTGACCCAGTGACATGATCGGCCTACTCGATCCGGATGCCGGTATCCCGACCGATCGCCTGCCAGCGCCGAACATCGTCGCGAATCATCGCTTGCAAAGCGGCTGGGCCGACGAAGCCAGGCTGAAAACCCTGGTTCACCATTCGGTCGCGCGTGTCGGGCGACTCGACAATCCGGCGCAGTTCGCCCGCCAGCCGCTCGACCGCTTCAGCCGGCGTTCCCGCTGGCGCCAGAATTGAATACCAGAGCGGCACGTCGTAGCCGGGGACACCCGACTCCGCCACGGTGGGCACCTCAGGCATCAAGGGTGAGCGCTGCGCCGGGGCCACTGCGATCGCGCGCAGCTTCCCCGAACGGACATGCTGGGCCACCGACGCCAGGGTGGCGAACGCGGCCTGTACCTGCCCACCCAGCAGATCGGCCACCGCAGGCCCGGTTCCCTTGTAGGGCACATGCGTGACCTCGATCTTCGCCAGCTTGTTGAGAAGCTCGAAGGCGAGATGCTGGGGCGTGCCGTTACCGGGCGTTGCGTGATTGAGCCGCGCAGGCTGACTGCGCGCGAGGGCGATCAGTTCCGCGACATTGTTCACCGGCACCGAGGGGTGAACCACCAGCAGCATGGGGACCGATGCAACGAGCGCGACGGGCGAAAAATTCCGCTCGATATCAAACGGCAGTTTCTGACCCAGGCCCGGATTAATCGTGACCTGGTTGGATGCAATGACGATGGTGTAACCATCAGCCGGCGAGCGGGCCGCCTGATCAGTGCCCAAATTGCCCCCGGCACCCGGCCGATTATCAATCACCACCGGCTTACCAAGCGCCTCGGCCATTTTGGGGCCCAGCATCCTGGCGAGAATGTCGTTACCGCCGCCAGGTGGGAATGGCACAATGAACCGGATCTCGCGACTGGGATACCCCCCGGCGCCACCCTGTGCAACCACACCCGCAGCGCCTGTCAGGCCGGCAAGTGCTGCGAGGGCTTTCAGCTGCAGGCGGCGTGAGTGACTCGTCATGATGGATTCCCTTTTCGGCCGTGAAATTTAGGGGTCAGTGCGCGTCCCAACGCATCGCCGGGATCGAGGCGCGATGCTAAACGATTAGCGCCGCCCCAAGTGGTAGCACGTCTCGCTCGCACACATTTCACCCTGTAAAGCGACGGCGATCAGCCAGCCGCCTGGCGTTCCAGCCAGCGATTGGTCAGGCGCTCGAGGGCATGGTCATACGCGGCCTCCACCTCGGATGCGGCCGTGGCGGTCAGGCTCATGTCTTTGAGCAACCCGTCCTGGAGACCATAAACCCAGCCGTGCACCACCAAAGTCTGTCCGCGCTGCCAGGCATCGCGCACGATGGTGGTCCGGCAGACATTTCTCGCCTGCTCCAGCACATTCAGCTCAACCAGTGCGTTGATCCGGAAACGCTCCTCCAGCGACTCTAGAAAATCGCGATGAACATCCCGTACGTCCTGGACATGGCGTAACCAGTTATCGACCAGCCCGGCGCGCTGATCCTCGAGCGCCGCACGCACGCCACCGCAATTACTGTGCCCCACCACAATGATGTGCTCAACCCCGAGGACGTCGACCGCGTACTGCACCACGCTGAGTGCGTTGAGGTCGGAGTGAACGAGCAGATTCGCCACATTACGGTGCACGAACATTTCGCCGGGCAGCAGATCAACCAGTTCGTTGGCCGGAACCCGGCTGTCGGCGCAGCCCAGCCACATATACCGGGGGCGTTGCTGCGCCAGGAGCCCGGTGAAAAAGCCGGGGCGGCTCGCCTCCACGCGGGCCGCCCATTCGCGATTGCGCTCAAAGAGCATTGACAGGTCACGAGTCATGAGCGAAGAGTATATCGGCGCTGCGCCAGAATGCCCCGATCCGCCCTGCGCATCGCTACGGGGGAGCCGCGCGGGCGGCTACAATCCGCGCTTCCTCTGGAAGCACACCATGAATCCATCCCTGCAAGTCGCCGCGACACGCGGTCGTGCGCTGTCCTTGCGGCGCTCCGCGGCACCTTTGCCTCGCGTTGGCCTGGCGCTCGCATTTGTCCTCTGTGCTTTCCTTGGCGCCTGCGGTCAGTCGGCCCCAAGTGGCGCGCCGGCAACCGGCGCGGCTGCGGCCCCGGCCTCGGCTCCTCCGCCGCCGGCGGTGGGCGTTGTCAAGGTTGCTTTGGGTGAAGTGGGCCTGATTGAGGAGCTACCAGGAAGGGTAGAAGCGTCGCGTGTGGCACAGGTTCGGGCCCGTGCGGCGGGAATCGTTCAGCAACGCCAGTTCCGTGAGGGCGCCGACGTCAAGGCCGGACAGGTGCTGTTCCGGATCGATCCTGCACCCTATGAGGCCGCCCTGGCGAGCGCGCAGGCCACGCTCGCGCGCGCACAGGCCAATCTCTCTCAAGCTGGCGCGCTCGCCGAGCGCTACCGCCCTCTGGTTGCCGCCAACGCGGTATCGAAGCAGGACTACGCCAACGCGGTTGCCTCGCAAAAGCAGGCCGAGGCGGAGGTGCTCGCCGGTCAGGCAGCCGTTCAGACGGCGACCATCAACCTTGGCTACACCACCGTCACCGCACCGATCTCCGGGCGGATCGGGCGCGCGCTGGTGACCGAAGGTGCGCTGGTGGGTCAAGGGGAGGCGACCCCGCTCGCGATCATTCAGCAGATCGAGCCGGTTTATGTGAACTTCACCCAGTCGGCCAACGAGGCCCTCCGCCTGCGACGCGACTTTGAGCAAGGACGGCTGCAGCGTAGCACCGGCAACGAAGCTGCATTGATTCGCGTGGTCCTCGATGGCGGGACCGTTCACCCACAGACCGGACGACTATTGTTTTCCGATCTGACGGTGGACGCTACCAGCGGGCAGGTGACCCTGCGCGCTGAAGTACCGAACCCGGGCGGCGCCTTACTGCCGGGGCTCTATGTCCGCGTGCGCATTGAGCAGGCGAAGGCGCCGCGAGCCATGCTGTTGCCGCAGCAGGCAGTCTCCCGGGCGAGCCAGGGCGACACCGTGATGGTGGTTGATGCATCCGGAAAAATTTCGGTGCGGCCCGTGCGGGTTGGCGGGGCGAGTGGCGGCAATTGGCTGATCCTTGACGGGCTCAACGATGGCGAGCAGGTGATTGTCGACGGATTCCAGAAGATCCGCCCAAATCAGCCGGTACGGCCGGTACCCTGGACGCCGCCCAAGTCGGCTGCTCCAGCCGCCCCGCGAAGCTGAGGACGCTTCATGCCACGCTTCTTCATTGACCGGCCGATTTTCGCATGGGTGATTTCCCTGTTCATCATCGTGGCCGGGCTGGTCGCCATCCGCCTGCTGCCCATCGCGCAGTATCCGCCGGTTGCGCCCCCCACCATCGTGATCACCGCCACCTATCCAGGAGCGTCGGCGCAGACGCTTGAGCAGGCGGTCATCAGTGTGATCGAGCAGGAGATCAACGGCTCGCCCGGCATGATCTACATGGAGTCGATCGCACAATCGAACGGTGTCGGCTCGATTTCAATCAGCTTCCAGCCTGGCACGAATCCGGACCTGGCTCAGGTCGACGTTCAGAACCGGCTGTCGCGGGCCACGCCCCGGCTTCCCCAGGTCGTCACGCAACAGGGGGTACGGGTCGAGAAAGCACGCAGTAACTTTTTGCTGTTCGCCATCCTCACCTCGTCAGACGGATCGTTCACGCCGGTGCAACTTGGCGACTATGCGTCGCGCAATGTGCTGCCCGAGATTCAGCGCATTCCCGGTGTCGGCCAGGCGCAGTTGTTCGGCACCGAGCAGGCAATGCGAATCTGGCTTGATCCGCAGAAGCTTGCGGGCTTCAACCTGTCTGCGGCCGATGTCGCAGCCGCCATCCGCCAGCAGAACGCTCAGGTCTCGTCTGGGGCAATCGGCGAGTCGCCGCAGGTCGCGGGCCAATCGATTACGGCCACGGTGGTCGTTGGTGGCCAGCTCGGGACGGTTGATGAGTTCTCTAATATCGTGCTTCGCGCGGGCACCGATGGTTCAACCGTAAGGCTGCGCGATGTTGCACGGGTTGAACTCAACGCACAGAGCTTTGCTACGGCTGCACGGCTGAACGGCCAGCCGTCTACCGGCATCGGCGTGCAACTGTCGCCGACCGGTAACGCGCTCGGTACGGCAGACGCAGTTCGGGCCCGCATGGCCGAGCTGGCTGCATATTTCCCGCCTGGCATGAAATGGGAAATCCCCTACGACAGCTCACGCTTCATCCGGATCTCGATTGCTCAGGTTGTTCAAACCCTGTTCGAAGCGATCGTGCTGGTGTTTCTCGTGATGTTCCTGTTCTTGCAGAACTGGCGCTACACGCTGATTCCCACCCTGGTGGTGCCGATTGCACTTCTAGGCTGTTTTGCCACGCTACTCAGTCTTGGCTACTCGATCAACGTGCTCACCATGTTCGGCATGGTGCTGGTCATCGGCATTGTGGTCGACGATGCAATCGTGGTGGTGGAGAACGTAGAGCGCATCATGAGCGAGGAAGGCTTGCCCCCAAGAGAAGCCACGCGCAAGGCGATGGACCAGATCCAGGGCGCGGTCATCGGCATGACCCTGGTCCTGATTTCGGTGTTCACGCCGCTCGCTTTCTTTCCCGGCTCAGTCGGCAATATTTACCGGCAATTTTCAGTGGTCATGGTGACCTCGATTGCATTCTCGGCGCTCATGGCGCTCTCGCTCACGCCAGCACTCTGCGCAACGCTACTGAAACCGGTTGAGAAGGGGCACCACCTGGCCAGTCGTGGTCCGTTTGGCTGGTTCAACCGCGGCTTTCTTGCCACGACAAATGGTTATCAGGCGCTTGTGAGCCGGATGGTGCGGCGGGCAGCCTGGTATCTGGTGCTCTACGGCGCCATTGTCGGGGCAGCCGCGTGGTTTTATCAGAAGCTACCCACTTCGTTTCTGCCTTCGGAGGATCAAGGCAGTCTGCTGGTGAGTATTCAGCTGCCACCCGGGGCCACGGTCGAGCGCACGCGCGCCGTCATGGAACAGGTTGAAGGATTCATGCTTAAGCAGCCCGAGGTGCGCAGCATCGTTGGCGTACTTGGGTTTTCGTTTTCCGGGCAGGGGCAGAACGCTGCGCTAGCGTTCGTCACGCTCACCGACTGGAAGGAGCGACTCGCCCCCGAGCAGTCGGCGCAGGCGCTAGCGGGGCGGGCATTTCGCGCACTCATGGGGGTGCGCGATGCCTTCATCTTCCCCCTCAGCCCTCCGCCTATTCCGGAGTTGGGTGCGGCCACAGGCTTCAGCTTTCGCCTGCAGGACCGGGGCGGTAACGGGCGCGAGGCGCTCCTTGCGGCACGCAACCAGATGCTGGGCATGGCGTCGCAAAGCCCCGTGCTCACGCAAGTTCGGCCGGACGGGCTGGAAGACGCGCCTCAGTTGCAGGTGGACATCGATCGCGATCGGGCCAACGCGTTAGGGGTTTCATTTGAAGCAGTGAACAGCATCCTGTCGACCGCACTGGGCTCGGCTTACATCAATGATTTCCCCAACCGCGGCCGCTTGCAAAGGGTGATTGTGCAGGCCGATGCGCCCATGCGAATGCAGCCTGAAGACCTGATGAAGCTCAATGTGGTGAACGGCCAGGGCAAGGCGGTTCCCTTGTCCGCCTTCGCGAGCACCCGCTGGGTGAGCGGCGCCGCGCAAACGGTTCGCTACAACGGCTACCCGTCAATGCGGATTTCCGGCGCGCCGGCGGCGGGATACAGCACTGGGGCCGCTATCGCAGAGATGGAGAGGCTGGCCGCCCAGTTGCCCCCTGGGTTTGGCTTTGAGTGGACCGGACAATCTCGCGAGGAAAAACTCGCGGGCTCGCAAGCCATGATCGTGTACGCATTTGCGATCCTGGCGGTATTTCTGGTGCTGGCAGCGCTCTACGAGAGCTGGTCGATTCCCCTCTCGGTCATTCTGGTGGTGCCGCTTGGCGTGCTCGGCGTGTTGGTGGCCACGTTGCTGCGCGACTATGCCAACGATATTTATTTTCAGGTTGGGCTCGTGACTATCATCGGCATCTCGGCCAAGAATGCGATTCTGATCGTCGAGTTCGCGAAAGATCTCCAGGAGCAGGGGCGCTCGGTCGTTCAATCGGCTATCGAAGCGGCGCGGCTGCGCTTCCGACCCATCATCATGACCTCGCTCGCGTTCGGGCTGGGCGTGCTGCCCCTCGCTAAGGCAATCGGCGCCGGATCGGCCAGTCAGCGCGCGATCGGCACCGGGGTGCTGGGCGGCATGGTGACCGGCACGATACTCGCGGTCGTCTTCGTTCCGGTCTTTTTCGTGGTGATTCGAAGCATTTTCAAGGGTAAGCGCCATCCGGCACCGGAGTCGCCGGCACTGCCGCCAGGAGGCTCGGCATGAACGTTGTGTTTTCTCCGGCGGCCGTATGTTCGCCCGCCGCGCGGGGCGTGCAGCGCGCGGTGCAGTCTCAAGGTTTCGGCCGTTTTGCACTTCTTTTTTTCGCCGCGCTGATCACCGCCGGCTGCGCCGGACCGCTCGTACCCTATCAGCGGCCCGCCGCGCCCGTTGCCGCGCAGTATGCCGACACTCCAGCAGCAAAAACCGCGGACCCCGATGGGCGCCCGGCCGCGCGGCTCGGCTGGCGTAACTATTTCTCCGACCCCGCGTTGCAGCAACTCATCGAGACAGCGCTGGCCGGTAACCGAGACCTGAAAATCGCCACCTTCGCTGTCGAGCAGGCCATCGCGCAACTCGGGCTCCGTGAGGCGGATCGTCTACCGGCTGTCGGTGTTGGTATCGCTGGGTCGTCCGCCCCACAACCCAACGGCACCGCGCTTCGCAGCATAAGCAGCGGGCTTCAGCTCTCCGCATGGGAGCTCGATTTCTTCGGACGTCTCGCCAGTCTGAGCGATGCCGCGCGCGCGCAGGTCCTGGCTTCAGAAGAGTCCGCTCATGCAGCACGTCTTGCGCTGGTGGCAGCGGTGGCCTCGTCGTGGCTCAACCTGATCGCCGATGAAGAACAGCTTGCGCTGACCAACCAGACGTTGGAATCACGGCTCGAGTCGCTCCGCCTCACGCGTCTTCGCTTCGACAATGGTGCGGCCTCCGAGCTTGACTTCCGCCTCGCGCAGTCGCTCACCGAAGGCGCGCGCGCGGTGCGCGCCCAGCAGGAGCGGCAGCGCTCGCTCGATCGCAACGCGCTCGGCCTGCTGGTCGGCAGCCCCGGCGCCCCGCCTCCAACACTCGCCACCAGCCGCCTTGCCGACATCACCTTGACACCGCTTCCGGCGGGCCTGCCATCCGATCTGATCACGGCCCGCCCGGACATCCGCGCTGCGGAGCAGCAACTCATTGCTGCGAACGCCAACATTGAGGCTGCGCGTGTGGCTTTCCTGCCGCGTATCACGCTCACCGGGGCATTCGGATCGGTCAGCCGTGACCTCGCCAGCCTGTTCACCGGTGGCAGTTGGGGCTTCACCGTTGCGCCGGCCCTGCTTCAACCGATTTTTTCTGGCGGACGATACGAGTCGACTGTGCGCGCAAGCCAGGCGGCCCGCGATATTGCGCTTGCGCAGTACGAACGCGCCATCCAGACCGCGTTTCGCGAAGTGGCCGACGCGCTGGCCGGCCGGCAGACGCTGGTTGACCAACTGAACGCCCAGAACGGTGTGGTCGACGCCGAGGCTGCAAGGCTGGAACTCGCCCGGCTACGCTACGAAAACGGGATCTCGAGTTATCTCGACCTGCTCGACGCCCAGCGCTCGCTCTTTACTGCACGCCAGGCAGTCATTCAAACGCGGCTGCAACTGCTTCAGAATCAGGTTCTGCTCTACCGCGCACTCGGCGGCGGCGGACTCGAACGCTCCTAAAGCGCTGCGCTTGTCAGACGCGCCTGAAAGCGCGGCCAGACCTCGGGGTTGACCGCTCGGGGTGCAGCGCCACCGGCAAGCACCTGCGCGAGCTGATCGGCCGCCCACAAGGCGATTCGCGCCCGCGCTTCCGTGGTGACGCCAGCCGTATGGTAGGTCGCGACCACAGCCTCGTGCTGGAGAAGCGGATCATCGAGCGGAGGCGGCTCCTGTTCCCATACGTCTAACCCGGCAGCCCGAATCTGGCCCGACTGCAGCGCCGCGAGCAGCGCACGCTGATCGTGAATGCCGCCACGCGCGGTGCTCACGAAATAGGCACCGCCCTTCATTCGAGCGAATGCCGCCTCGTTCATCATCCCCAACGTGCCGGCGTCTCTCGGGCAATGCACAGACACGATATCGGCGCGTCGCAGCAACGGATCGAGATCCACGGGCTCTGCTCCGCGTCGACGAATCTCGTCCGGATCGATGAGAGGGTCGCAGGCTATCACCGTCATGCCAAAGGCCACCGCCAACCGGGCCACGGTGCGCCCCACATGACCAATACCGATCAGACCCAGCGTCTTGCCAGAGATCTCTTCTCCCATCAGGTCCTCGCGGGAGAACCCACGCTCGCGGCGCAAGCGCCTGTCCGAGAGCGAGATCCGGTGGGTGATGTCAATAATGAGCCCTAGCGTTGCTTCAGCCACCGACTGCGCATTCGCCCCCGCCTGATTGAGCACCAGCACACCCGCACGGGTACAGGCGTCAACATCCACCGTGTCGTAACCTGCTCCACCTGATGACACGCAGAGAAGTTGCGGACAGCGCGCGAGCAGTTCAGCACTGGCGTGAAAAGACTTGGGCAATTCATCGCGCGCCGCCGAGATCTGATAGGCATGCGCACGCGACAGCAGGCTCCAGGCATGATCAGGGCTGCCATCGAGCTCAAACTGCTCCACCACCAGGCCCGGTTCACGGGCCAGCCGCTCGGTAAATGCGGCATGCAGCTTCTGATTGGTTCGAACAATCCGGAACATGGGGCGCTCGCGTACGGGTCCAAGACGCGAGGGATGATAACCGCGGGTCTGGGCTCGGCCTAGCCGGGCGGTGCCTCATCAATCCGTTTACGCGCCCAGAGCCCAGGGAACCAGTAAATCCAGAGCCCAGTGATGGCGATACCGGCAACAGCGCCCGCCACCACCGCGGGCACGGCGCCCACAAGGTGGGCCAACACGCCGCAGCGGAAATCGCCCAACTGGTTCGAAGCGGTGACGGCGATCGAATTGAATGCCGACACGCGACCGCGCATGGCGTCTGGTGTATCGATCTGGACCATGGTCTGCCGAATCACCACGCTCACCATATCGGCGGCCCCGCTGATCGCTAGCGCAACGAGCGACAGGACCAGATCACGCGAGAGCCCAAAGACCACCAGCGAAAGCGAAAACACCGCGACGCTGGTAAACATGATCCGGCCTGTGTGACGTTCGAAGCGCCAGCGGGCAATCAGAAAACTGATGGCCACCGCACCCACCGCTGGCGCTGACCGGAGCAGCCCCAGTCCCCAACTGTCGGCCTCCAGCACATCCTTGGCAAACACCGGGAGCAGTCCGCTTACGCTTGCGAGCATCACCACAAACAGGTCGAGCGTAATGGACCCAAGAAGCCCGGGTCGCTGCCAAATGAATACCGCACCGCCAAACAGATCGGAGATCGAACGGGGTCGCGGCGCGGGCGGGCTGTAGTCATAACGGATCCTGACGTGAAACACCCAGCCCGCCACGCACACCAAGGTACAGAGCGCATAGACGTGGACCGCACCCGCAATCAGAACCAGCCCCGCGAGCGCCGGCGCCACGATAAAGACAGCCTGAGAGCCCGCGCTGGACAACGCAACCGCTTTTGCAAGCAAGCGCGGCGCCACCAGTACGCTCGGAAGCGACTGCTGGGCGCTCATCTGGAAGGGGCGTACCAGCCCCAGTAGCGCACAGACCCCGAGGAGTAGCGGCACGCTCACCGCATCTGCCAGGGAAGCGACCCACAACGCGACCGCCATCGCGCTCATGGCAATCATCACGCCGATCAGGATCAAGCGGCGATCAATGCGATCGGCGAGATCGCCAGCGAGCAGGAACGAGAGGAGCGACGGAAGAAACTGCACCAGTCCGGCAACCCCGAGCCACCAGGCGCTCGATGTGAGCTCATAAATTTCCCAGCCGATCACCAGCGCAAAGATCTGGTTGGCAGCGGTGGCGGCGAGGCGACCCAGCCAGAAATTTCGAAAGGCGGGGATCGCGAGGAGGCGGTCTTCGTTCATCAGAGCGCGCATTATCGCCCCAGGCCGAGGGGGTTAGCCGGTGGCATCCCACGGGATGAGTTCGGGAACGCAAATAATATATAGTTCTGTTCCACCAACCCTTGATTCCCACAAGGCATTAGCTTATGAATTTGCAGCAACTGCGCTATGTCCGGGAGACCGTACGGCGCAAGCTCAACCTCACCGACGCCGCCCGTGCGCTGCACACCTCGCAGCCCGGTGTGTCCAAGCAGATCAGGGAGTTCGAAGAAGAGCTTGGCGTCGACATCTTTGAGCGGCACGGTCGTCGATTTGTGTCGCTCACCCCGCCCGGCCAGGAGCTCATCGGCATCATTGACCGGATACTCCTCGAAATCGACAACCTGCGAAGGGTGGGCGAGAACTACGCTGCTGGAGATTCCGGGCGATTGACGATCGCCACCACACATACCCAGGCACGCTATGCCCTACCGCGGGTCATTGCCGCGTTTCGCGAGCACTATCCAAAGGTCAGGCTCTCGCTACAGCAGGGAAACCCCTCAGCGGTAGCTCGGTGGGTCTTGAGCGGTGAGGCTGACATCGGCATCGCCACCGAGTCGCTGGACCACTTCGACGATCTGGTGGCGCTTCCGGCATACACCTGGACGCACTCGGTCGTGGTGCCCCCCGATCATCCCCTGGCTCGTGAAAAGGCACTTACCCTGGAGGCGATCGCGGCGTATCCGGTGGTCACATACAGCAAGGAGTTCACCGGCCGCAGCCATATAGACGGCGCGTTTGCCGACCGCGGTCTGTCGCCCGACATCGTGCTGACCGCCATTGATTCCGACGTGATCAAGACCTATGTGGAACTGGGCTTGGGCGTGGGGATCATTGCCTCGGTCGCTTTCGATCCTGAGCGCGACCGTCAGCTGAAATGCTTCGGGGCATCCGGGCTGTTCCCGATCAATACCACCCGCGTTGCCGTTCGGCGGGGCGCTTACCTGCGCGATTTCACGTTTGCCTTCATTGAGTCATTTGCCCCTGAGTTGCTGCGCGAGCGGGTGCTCGAGGCGATGGCTGATCGACAGATGACAGACCCGACATCGCCGCAGTGAACCCACCCCCGCTAGCGTTAAGATTCCAACATGATTGACGCTGCCTTTGATTCGCTGGTCAACCAGCGGCTGAACCTGGTGCTGTCCAGCGACCGCCCACTCGCGGTCCAGCATTCAGCACTCCGGTTGCTGCGCCGGCTGCATGACACGCCGACCGTCCGTGTCGCGGCTGACGCCCCGCTTGATCCCACCGAACTCATCGAGCATGTGAATCGGATCGTTGCGGGGCTCTCAATTCGCGAGGCGACCGACACAACCACCGGCGTCGAGCGGCTGGCTGTGCTTCCCGTGCGCGTGAACGCCGAGCGCGCGCCCGACTCGATCCAGCTGCTGGTCCGTTTGTGCCGGGCGCTGCCGGGCTCAGGCCTTCGGCTGATCCTGATCATCGAGCACCCGCCGGCGTTGAATGCCTGCCTCGCAGCCCTTGGCTCCGCTGCCTTTCATTGGGATATTCGCCCCGCAGCGGCGGCAGACGATGTTTCTGCTGCCTCCCCCAACGACGCCCCATCCCGGACGCAGCGCGCGGAGCCGTCCATAGACACCGAGGAAGCACGCGAACCGGCGCCCCCTCGGAGCGCAGAGGTCCCCGCTGCTACCGCTCACGGCCCCTCCCCTGCCATCACGTCGCCGACAGGACCTGTGCCGATTCCCGGGGTGTTGGCGCGGATCATCGATTCGGCTTCAAACCATCCGCTTCGCTTCGCACTTTGGGTGGTGGGCATTCCGGGGTTATTGATTGCGGGCGCCCTGGCGATCGGTTCAGCCCTCCAGCCTGCACGTGCGCCGGCGTCTGCTGGCGGCGCACAATCCGGGGCACCCTCCGCTTCCCCACCGCGTAGCGCAGCAGCGAAGTCGGCCAATGGAGCGCCGAAGTCCGAGGAAGGTTCTGCGGGCAAAGCGGCTCCCGCCGCCGCGCCGGCGCCGGCGAGTTCGCCACCCGCCAAACCAGCGGGACAGCCCTCGACGCCCGCAGCACCGGCGCCGCTGTCCGCGCCCGCTCAGGCTACCGTTCCTGCCGCAACCGCTAGTGCGCAAGCGCCAGCAAAAATGGCCGCGGCGCCACCAGTGGCCGCCCCCGCGCCGCCATCAGTGGCCGCCCCCGCGCCGCCATCAGCGACCGCGCCCCCGCCGGTAACCGCGCCCGCCACGCCACCGGTAACCGCGCCCGCCAGCCCTCCCGTCACCCCGCCTGCTACCGCAACAGTCACCGTGCCTGCCGCAACACCAGCCGCCACGGCCTTTGAGTGCACCCAGGCGACCGTCCCCGTGCCCCAGGTACAACCCCGCAACCCCTCGAAAGACGGTGGCATGGTCTATCTGGCCTCGGGCAAGTCGGTGATCGTCTGC
>CAIPNM010000168.1 GCA_903866395.1 uncultured bacterium
CGAGGTGCGAGGTGCGAGGTGCGAGGTGCGAGGTGCGAGGTGCGAGGTGCGAGGTGCGAGGTGCGAGGTGCGAGGTGCGAGGTGCGAGGTGCGAGGTGCGAGGTGCGAGGTGCGAGGTGCGAGGTGCGGACGGGTCTGCCTTCGTGCGCACGCCAAGCACCTCGCACACCACCTTGGTCGTACCCGGGCCAGTTCGGCAGACACAACCGCCAGAGGCGACGGAGCCGGGAGAGTATGCCGCGGCCCGCGCGGTTCATCCATCCGGGTGTTTCACGTGAAACAGACCACCTGTTCACCGCGCGCGCTGCGGCTGCAATTACCCGGCAACCCGACCCGCCGAGAACATCGGAGCGTGTTTCACGTGAAACACAACTCGGTACCGAGGGCGCGCACCCACCCTACCCTCGCGCACCGTCACCCTCACCGCCAAACACGCACCCACCCCCAAACAACCCGAGCGCCCAACCGATCAACGCGATGCATCAAGCTGCGACCGAACCCGCTTCGCAATCGCCAAGCACGCGGTCAAGCCCGGCGATTCCATCCCGAACAGGTTCACAAGCCCCTCTACCCCATGCACACCTGGGCCATCGATTCGGAAATCCGCCGCGGCCTCCCCCGGCCCAACCAACTTGGGGCGGATACCCGCATAAGCTGGCAACAACGCACCGTCGGGCAAGCCCGGCCAGTACTCGCGGATCGCTGCATAGAACGCCTGGGCGCGCGCCGCAGGCACGTCGTACTGATCCGCCGACTCGACCCATTCAACATCGGGGCCAAAACGCGCCTGCCCAGCGAGATCCAGCGTCAGGTGCACCCCCAGGCTGGCCTCGTCCGGTGTGGGATAGATCAACCGACTGAACGGCGAGCGGCCCGCCAATGAAAAATAGTGGCCCTTCGCATACCGTGTCACCGGCACATGAACGGACCCGAGCCCCTCGATCGCACCCGCGACCCGGCTTGCCGATAAGCCCGCTGTATTGATCAACTCCCGGCAGGTAAGCGAGGTCAACTCCGAATCGCTTCGGACACGCACCGCGAACCCCTCAGGCATCACCTGCGCATCAACGAACTCACTTCGGAGCGCGAGCATGGCGCCGTGATCCTCGCCCTCCCCCAACAACGCGAGCATCAAGCCATGGCTATCAATAATGCCGGTTTGCGGCGACAACAGCGCAACCGCCGCCGACAGTGCGGGCTCCAGAGCGCGGGCAGACTCACCGCTCAGCCACTCGAGCGTCGCCACCCCCGCGCGCTCGGCCCGCTCCGCCACCCGCTCAAGCTGAGCGCGTCTCGCCGTTGAGGGCGCAACGATCAACTTACCGCACCGCCGATGCGCCACACCATGTGTGGCGCAAAACTGGTAAAGCGCCTCACGGCCCTCCACACAAAGCCGGGCCTTAAGCGAGCCAGGGGCGTAATAGATACCCGCATGGATGACCTCGCTATTTCGAGAGCTGGTCTCGGTGCCGAACGCGTCCGCACGATCCAGGATCACCACCTCCCGCCCCGACAGCGCGAGCTCACGTGCGATCGCCAACCCCACGACCCCCGCGCCCACTACCAGCGACTGCACCTGCTCCATCAACCCACCCTCTTCACCTGTCCCAGGCGACTGCGATCCGCGACCCTTCTGAAGAACTCAGCCCGGGGCAGCGCTTTCGTTAGCGCGCCGCGTCTTCCCTCATCATCGCAGCGGCCTTTTCCGCGATCATCAGCGTGGGGGCGTTGGTGTTGCCCGAGGTGATCGTGGGCATCACCGACGCATCGGCAATCCGCAGCCCCGGCACTCCGTGGACTCGAAGCCGGTGGTCCACCACCGCCATCGGGTCGGATGCCGGCCCCATTCGGCAAGTCCCCACCGGGTGAAAGATGGTTGTCCCGATACTCGTCGCCGCATCGGCCAATTCCTCATCGCTCTGACAGGCCTCGCCCGGCAAAAACTCGGTCGGCGAGTAGGCCGCCAGCGACGGGCCACCCACAATCCGTCGCGTGAGCCGGATCGACTCCACCGCCACCCGCCTGTCCTCGACCGTTGAAAGATACTGCGGCGCTATCCGCGGCGCAGCATCAGGGTCAGCCGAGACAATCCCTACCGTCCCACGTGAAGTCGGCCGAAGGTTACATACCGATGCGGTGAACGCAGAAAACCGGTGCAGCGGCTCGCCAAAGCGATCCAACGACAGCGGCTGGACGTGATACTCGACATTGGCGCGCTCATGCCGGGGATCAGAGGGCGCAAACGCCCCAAGCTGACTGGGCGACATCGCCATCGGACCGGACCGACTCACCAGATACTGAAGCCCCATCCGAGCCCGACCCCAGACACTGTTTGCCTGCTCATTGAGCGTTGGCACGCCGCTCACTTTGTAGATCATGCGCAACTGCAGATGGTCCTGCAGATTTTCCCCAACGCCGGCAAGCGCTGTCCCCACCTGCACCCCTGCCCGCGCCAGGACGGCCGCCGGGCCAATGCCCGAGCGTTGCAGGATCTGCACCGATCCGACCGCCCCCGCCGCAAGGACCATCTCAGCCCTGGAAAGGAAGCGCTTGCTTACGCCAGAACCCTTGCCCACCCTGCATTCGACGCCAACCACCCGACCGCTTCCGTCGTCAGCACGAAGCAGTCGATCGACACGCGCATGACAAACCACCTGCAGATTTGGGCGCTGCTCGATCGGACGCAAAAACGCCTTAGACGCGTTCCAGCGCACCCCACGTCGCTGATTGACCTCGAAATACCCGCAGCCAAAGTTGTCCCCGCGGTTGAAGTCATCGGTCGGCGGAATACCGGCCTCATCGGCCGCCCGGCGAAACGCATCGAGGATCGTCCAACTGAGGCGCTGCGCTTCCACCCGCCACTCGCCGCCATGCCCATGCAACGCATCGGCCGCGCCACCGTCAAGCCGGTGGTAGTCCTCATGCACCCGGAACCAGGGCAGCACCTCATCCCAGGACCAGCCCGGATTACCCAGGGCAGCCCAACCGTCATAGTCGGCGCGCTGGCCGCGCATGTAGATCATGCCGTTGATCGAGGAGCAGCCCCCCAGCACTCGCCCACGCGGATAGCGGATCGTGCGCCCGCCCAGCCCGGGATCGGCCTCGGTATTGAACATCCAGTCGGTTCGAGGGTTGCCGATGCAGTAAAGATAGCCCACCGGGATATGGATCCACAGGTAGTCATCCCGCCCGCCCGCCTCGAGCAGCAGTACAGAAACCGAGGGGTCGGCCGACAACCGGTTCGCAAGCAGGCAGCCCGCCGTCCCGGCGCCCACGATCACATAGTCGAATGTTTCAGGCGAGGTGCTCATCGGCAATCAGCCCATCATCATGACCTGGCGGATCGATTCGCCCCGCGCCAGGCGATCAAGCGCCGGGTTGATGTCCTCGAGACGGATTCTCTCCGACAGCAGTCGATCGACAGGCAACACCCCCTGCCGGTACATCGCGATGAACCGGGGCACATCACGAGCTGGCACGCACGAGCCGACATAGCTCCCTTTGAGCGTGCGCTCCTCTGCAATGAGCGACACCGCCTGCAACGACCAGCGCGCCGCCGGATTGGGGAGCCCTGCCGTCACCGTTGTGCCGCCGCGCGCGGTGATGCGATAAGCGAGCTCGAGCGCGGCGACGTTGCCCGCCATCTCGAATGCGTAGTCAACCCCGCCGCCCGTCAGATCACGGACCTTGGCGATGGCCTCCGGATCGGCGGCATTCACACAGGCGCTTGCGCCCAGCGACCGGGCGAGTTCGAGCTTGCTCTCGAGCATGTCGACCGCGACGACCTGGCGTGCACCGCCTGCAAGCGCAGCGAGCAGCGACGCAAACCCCACGCCACCCAACCCCACGACCGCCACCCGGGAACCCGCCTCCATGCGCGCTGTGTTGTAGACCGCGCCCGCGCCGGTGATGACCGCGCAACCAAAGAGTGCCGCCTCATCCCAGGGTAGCGACGGATCGATACGAACCACCGAGCGACGCGATACCGTTGCATATTCGGCAAACGCCGCGCAACCCAGGTGATGATGGAGCGCGCCCCCGGCCAGCCCGTCGATGCCAGCGCCGTTCACCGAGGCGAGCCGTCGATAGCCCCCCAGCAGTGTGCCCGCCGCATTGGCCTCGCCCCCAGGGCCACACAGTGCAGGCCGCCCGACCGAACAACTCGCGCAAGCCCCGCAACTCGGACGGAAGATGAGCACCACATGGTCGCCCACCGCAAGATCGGTCACGCCTTCGCCCAACTCCACCACCTCGGCCGCCGCTTCATGCCCGATCACGATCGGCATCGGCCAAGGCCGATCACCGTTGATCGCCGACAGGTCGGAGTGGCAGAGGCCGGCCGCATGAATACGCAGCAACACCTCGCCCTGCGCGGGCGGCGCAAGTTCCACCTCTTCAATTGCAATCGGCTGGCTCTGTGCGTAGGGAAGCGGGAGCCCCATCTGTCGCAATACTGCGGCCTTCACTCTCATCATCGGCTCCGCCTTGTTTGAACACGCGCGGCCAACAGCCCCGCGCGCACGCTCGATCGCGCTTTAGTTGATACCCGCGAGGCACAGATACTTGATCTCGAGGTATTCGTCGAGCCCGTGCTTTGAACCCTCTCGACCGAGACCCGACTGCTTGACCCCGCCGAAGGGCGCCACCTCGGTGGACAGGAGCCCGCTGTTCGCGCACACCATGCCACTCTCAAGCGCTTCAGCGACGCGAAACACTCGCCCCAGATCGCGCGAGAAGAAATATGCGGCGAGTCCGAACTCGGTGGCATTGGCCATCTCGATCGCCTCAGCCTCGGTGTGAAACCGAAAGAGCGGGGCGACCGGGCCGAATGTTTCCTCGCGCGCAACCTTCATTGACTGCGTGACATTGGCGAGGATCGTGGGTTCAAAGAAGAGCCCACCCAACGCGTGACGACGCCCGCCAGTCAGAACCGTTGCGCCCTGAGCGAGCGCATCAGCCACATGCTCCTCGACCTTTGCGATTGCGGCGGCCTCGATCAGCGGGCCGATGGTGACGCCCGGCTCGGACCCTGCACCCACCTTGAACTGCGCCACGCGCGCAGACAGC
>CAIPNM010000169.1 GCA_903866395.1 uncultured bacterium
GCGGCGTGCCAGCGCGGGAAAGCGCTTTACCTGATTTATCCGACTCAAGCTTCCTGTCCAACGGTCGACTTCCCTTCGGCGAAACTAAAAAACGGACTCAACATGTTCACGCTAGATCGAACACCGCTTGCCGAGGTTGCCGCCGAGCGCCTCCAGTATCCGTTCTCCGCCATGGAGATTGGCGACAGCCTGCACATACTCGACTTCCGCAAGGCCGAGAGCGCTCGCGTTTCCGCCATCCAGTACATCAAGCGCCACCAGCTTGACTGGAAATTCAGCATGAAGAAGTGCCGCGACGGATGGCGAATCTTTCGGATTCGCTGAAAAAACAAGTATTTCTCGGCCTTTTTACCTAAGTCGCATTATCCCCCAGCACTGCCGGTTCGGCTACGTGGTTTAGCATAGACCGCGCGTAAGGTCCTGTAACGTCCTCGGCTCCAAACGCCGCCTAGTTGGTTCATGCAACCCGCGAGTTTCGGGCGTAACGGGCACAAAGCCTGACTCAATCCACGCGGTTTTGCGACAAACCGCCTATTTATCGTCTGATTTGCATCCTCAGCCGGCGAAAAACGGGGGTGACGACTTGCGCCGCCACCCCCGAAACTACCGCTAAGAGACTTGCCTAGAAACTTACTGCAGGAGACTGAGAACCGACTGCGGTTGCTGATTGGCCTGCGCCAACATCGCCATGGCTGCCTGCTGGATGATCTGCTGGCGCGCCAGTTCGGTCGTCACCTGACCGTAGTCGGCATCCATGATCCGGCTGCGCGACTCGTTCAAGTTGGTCCGAGTGGTGGTAAGGTTGTCGATTGAGGCTGTCAGGCGGTTCTGGAACGCACCCAGGTTCGCCCGACTTAGCGCCACATTCTCAAGCGCCTTGTCGATCGACGTGAGCGCCCTGCCAGCAGCTTCCTGCGACGTAATTTGCAGAGCGCCGCCCACCAGCGTGTCAGACCCTCCTTGCGCCGACAAACCGACCAGAGCCAGGGAGTTGCTTCTAACGTTGGCATCGGTGGCATAGGAGTCAACCTTGATCTCCGCCCCGATTTCAGAGGAAAGGGTCACGCGCCCTTTAACCGTTGCACCGCCCGCCGCCGTAATGTTGCCGGTAGAGGCATCGCCGTGGATCGAAGCGATTCCGACCATGAAGCTGTTAGCGTCCTCAACCGAAATATCCGCACCTTCCGACGACAGGATGAGGTTCCCATCCTTGTCGGTTGACGCACGAACCCCATTCAATGAGCCGTTGATGTCGGACACGACCTGCTGCATGGTGGTACGAGTGCCAATCGTCGTGATGTTGGTACCGTTGATGTTGATCGAAGCGGCGGCCCCAATATTGGCCATGTTGATCGTTACTTTCACCTCGGTCTTGGCCGTGGCAACCACGCCAGTCTGGTCGGTGATCTTGTTGATGGCAGCGGCCTTCGACAACGCCGAACTGTCATCGGATACCCCAACTTTCACGCCGTTCACTCGCAGGTCGTGCGTGAGATTGACCGCGGTCGCGCTCACTGCCGTACCGGTGAAGCTCTTACCGTCCGTTGACTGATTGAAGCCCATGGTCTTCACATCAGAAATCAGGCCAGCTGAAGTCGTGCCGTATCCGTTCGCCTCGTTTTTCGCGATGATCTTGACATCACCGTTATCCAGGCTCTCGAGCGTGACATAACCCTTGTACGTTCCCGCCGTCAGACCTGCGGTTGTAGGCGCTGTGCCTGCGACGGCAATCGTCTTCCCCGTATTATTTGAAAGCTCGATCGTTCCATTTCCGCCCAGCACTGCGGTGACACCCGCTGCATCGCGGTTGATGTTGTTCACCAGTTCCTGAACGCTATTCGCTGCACCGATACTGATCGCTCCGCCACCGTCGATGCTGATCGTGACGGCACCGTCGGCAAACACGTTGGAGGTGGGCGCAACCCCCTGGATCGTATTGAAGGCTGTCGCCTTCACCCGATGCTCGCCAATGTTGGTATTGATATTGGACGCAAGTGCGCTGGCCGTGACGTCCCCCGCAATAGCACTGCCCAAAGCGTTTTTGCCGTTGATCAGTACGTCGTCAACCGCCTGGTTAGCGAAGGTACCGACCCGACCGCTGGTCACGGTGCCCTCGACCATGAACCCCTGCAGGCCAAGCGCTTTGCTACCGGCCGATTCAATCGTCACCGAAACCTGGTCGTTTTCCTTCACACCGGTCTGGATCGCCACGCCCTTGGCCGTACCGTCCAGCAGCTTGATGCCGTTGAAGTTGGTGGTGCGCGACACGTTGTCGATTTCGGAGATCAGCTGATCCATTTCCTTCTGCAGCGCCACCCGATTCTCGCGGGTCATGCTGCCGGTGGCTGCCTGCACGGACAGCTCGCGCATCCGCTGAAGCATATTGGTCACTTCGCCCAACGCGCCTTCAGCAGTCTGCATCATCGAGATGCCGTCGTTAGCATTTTTGATCGACATCGCCATGCCGCGCAGGTCTGCGGTCATGCGGGTTGCGATCGCGAGGCCCGCAGCATCATCCTTAGCGCCATTGATGCGCTTGCCGGTTGAAAGCTGCTGCATCGAATCGGCCATCTGGCGATTGTTGATCTGCAGGGCGTTCGACGCGTAAAGCGCCTTGGTGTTGCTATTGATGATAGTCATGGCTTCCTCGTATCAGTCGTGGATTGCCCTGCCGCTCAGGCAAGGTCCTGCCGCGACGGCGAAGGCGATTTGCCACTGCACGTCAGGGCTCGCTCGTACATGTTTCGGGTAAATTCAGACGCGTTGTCGCCCTGGATCGAGATAAGACGCTCCAGCAGATCAACTGCCTGAACCCAGTCTTGGCGAACAACGGCAACCAGCGATGAAATCGCCAGCACGCCCTCACTCTCCGGATACGCCGTCAATCCATGCTCGGCAATATCGGCAGCCTGATCAAGGTCGTCATCGGCTACCAGAGTCTGAATCGAGAACCGAATCTCATCGGGTGTCGGAAACCCGGCGAGTTGCATTGCGTGTGTCATCTGAATCTCCTGTGATGGTGTGACACGGAACAGTTAGCAATCGACGTGCCAGGCGGTTTTCAGGAGGAGGAAGGCAAGCTTTTGCCGCTTTCGGAGGGGGGAGCGGCAAAGCCTGTTCGGTTCTTTGCCGCTTCCCCGTCCGCCCGGCGTACCGGACCTCTCCACCGCTAACCGCACGGCCGCGCAGAGGTTGTAAGCAGGACGAATGCCAGGTGAAATATTGCGGCGGGTGGCCGCTCAACGAGAGCAACGCCGCGCAGCCACAGCGGGTGCTTGTCGAGCTTCGCTATTTGAAATACTGGAGGCAGAGGGCGAGTAACCTCGGCACACCCGTTGCGAACGCCCCAAAGCAAAAAGCCGGGCACGAAGCCCGGCTTTTTGCTTTGGGGGTGGAGCTAAGCGCCCCGCCCCGTTTTGCTGCGATTCACATGCTTACTGCAGCAAGGCCAGTACCGTCTGGGGCTGCTGATTAGCTTGCGCCAGCATTGCGGTCGCCGCCTGCTGGATGATCTGCTGACGCGCCAGCTCGGTTGTGACCGAGGCATAGTCCGCATCGGCGATCCGGCTGCGTGATTCGGACAGGTTTGTGCTCGACGTGCTGAGATTGTCCACCGAAGCCGTCAGACGATTCTGGAACGCGCCGAGATTCGCACGGCTGAGCGCGACATTATCAATGGCCTTGTCGATCGCGGTAATCGCGCGACCAGCGGCCTCCTGGGTGCGAATCGACAACTCCCCACCAACCATGGTGCTGCTGCCGCCCTGCGAAGACATGCCAATCAGGGCCAGCGCGGCCGCCCGGTCCGTAGCAGAGGCTGATTGCGACTCCACCCGAATCTCGGCCCCAATTGAGGAACTCAAGGAAATCCGCCCCTTGATCGTCTCACCGCCCGCGGTTGCCCCGGCGGTTGCGGTCGTCACCGCGCCGATCGGAGTAGCGGACGGCTCGTAGGTTGAAGCAATATCAGTGATGAATCCGCTTGCATCCTCAACCGTGATGTCAGCCCCGCCCTGCGAGGTAAGCAGAAGGTTACCGTCGACATCCGTTGATGCCGTTACCCCGTTGACGTTGCCCGCGTTGATTACCGACACAACGCCCGAGATCTGCGTCTGAGCCGAAAAGTCAAGGGTTTTCCCGTTGATCAAAACCGCATTCGCCTGAGCCACGTTAGCGATAGCAGTCGTGACCTTGACCTCGGTTTTCGCTGTGGCGGTCACGCCGGTCTGATCGGAGATCTTGTTGATCGCTGCTGCCTTGGAAAGGGCCGAACTGTTGTCGGACTTCCCGACCATGACGCCGTTAACACGAAGATCCGTCGTCAAGGTGATCGCGTTGGCATCAACCGCGCCGCCGCTGTACGAGGTACCATCTCCTGACTCATTGAACCCCATGGCCTTCACATCGGCAACGGTACCAGCGGCTCCAGCGGCTACGGTTCCATAACCATTTGCCTCATTTTTCGCAAGAATCTTTACGTCGCCGCCGTCCATTGAGTTAAGGGTTAGATAACCGTTGTAGGTGACACCGCCCCCTACGAAGCCAGCTTTCGCGGCGTTCGCGGCCGTTCCCCCGATAACGATACCGTTACCTGTCGTGTTCGACAGCTCAATCGTCCCGTCGTTACCCAGCACCGCCACCACTCCGGCCACGTCCCGGTTAATGTTGGAAACTAACTCCTCGACGCTGGAGGCCGCGCCAACCGCCGCGGTATTGATGGTGAGGTCGCCCGAGGCAAACACAGTTGACGTCGGCGCAGAACCTTTTAAAACGTTGAATGCTGTCGCGGTAACGCGATGCTCGCCCACATTGGTGTTGATTGCAGAGGCCAACGCGGAAGCGACGTTGGCGGCTGGCGCAGCAAGGTTCGCGGAGAATGCGTTTTTCCCATTGATAAGAACGTCACTCGCGTCAATTGCAGTGGCGTTCGCAACGCGACCGCTAGTCACCTCACCCTCAACCTTGAACCCTTGCAGGCCCAGCGCTTTGCTCGA
>CAIPNM010000170.1 GCA_903866395.1 uncultured bacterium
CCTCGGTGCCTATTCCTGGGCGCTGCTGCTTTCCGGTCTGCTGTCGAGAAGAATCGGCGCACTGATCGATCGGTATGGGGCTGCCCCCCTTCTCACCGGCGCGTCACTCCTGGCCGCAGCAGCGCTCGCGCTGCATGCCACAGCGGAGAGTCTGCTGCCCATCTGGATTGCATGGAGCCTGATCGGACTCGGCATGCGCGCAATGCTGTACGACGGCGCCTTCGCTGCGCTCACCGCGCTGGCCGGACCGGGGGCGCGCCGCGCGATTTCACTCCTCACACTGATGGGCGGATTGGCTTCCACCGTGTTCTGGCCCATCAGCCACCTGCTGTTGGAATCGCTTGGCTGGCGTAGCACGCTTGCTGTCTATGGAGCGCTCAACCTTCTGATCTGCGCGCCACTGCATTTCTGGTTTGCGGGCTGCCTGCCTGGGCGGGATACGCTGCACGAAGGGAGCAAGGCGCGACCAGCAAAGAATGCGACGGCTGAGACGGCTGAGACGGCTGCGACGGTACCCACGTCCGCGCCATCCTCCCCGCCGTCCGCGGCGCCTTCCTCCCAGCAGCCATCAGCCCCGGCCTTGCCGCCGTCCACGCTCTCGCCCGGCCCCCAGCCCGACCTCACCGCCTCCGTCGTGCCCGAGACCGACGCGCGCGAGCGATGGGCGCGCGTCGCGGTCACGCTGCTCGCCACCGCATTTGCGTTCCACGCCTTTATTTGGTCGTCACTTGCAGTGCATCTGCCCGAGCTGCTACAGGGGCTCGGTCTGGGGGCAGGCCTTGCCGTGACCATCGCCTCAGTCATGGGTCCAGCGCAGGTGCTATCTCGGTCGGCCGAGCTGTTTGCGCAACGCTGGCTGTCGCCGGTCGCCCTGGCGATCCCAGTATTCGCCATGCTGCCGCTCTCGCTGATCCCGCTCGCCCTGCCCCTTCCGCAGACCATGGCGGCGATCGCATTCGTGGCTCTCTATGGCTGCAGCAACGGCCTGCTCACCATTCTTCGCGGCGCACTGCCGCTTACGTTGATCGGTTCACGCGGCTATGGAGAACTGCTCGGCCGGCTTGCCGCGCCATCGCTCTATGTATCCGCATTGTCGCCGCTCGTCTTCGGGCAAATTCTTCAGACGTGGGGCCCAAAGATCTCAGCCAGTCTTCTGTTTCTCGCCGGAATCGGCTGTACCGTGGCCGCTGCAGCACTGGTCCGCCATGCCCGGCGAGCGCCGCTCGAAACCGGTACACACCGCTAACCTGAACTTTCGACGATCAGTCTTGCGCGTCTGAAACAAACCTTGAAAGTGGGGCTCCGCCACCGCCCGGCCCCATCGACGGAGCCGCTTCAAGCACGGCCGCCGCACTCAATCGGTTTCGTCGATCCAAGCCTGCTGGATGGCCTCGAGCACGCGCTCACCCGAGCGCTCGGGCGCATCGTCGAAGCCCGGCAGACTCAACACCTTCTGGCGAAGATCGGTAAACCGGATGACCTTGGGGTCAATTTCCGGAAAGCGCTCCGCCAGTTCAATGGCTATCTCCTGAACGTCCGTCCACTTCATCGGGCCCTCGCCTCCAGATCAGTGATCTTCGCGCGCATGATTAATGGTGTATTTAGGAATTTCAATGGTGAGATCAGCTTGAGCAACCTTGATCTGACACGAGAGCCGGGATTGCGAGGTGAGCCCCCAGGCCTTGTCCAGCATGTCGTCTTCGTCGTCAGTCGCGGGCTCAAGCGATGACAGTCCCTCGCGCACAATCACATGACATGTCGTGCAAGCGCACGACATGTCACAGGCGTGTTCGATCCGAACGCCGTGATCGAGCAGTACCCGACAGAGCACCGAGCCCTGAGGTGCTTCGAAACGCGCACCGTCGGGGCAAAGCGCCGCATGGGGAAGAATTGAAATGACAGGCATCGCACCCCTTTCTGGGTCAGTCAATCTGATCGATCCGCCGACCGGAAAGCGCGCGCGATATCGCACGATCCATTCGCCGGGCCGCGAAGTGCTCGGTGCCACGGGCGAGCGCATCGACCGCCTGCCGGACCACGTCCGCATCGGTTCCGCCTCTCGCCTCAAGCACACGCGCAAGGAGCGATTCCACCAGCGGGCGCTCCGCCTCAGTGAGCAAATCGCCGTCAGCGTCAAGCGCCGAACGGGTCGCCTCGAACAGCCGATCGGCCTCAACTTGTTGCTCGCGCAGCGCCCGAGCGTCCCGATCCGCTCCCGCTGACAAAAACGACTGCTGGAGCATGTCGGCAATTTCGTCATCGCTCAAACCATAGGACGGACGAACAGTCACCGCTGCCTTGACACCGCTTAACTGTTCGCACGCGGTGACCGAAAGCAGGCCGTCTGCGTCGACCTGAAAGCTCACCCGAATGCGGGCCGCACCGGCGCTCATCGGCGGAATCCCGCGCAATTCGAACCGCGCGAGCGAGCGGCAATCAGACACCAGTTCGCGCTCACCCTGAACCACGTGAACAGCAAGCGCTGTCTGGCCATCACGGAACGTTGTGAACTCCTGCGCCCGCGCCACCGGAATGGTGGAGTTTCGCGGAACAATCTTCTCAACCAGCCCGCCCATCGTTTCCAGGCCGAGCGACAGTGGAATGACGTCAAGCAGCAGCCAGTCATCGCCCTCACCGCGGTTGCCCGCCAGCAGATTGGCCTGCATCGCAGCGCCAATCGCAACCACCCGATCGGGATCAATATCTGAGAGTGGCGCCCGGCCGAAAAAACTGGCCACCGCCGCTCGCACTGCCGGCGTGCGCGTGGCACCGCCCACCAGCACCACAGCCCCTGCGTCCGCAGCATCGATCCGCGCGTCCCGAAGCGTACGCCTCACCACGGTGATGGTGCGCGAGACAAGATCGGCGGTCATTGCGTCGACCCGCTCACGCGCAAGCGGCAGTCGCACCGCCGATGCGTCAGACAACGGACAAGAGAACGTGGTGAGCGTGGCCTCGGACAGCGCTTCCTTCGCCCGCCGTGCCTCAACAGTCATGGCGCGTAGATCAGCCGAAGACAAGACTCCTGCCGCCAGGGCACTGCCAATGGGGTCAGTTTCATTGGCCGACACGAGTCCGGTCTCGCGCAGCGCCCACTCAACGATTCGACGATCGAAATCATCGCCGCCCAGCGCAGAATCACCACCAGTGGCCACCACCTCAAATACGCCACGACTGAGGTGCAGCACCGATACGTCGAAAGTGCCGCCTCCCAGGTCGAACACGACCACACGCCCTTCCACGCCGTTGTCGAGCCCGTAGGCAATTGCCGCGGCGGTGGGCTCGTTCAGGAGGCGCAGCACCTCTAAACCTGCGAGCCGCGC
>CAIPNM010000171.1 GCA_903866395.1 uncultured bacterium
CCTGCAATGTCAGCATCGCGTCGCGCTTGCGGTGCATGGTGTGGAGCAGGGTGGCTTTGTTGTTGTAAGCCTCCTTACACAACGGGTCCACCGCAATCGCTCGGTCCAGATCGACCAATGCGTCATCAAACAGACCTTGCGCCTGCAACGCGGTGGCACGCGCCACCAGAGGGGCGGTCTTGTCAGGGTGAGCCGCTATTGCACGACCCAGGAAGTTGCGAGCCATCAGCGCGTCGCCCGAGTTCACTCCAATCAAGCCCAGTGAATACAGCGCCACATAGTTGCTGGCATCCAGCGTCAATGCGCGCTCGAACCACGCTCGCGCTTCATCCAGCCTCCCGGCGTGCTGGGCGTTCAGTCCCTCCACACAAAGCTGACCCACTGGATCGGGGAGGGGAGCGGGGGCCGCCTGCCCGAGGGCTCGCTGCACCTGACCCCGGTGATCCGCGGCGCCTGCTAGGCCTGGATCAATCGACAGCGCGCGTTCGGCCGCGACCAGCGCTTCCTGCAGCCTACCGATACGACTGAGCAGCTGCGAGCGCGCCAAGTGCCCCAATGCAAAATCGGGATACAACTCCATAAGGCGATCAGCGCTTCTAAGCGCGACTGCATCGCGTCCCAGCGCAGAATCAACGGCCGCGATCGAATACAGCGCAGCCTGATCAGCCGGATTGGCCGCGAGCGCAAGCATGAAACGCCCGCGCGCTTCCTCGAGCTTCCCGGCTTGTTGCAGGCCCAGCCCCTCTAGCGTCAGTTCGCGCGCGCGCTCGGCGCGCTCCAGCACGATGGGATCGTCAAGCCGCATCAGGCCACCCTCGCTTCAGCGCGCGGCACCCGCAGATCGAGCAGATCCATCAGCCGCTCACTTGCGCCTGCCCAGGTCCAACCGCCCAGCGCCGCCGCCACGTCCGGCGACAAGCCCTGTCCGCCGGGGAGGGGTCCAGAGCGAGCAACGCCCAGCATCTTCTCGACGAGATCATCCAGATCAGGCTCGCGGAAACGGCGCGGTGCCGTACGGATGCCTTCCATCATCTTGGGGTGGCTGCGCACCGGCACGCCCCGCCCAACATGCATGAAGTCGTCGGTCGCGCCGCCCTCGGTGGCCAGCACGGGAAGGCCGCAGGCGAAGGCCTCGAGCACCGGAAGGTTGAAGCCCTCCGCACGATAGGGGCTCACGTAGGCGTCGGCCGCGCCGTACACCATTCGAAGTTCACCCATCTTCAGGTTACCGGGCAGCACAGTGATTGCGCGGCGAACCTCCTCGGTGACAAGCCCCGGATACTCGCTCACCACCTGCTGCAGGATCGTGTCCGCGGTCTGTTGATAGAGCCCACGCTGGTCCTTGAGCAACAACCTCACGCGGCGCGAGCCGGCTGCACGATGCACTGCGGCAAACGCCCGAATCAGCAGATCAGGCCCCTTGTTCCAGAACATGCCGCCGAGATTCAGAAACACAAACTCATCAGGCTGATAGCCCACCTGCTTCCGCACACCGGTTCGCTCCACCAATGAGAGCGGCCGAAACAGGTCGGTACGCACGCCGTGCGGCACGATGTGAATCCTGTCCGCAGCAAAGCCATATTCGGCAAGGCGATCACGCGACCATCGGGTAGGTGTCACGATGAACTCGCTCGCATCCCGACAGTAAAGCCCCGGGTCTTCATAGCCCGCAGCGAAACTGTTCTCACCCGGGCCCAGCTCGGTGACGGCAAACATGGCTGTCCTATGCTGGCCCCGCACCGCAAGCGGCGCAAACGGTGCGGCAAGCGTAAATACCGCGTCGTATGTGCCGCCGTCGGGGGAGGGGAGCGCCTGAATCGCTGCGTCTTCCCCGCTGGGGAAACCCGCCTGCACCTTGCCGTCATGCCAGGACTTTAGCGGCGTGGGCAGATCCTCATGAAAGATCTTCAGCCCAGGCTCTCGCATCAACTCAAGCAGTTGCTGTTGATTGACGAGCGCAAACGAATGGTTGATGCCGCGCCAGCCCCTCACCAGCAAACGCCGTTCGTCGCTGGGTCGCGCAGGGCGGGGACTAATGGCCGACACCCTCGCGGGGGGCGCTACCGGCTTGGGCACTGACTGACCCGTGGTTTCCATCCATGCCCGCACCAGGCCCTCTTCGAGTTCGCGCGCAAATCGCGGCGCATCAAACAGAGGAGACTGCGTGCGCCCCGCGATCAGGGTTGCGCGGGC
>CAIPNM010000172.1 GCA_903866395.1 uncultured bacterium
AAAGACTGCTGGTACGTTGCAGCGTTAGCGCGCGAGGTCGACCGCACGCTTCTCGCACGCACCATTGCCAATGAGCAATTGATTCTTTATCGGACCGAAGCCGGGCAGCCCGTGGCGATGCTCGACCGGTGCCCGCATCGGCTGGTGCCCTTATCGGCTGGAAAGCTGGTTGGCGACGCAGTGCAATGCGGCTATCACGGTATCACCTTCAACCATGATGGCCGCTGCATCAAGATTCCTGGTGAGCACCAGGTCTCGCCAAAATTCTGCTCCACGGTTTTTCCAGCGATCGAGCGCTGGGGCTTCGTGTGGGTGTGGCTGGGCGACCCTGCTGCGGCCGATGAGTCGAAGCTGCCGCAGGATTTTCACTGGGGGACCGAGCCAGGATGGACGCCACTGTCGGACTCGCTTCGTGTCGAGGGCAACTATCAGTTGCTCGTTGACAACCTCCTGGACCTGTCACACGAAGCATTCCTGCATATGGGAACGATCGGGAACGCGGCAGTGGCCGAGACGCCGGCTGAGATCACAATCCGCGGCGACTTCGTTCAGGTCGCACGTTTCATGAAGGATTGTCAGCCGCCCAAACTTTTCGTGCGCGCGGCGGGTTTCGACACCCACATTGATCGCACGCAACGAATTCTGTATACGCCACCCTGCTATGTGGTGATCGAGGTGGTTGCAGTCCCGACCGGCACCCAGGGCGAGGAGAAGCGACTCGCGTGGTGGGTGTTAAACGCACTCACTCCTGAAACCGAACGCACGACCCATTACTTCTGGGGACTGCCGCGCGGTTTTGCGCATGACGACGCAGAACTCACCGAGATGTTACGTGCCGGGATCTTCAAGACCTTCGAGGAAGACCGCGTGATGATCGAGGCGCAGCAGCGCATTCTGGATCGGGTATCGCTTGATACGCGGACGGTCTACACAAAAGCCGATCAGGCGCCCGGGCGGGCGCGGAGCATGGTGTTGGCGATGATCGCGCTTGAGGCGAAACGGGCACATCCAGACCCCGATACCGGCGTCTGATCAGGCACCTGGTCAGGGGTCGACCACCACCGCTTCATCGGTGTTGAAGGAATCAGACAGCAACTCTGGGGCACCTTCCCGCACGAGGATCATGTCCTGTACGTGCCAGTGATCTTTGTGGGGCTCCAACGCGAGCACCATACCGGCTTCGAGCACGATGTCGGAACCGCGGCGCAATATCGGCTCCTGTTGATGCCACCACGCGCCGACACCGTGGCCGATGAGCAGCGAGTTGTAGCTCCAGCCGACACGCGCGTATTCGTTCATCACAAAGTCAAACAGATCGCCGACTCTGGCGCCAACCCGACATCGGTCAATCGCCGCACGATAGATCTCGAGGTTGAGTGCGTAATCCCGTCGCTGTTGCTCATCAGGCTGCCCCACGATGACATTACGTGACTGATGCCCGGGGTAACCATTCAGATAACACACGTAGTCGGTGCGGATGACATCGCCCCGCTCGATGACCAGGTCGCTCTCGCCGGCATAGGGGATCGTGTTGCGATGGGAGTTCAAAATGCCATGCGCCCATTCGAATCCCGCCCGAAGCGACGTTGCGATCATGTCGGCATGGATCTTCCTCTCGGTGTCGCCCGCGCGAATCCGCCCGAACACCTCGCGGTACACGTCGTCTAGCAGCGCCGCCGCGCGCCGGATTCGGGAAACCTCTTCGGGAGTTTTGATCCACCGGACCCGGTTCATCAGCTCGGAGCAATCCACCATCTGGAGCGCGGGCAGAGCCCGTTCGATTTTTCCCCAATCGCGCGCGCTCACATAGTCTTGCTCAATCCCAACCGTTGCGGCAGACAGTCCTTCATCCTGAAGAATCGCGATCAGCCGGTCATAGGGGGATTCAACATAGCCTTCGCAAAGCTCAACACGCTCGATGCCGCCATCACGCCGCACCAATCCGGCGGCCGTCTTGTTAGCGATCACCAGGGGCTTTCCTCGCCGTGGCCAAACGAGCAGAACCCCTCGCGCCGAATCGGTCAGGTCCTGAAGCCGGGCGAGCGTGCCGGGAAACACAACCCCGGACAGATAGGTGAAGTTCTGACCAGAGCGAAGCACGAGGGCATCTACACCGGCTTCGTCCATCAAACGTTCGAGCCGGGCGAAATTTGCAATCGATCGGGGATAGATTGACATGAAGAATTTCTCTGTCAGAAACGCCGAGGCTGAAACGGCAATAACGCCTGTGTGACGATGGTTCGCAGCACCTCGACAACCGCAGCGTTGGCCGCTGGCGGCACACCATCGCACCAGGCTCTGAGTTCGCCGCTTCCGCCGTCAATCAGACCCAAACCCACCCCGACGTGAGCCAGCGCGAGTTCTTGCTCCGCGGTATGGCAAAGAGAGGGATCGCCTCTCAACAGAGCAAGGCCCGCCACCACCGCGTGGGCTCCCATGTTGGAGGTGTTGGCGACCAACAAAACATCAGTGCTTACAGCAGAATAGACGCCCCCGCCGCAGGGGGTTCTTTCGCAGAAGGCAAATTCCGGAAGACGATCCATCATCTGTCGGTGAATGTTTCCGAAACCGATCTCGTTACCGCCATCGCCGATCCCGATGGTGGGGGCGCCCCGCTCTCGCGCCAGCTGAAACAGCCGGTCTAGATTTGCCCGGTGTGGCGCGCGAGACACCCCGGTGGCACCGTAGATGATCCCGTGGGCGTTACCGCCGAGACGCTCGATCGCGCAGTAAATA
>CAIPNM010000173.1 GCA_903866395.1 uncultured bacterium
CCACGCTGCTGGCCTATTCGGTTGCCTGGGTACTCGCGCATCGCGCGGTAAGTTCGGTGATTGCCGGACCCCGCACCCTGGCGCAGTGGCTACAGTATTTCGACGCCACCGATGTGCAATGGAGCGCCGATGATGAGGCAGCAGTGGATGCGCTGGTCAAGCCTGGCCACCCTTCCACACCGGGCTACAACGATCCGCGCTATCCGCTCGAGTCTAGGCTTGCCGGGAACCACTGATTGCCGCGCAATACCACCGCTTACTCACGGGCGGTGGTCTCAGAGTTTGCCGAGCAGCAGGAACTCCATGAGCGCTTTCTGGGTGTGAAGCCGGTTTTCGGCTTCATCCCACACCACTGACTGCGGACCGTCGATGACCTCTGCGGTCACCTCTTCGCCCCGGTGCGCCGGCAGGCAGTGCATGAAGACCGCGTCCGGGCTTGCGACCGACATCATCTCGGCATCCACGCACCAGTCGGCAAACGCCTTTCGGCGCATATCGTTTTCCTGCTCGAAGCCCATGCTGGTCCAGACATCGGTGGTGACCAGATCGGCGCCCCGGCAAGCCTCGAGCGGATTGGAAAATTCCTCGAAGTGATCGGTGCCGAAGAGGCCCGCGCGCTCAGGTTCGACCTCGTAACCCGGGGGGGTGGACACGTGCACGTTAAAACCCAGCACCTCGGCTGCCTGTAGCCAGGTGTTGCAGACGTTGTTCGAGTCGCCGATCCAGGCCACCGTGCGGCCCTCGATCGAGCCGCGGTGCTCGATGTACGTGAAGATGTCGGCGAGGATCTGACAAGGGTGGTATTCGTTGGTGAGGCCATTCATGACCGGCACCCGAGAATGCCGCGCAAACCGCTCGATGATCTCCTGCTCGAAGGTGCGGATCATGACCAGATCGCACATGCGAGAGATGACCTGCGCAGCGTCTTCAACCGGTTCGCCTCGGCCCAACTGCGAGTCGCGGGTGTTGAGATAAATGGCCGAGCCACCCAGCTGATGCATGCCCGCCTCAAATGAGAGCCGGGTGCGGGTGCTCGCCTTTTCGAAGATCATGACCAGCGTACGGTCGACGAGCGGATGGAAGGTTTCGTAGCGCTTGTAGCGCTCCTTGATCAGCCGCGATCGCTCGAACAGATACTGAATCTCGTCACGGCTCAGATCACGGAACTGCAAAAAATGCCGGGTTGTCATGGCAGCACGCTGGATGGGCGGAGGCTGGCCTGGCCGCGATCAGGGCCGGGCCAACCTTGCTTCGATCAGCGGAATCAACCGATCGAGAAGCAGTTGCGCCTGCTCGCGCGACAGGATGAGAGGCGGCAGTAAACGCACCACGCGATCGGCGGTAACGTTGAGCACCAGCCCGGCGGCAAGCGCCTGACCGACCAGATCGCCGCAGCTGCGATCGAGTTCGATGCCGATCATGAGACCCTGGCCGCGTACCTCGACCAGGCCGGGGTTACCGGCGAAATGTTCGCGAATGCGGGCGATGATGAACCCGCCAACCTGCGCTGCGTTATCAAGCAGGTGTTCGGCCTCCATGGCCTCGATCGTGGCGATGCCTGCGCGCATGGCAAGCGGGTTACCGCCAAACGTGGTGCCGTGATTGCCGGGCTGGAACACCTCGGCAGCCGCGCCATGAGCCACCACCGCGCCGATGGGCACACCCGAACCCAGACCCTTGGCAAGCGGCATGACATCGGGCAGAACACCCGCCCACTGATGCGCAAACCACTTGCCGGTGCGTCCCATGCCGCACTGCACCTCATCGATCATGAGGAGCCACTGCTTTTCATCGCAGAGGCGGCGCAGCTCGCGCAGATAGTCGGCGTGTGCCGGCTGAATGCCGCCCTCACCCTGAATGGCTTCGACGAATACTGCGACCACGTTCGGACGGTCGGCTGCCACCCGCCGGATCTCATCGGCGTCGTTCAGATGCACGCGAACAAAGCCTTCGACCAGCGGTTCGAAACCCTTCTGCACCTTTTCGTTGCCGGTAGCCGATAAGGTGGCGAGCGAGCGGCCATGGAAGGACTTGTCGTAGACCACGATTTCGGGAAGGGCCACGCCACGGTCGTGACCGTACTTGCGGGCGATCTTGATGGCCGCTTCGTTGGCCTCCAGACCCGAATTGCAGAAGAACACATTGGTCATGCCGCTGCGCTCGAGGAGCAGGCGAGCGAGCTGATCACGCAGGGGATGCGTGAACAGGTTCGACACATGAATGACCTTGCCGATCTGCTCCCGCAGCGCCGCCACCAGCACCGGGTGATTGTGGCCGAGGGTGTTGACCGCGATGCCCGACAGGCAGTCGAGATAGCGCTTGCCGTTGCTATCGAACAGCCACGCGCCGTCGCCATGGGTGAACACCACAGGTTGCTGCGCGTAGGTGTTCATCAGGGGAGTGGTGGCAGCCATCGCGGGGGCTCCTCGGTAGTGGGTGGGGGAAGCGGGCGTGTTCGCTCAGCCCTTCACGCGGCTCTTGTACTCGCCGGTGCGGGTGTCGATTTCAATGCGGTCGCCGATTTCAACGAACGCCGGTACCGATACCTCGAGGCCGGTGGGCTTGATGCGGGCTGGCTTCATGACCTTGCCCGAGGTGTCACCCTTGACCGCGGGTTCGGTGTATTCCACCTCGCGAACCACCGAGTTGGGCATTTCCACCGAAATGGCGCGGCCGTCGTAGAACACCACCTCGCAGGCGAGACCATCGTCGAGGTATTGCACGGCGTCGCCCATGGACTCGGCCTCAACCTCGAACTGATTGAACTCACCATCCATGAACACATACATGGGGTCGGCGAAATAGGAGTAGGTGACTTCCTTGCGGTCGAGCACCAGCACGTCAAACTTTTCATCGGCCTTGAAGACGGTTTCCATCGCGGAGCCGTTGAGAAGATTTTTCATCTTCATTTTCACGACTGCCGAGTTACGGCCCGACTTGTTGTACTCGGCTTTCTGCACAACCATGGGCTCCTTGCCGATCATGATCACGTTGCCGGTACGGAGTTCCTGAGCGATTTTCATAAATATTCCTGATCGAATGCCCGCTAAACAAAACCCATTATTCTAGCCGATCAAGACAATATTGAGTCAGCCGCTCGGTGAGCGAGGTTTGTCCGGCGAGCGACGCGACCCATGATCGATAGCGTTCCGTGAGCCCGTCGGACGCGCTGAGCCGGTCGTCAAACGCCCGCCATGCCGAGGCGATGTCTTGTGATGGGTCGCCATTCCAGGCATGCATCAGCGCGCGAATGGCCTGCTGTTCGGGGTCCGACTCCGGTGCGCCCTGGCGCATTTTCTCGAGGAAAGCATCGAGTTTGATGAGATGCGTACCTTGGGCCTGGGGGTAGGCCTGCCAGACAAACGGCACGCCCGCCCAGTGCGCACGCAGCCAGGAATCTTCGCCCCGAACCGCATTGAACGAGCAACTCCAGAGGAGCTGGTCATAGCGATCCTGGTCCAGCATGGGCAGGCGCACCCATTCAACCCGGCCGACCCGCGCGCGCTGGCCGATCGGTAACGGCCGGCCGAGTACGGTTTGAAGCGCCCCTTCCGCCGAGCCGCCCGCCACGCAGACCAGCGTTGGCGCGGTGCCGGCCGCAAGTTCGCTGAACCAGGCTGCGAGTGGCGCCGATTCATAGCAAAAGAGGCTTATGACACGCTGCCCGGGGGCGGGGCTTGCATGCAGATGAGCGAGGAGGGCGGCCGGGCCACCGGTGGCCCGGAATGCGTCGCGACGCTCAAAGAGGCCGGGTTCGCGGAGCAATCCTGAACTGCGTTCGGTAAAACCGGGATAGAGGAAATATTCGCGCGCAGCGTCGGCGGGTTTGATCGACACCAGACCATGACAGTTTTCGATCCAATCCTCGGCACTCAGGTATTCGAGCTGCAGCCATAGCGGCCGACGCGGGCCGCCCGCCAATCGGGCGCGCAGCCACGCGGGAGGTTCACAGCCGAATGCGCTCACGATGACATCGGGCAGCCTGTCGGACGGCGTGTGTTCGATCTGCGAACGGGCGATGATTTGCACGCCTTCGATCGACGCAATGGGCGGTGTGCCCGGCCCGACCGCGACTGCCGGCGCTGCGAGACGCGGCTCGATCGCCGAGAGCGTGGCGGGCTGATCGATCACCAGAGTGGGTTCAAAGCTTCCGGTGGCGGCGAGCGCGCGCGCGAGGCGCCAGCCGACACCGGCGTCGCCGAAATTGTCGACCACCTTGCACAGAATCCAGATTGGGATCGGCATGCCCCCGGCTCAGCTTTTCCGGTCGGGGTTTCCGAAGAGCGAATCGAGTCGCGCACGGGCGTCCGCTGCACGCACCACGCGGCCGCGTTCGGTCACATATTCCTCCTCGATGCGGTCAGCGTAGAACACGGCCGGATTGGGCGCAGACACCAGCCGGCGCCAGACCTCTGCGGGCACGTCCTTGTAGGCCTTGACCTCGCCGCCTGCGAACTCGATCTCGAGTCTGCGCTCCACCCCATCGTAGGCTGCGCCCACCAGGCGGCCGCCGCTCAGCTTGCGTCGTTCCATCGTTTTCTCCGTCTGTTCATCGTCCGCGCGCGAGACCCTCGCGCCGGGGGTCGGTGCCGCTCTCCAGGACGCAATCTTCGCCGGACTGCGGGCAGCGCCGTGCGATGCCGTGCAAGCCACTGGTCATCGGCGTGAGGCTGATGCGGTGCGCGCGGGCCACCAGGGCGTCGGCGAGGGCGCGGGATGCGTTGCCGGCCTCCAGCTCGGTCGGGCCGTTGCGGCTCCCCAGGTTGGGCGCATCAATTACCTGCTGGAGCGGCAGGCCGTCATTGAGCACGCCCACCAGGGTGCGCGCGACATAGTTGATGATCGAGGGGCCGCCCGGCGAGCCGATAGCAAGCACCATCGGGCGGTTGCCGACCGCTATCGGAGGCGCGTTCTCGGGATCGAGCGGCGGAGCCGGTTCGATATCCGGTGCCTGGCGACCGGCGCCCGTCTGCGCTGTGACAACGGTGTTCGGCCCAAACACCAGCGTGGGCGCCATGGAGCTTCTTGGCCGCTTTCCGCCCTCCACCCGGTTGGGATGCGGTCCGTCCGAGGTCTGCGCCATAAAGGAGAAGTCGGTCAGTTGATTGTTGAGCAGGAAACCTCGCACCATGAGGCGCGAGCCGAATGCTTGTTCGATCGATGAGGTGAGCGCGACCGTGCGGCCTGCGCGATCGATGATCGACAGATGGGTGGTCGATTCGACCTCGCCTTCGAGCGCATGATGTGCCCGGCTCTCCGCGAGAAAGCGCTCGGGGTCGCCTGGGCGTGCGGTATCCATCGAGGTCTGACCGATGAGCGCGGCGCGGGCGCTCAGGTAACGTGAGTCGAGGAGCGCGCGGACCGGTACGCGGGCAAACGCCGGGTCGGCGATCCAGCGGTCACGATCGGCGAAGGCGAGTCGGCCGGCTTCAGTGAAGAGGTGGGCTGCGGTCGCGTTGGTAGCGGGCGCCGCTTCGGTGTTCGCGCCACGTCGCGCAGCATGCTCGCCAATTGCGAGGATTTGGGCGACCGAAATCGCGCCAGCCGAGGGCGGCGGCATGCCGCACACCAGCCAGTCGCGATGCGCAGTACAAAGCGGTGTGCGACGAAGTGCCCGGTAGCGACTCAGATCGTCTTCGGTCAAATCGCCCGGGTTCGTGGCGTGCCCCCGCACGCGGGCCACCAGATCGCGGGCAATCGGACCCTGATGGAGTGCCACGGCGCCGCGCTCGGCGATGGTGGCAAGCGTGTCAGCGAGCGTTGGATGACGCAGCCGTGTACCAATCGGCAGTGCCCGACCCTCGGCGTCGTAGAACAGTGAGCGGGCGTCGGGGTCGTCACGCAGCCAGCGGTCGCGCGTGAGGAGCGCGTGGAGTCGCGGACTCAGGTCGAATCCCTCGCGTGCGTGCCGGATGGCGGGCTCGAACAGCTTGGCCCAGGGCAATACGCCATGGTCGCGATGCGCGAGTTCGAGCATTCGGAAAAGACCGGGCACGCCTACCGATCGACCGCCGATCACGGCCGCCGCGAATCCGAGTGGCCGACCCGCGGTATCGACGAACCGTTCCGCGCGCGCCGCCGCGGGGGCCGTCTCCCGGCCGTCGTAGGCCTGGACCGTCCCGGTGAGCGGATCGTGATGGAGCATAAAGCCTCCTCCGCCCACACCTGAGGACTGGGGTTCAACCAGCGCAAGCACTGCCTGTGCGGCAATTGCGGCGTCGACTGCGCTTGCCCCTTCTGCGAGCATCGCAAACGCGGCCTCGCTCGCAAGCGGATGCGCGGTGACCGCCAGAAACTCACGGGCCCGGACAACCGGCTTACGCTCACGCCCGCTCGCCGCCTCGGGCTGATCACTGGTGAGAGGCTCGGCGAGCGACGGTACGGGGATGACCGAGGCGGCGGGCGGCACGACCGGCTGCGCCTGTCCGGCCAGGGCGGCGAGGGACAGACACAGCGCGATCGGCAGTCGAATGCCCAGCGGATTCGAGGACGCGGCCATCAGTCCATGATAGCGTGCGCACCGCCCATCATTGTTCGGAGTCACCGCCCCGATGAACACCATCAGCGAAGCCGCCAGCGCCCTGCGCGAGGGACGCTCAAGCGCACGTGCCCTTCTCGACGCCAGCCGTGTTGCCGCCGAATCCGCGGCGAGCCTCAACGCCCTGGCCTGGGTCGATTGGGATCAGGCGGGCCGCGCGGCCGATGCGCTCGATGCCCAGGCGCGGACCGGTGTACCCGTGGGGCCGCTCCACGGGATCCCCATCTCGATCAAGGACCTGTTCAACGTGGCTGGCATGCCCACCCGCGGGGGGACACGCGCGCCGCTTCATGAACTGGGGGAGGCCGAAGCGAGTCTCGTGACGCGGTTACGCGAGGCGGGTGCGCTGATCTTTGCCAAGACCAACCTGCACGAGGTCGCGCTCGGGGCTACAGGCGAGAATCGCTGGACGGGCGATGTCTGCAATCCGTTTGATCCCTCACGTCAGGCGGGCGGGTCCTCGAGTGGCGCGGCGGTGGCGGTCGCTCGTGGCATCGGACTGGGCGCGGTCGGCAGCGACACCGGCGGCTCGATCCGGATTCCGGCAGCCTTCTGCGGTGTGGTCGGCTTCAAAGCAAGCTACGGTGCGGTTCCCCTCGATGGCGGCCTTCACCTGTCGTGGACCTGCGATCACGCCGGGCCCCTCGCGCGGAGCGTGGCGGATTGCGCGTTGCTCTTTGAAGTGATGTCGGGGCGGTCCACGCGGCATGGTGCTGTCGCCCGAAAACCGCGTCTGGCTGTGCCCGAGACCTGGCTGCGCGGTCGTCTGCAACCGGCTGTGCGCGAGGTGTTCGAGCGCCTGGTGGCCTCGCTTCGCGCCGACGGCATCACGGTGGATGCGGTCGATGTGCCGCTCATTACGCGTGGCTGGGAGGCTTATACGCCGTTGGTGCGGGCCGAAGCGGCCTGGGTGCACAGGCGGGCGCTGGCCGATGGCGGCGAGGGGTTTTCCGAGCTGGTGGCGCCGCCGCTCCGTGCAGGCCTCACCGTGCCAGCGGCCGATTACATTGCCAGCCTCAAGATGCGGGATGCGCTCGCAGCCCAGCTGGAGGCGATGCTTTCCCATTACGATGCGCTGATCATGCCCGGCAATGCGGTGTTGCCCCCGAAGCGCGGTCAGACCGATATCGAAACCGAAGGCGGCATGATGAGCGTTCGTGATGCTGTTCTTGGACAGACCGCGTCGTTTTCGTTTGCCGGCGTGCCGGCGCTCGTGCTGCCCACCGCGCCGGTCGACGGGTTGCCCACCAGCCTGCAACTGGTGGCGCGGCGCGATGCCGATGCGAGCCTGCTTGCCCTGGGCCGCTGGTTCGAGGCCCGCCTCACGGCGGGCGCCTGATCGCGCCGCGGTAAGCTTACTTCGGCGCCATCCGGATCGCGCCGTCGAGCCGGATGGTCTCGCCGTTCAGCATCAGGTTGGCAAACACATGCCCAACCATGTGCGCGAACTCCTCGGGTCGCCCCAGGCGCGCGGGAAACGGCACCTGTTTGCCAAGCGACTCCTGCGCAGCCGGCGGCAGGGACTGAAGCAATGGGGTGAGAAAAAGTCCGGGTGCAATCGTGACCACCCGGATGCCGTCGCGGGCGAACTCGCGCGCGATGGGTAGCGTCATCCCGACCACCCCGCCCTTGGAGGCCGCGTAGGCCGACTGACCAATCTGGCCGTCAAAGGCCGCGACCGACGCGGTATTGACGATGACGCCCCGCTCGCCTTCGTCGCTCGGAGCGTTACCCATCATCGCTGCTGCCGCGATCCGGATCATGTTGAAGGTGCCGATCAGGTTGATGTTGATGACCCGGCTGAAGGCCTCGAGCGACAGTGGTCCGTCCTTACCCACGGTTTTGCCTGGCGAGCCCACGCCGGCGCAGTTCACCAGGCCAACGAGCGTACCCATTTCGCAGGCGGCGCTGACCGTGGCCTTGGCGTCGGCATCCGAGGTGACATCGCAGCGGACGAAGCGTGAACCCGCGCCGATTTCGGTTGCGAACCGCGTTCCGAGGTCGGCATTGACGTCGGCGATCAGCACCTTGCCACCCGCCGCCGCGATCATTTTTGCCGTGGCGCCGCCCAGGCCCGATGCGCCGCCGGTAACGATGACAACCTTGCCCTGATAGTCCATTCAAAGCTCCGTGAAAGTGATTACCGCGTCAGACGGATTGTGCAGCGATGGCCTGGCTCACAGCCTGGCTGCGCCGCACAAATGAAAAGGGCGGCCCCGCGAGGCCGCCCCGGATACTCAGATCATGCTTGATTACAGCAGGGGCACGATCAGCAGCGCCACGATGTTGATGATCTTGATGAGCGGGTTCACAGCCGGGCCCGCGGTGTCCTTGTAGGGATCGCCAACGGTGTCTCCGGTGACCGCCGCCTTGTGGGCGTCGGATCCCTTGCCGCCGTGATGACCTTCCTCGATGTACTTCTTGGCGTTATCCCAGGCGCCGCCACCCGTACACATCGAGATGGCCACGAAGAGGCCGGTGATGATGGTGCCCATCAGCAGGCCGCCCAGTGCCTTCGGACCGAGCACCAGACCGACCACCACCGGCACGATCACCGGCAGGAGCGACGGGATGATCATTTCCTTGATGGCCGAGGTGGTGAGCAGGTCGACCGCACGCGAGTAGTCGGGCTTGGCCGTGCCTTCCATGATGCCCTTGATCTCGCGGAACTGCCGACGCACTTCCTCGACCACCGCACCCGCTGAGCGACCGACCGCTTCCATGGCCATGGCGCCGAACAGGAACGGAATCAGGCCGCCGATGAAGAGGCCAATGATCACCATGTGATCGGACAGGTCGAAGGTGACCCGGATGTTTGCCGACTCGAGCGCATGCGTGTAGTCGGCAAACAGCACCAGTGCTGCGAGGCCGGCGGAGCCGATTGCGTAGCCCTTGGTTACCGCCTTGGTGGTGTTGCCCACCGCGTCGAGCGGATCGGTGATGTTGCGAACTGACTCGGGCAGGTTGGCCATTTCTGCGATGCCGCCCGCGTTATCGGTGATCGGGCCGTAGGCGTCGAGTGCCACCACGATGCCCGCCATCGACAGCATGGCGGTGGCTGCGATCGCAATACCGTAGAGACCTGCCAGCCAGAACGAGGACAGTATCGCCGCGCACACCATCAGCACCGGCCAGGCGGTGGACTTCATCGATACGGCGATGCCGGCGATGATGTTGGTGGCATGACCGGTGGTGGAGGCCTGCGCCACATAACGGACCGGGCCGTACTGCGTGCCGGTGTAGTACTCGGTGACCCACACGATCAGGCCGGTGAGTACCATGCCCACGACCACGCACAGCCACAGGTTCATCACCGTGAGGCCTTTGGGCAGGGTGGCGCCCGCGAACATCCACTGGGTGATGGGGTAGGAGGCGATGGTGGCGATGACGCCCGCAACGATCAGGCCCTTGTAGAGCGCGCCCATGATGTTGGTGTCGCCCGGCTTGGCCTTCACGAACATGCAGCCGATGATCGAGGCGATGATCGACAGTCCGCCAAGCGCCATCGGGTACACCACAGCCTGCATTTCTGCGCCGGTAACGATCAGCGAGCCCAGCAGCATGGTGGCGATCAGCGTCACCGCATAGGTTTCGAACAGGTCGGCCGCCATGCCCGCGCAGTCGCCCACGTTATCGCCCACGTTGTCGGCGATGACCGCGGGGTTACGGGGATCGTCTTCGGGGATGCCCGCTTCGACCTTGCCCACCAGATCGGCACCGACGTCGGCGCCCTTGGTGAAGATGCCGCCACCGAGACGCGCGAAGATCGAGATGAGCGATGAACCGAAGGCCAGACCGATCAGGGGCTTCAGCACGTGGTGCAGGTCGGTGATCTTGCCGGCACTTCCGACCAGAAACATGTAGTAGCCCGCCACGCCAAGAAGGCCCAGGCCCACCACCAGCATGCCGGTGATGGCGCCGCCGCGGAAGGCCACTGCCAGCGCTTCGTTCAGACCAACGGTAGCGGCTTGCGCGGTGCGCACATTGGCACGTACCGACACATTCATGCCGATGTAGCCCGCCGCGCCGGAGAGAATGGCACCGATCGCGAAACCGACCGCGGTCAGCATGCCCAGGCCCGGAATGACCAGGATGATGAGGAAGAGGATCACGCCCACCAGGCCAATGGTGCGGTACTGGCGATTCAGGTAGGCCTTGGCGCCCTGCTGGATGGCCGCGCCGATTTCCTGCATCCGCGCATTGCCAGCATCCAGCCCCAGAATCCAGCGGCTTGACACGATGCCGTACAGCACCGCGATGACGCCGCAGGCCAGCGCGAGCCAAACGCCCGCAGTGGTTGCAGTCATGATCGATCCTCCGTTGTCACTATGGTTTGATTAGATAAAGCGGCCGGATTTTACACGGGCGCAGCCGAACGCTAAGCGGTCCGTTGCGGCAGCCGTGTCGGTTACCCGTTGCGGTGGGTCGGGGCGGGCGCTGCCCCGATACAAAATGGGGACGCTTAGCTGGCTACTGCCTCAAGCGCGCGCGAGGTGATTTCGTCAACGGCACCGATGCCCGAAATCCGGCGGTAGCGCGGAGCGCCGGGCTGTCCCCCTGCGGCCCAGTTGCCGTAGTAGTCGACCAGTTGCCGGGTTTGTGAGTGATACACCGAGAGACGCTTGCGGACGGTTTCCTCGCGGTCGTCGTCGCGCTGCACCAAGTCTTCGCCGGTCTGGTCGTCTTTGCCGGCGACCTTGGGCGGGTTGAATCGCACGTGGTAGGTGCGCCCGCTTGCCATGTGGACCCGCCGGCCGCTCATGCGTTCGACGATTTCGGAATCTGGAACATCGATTTCAAGCACGTAGTCGATGCCCACACCGGCTTCCTTCATTGCTTCTGCCTGCGGAATGGTGCGCGGGAAGCCATCGAAGAGGTAGCCCGCTGCACAGTCGGGCTGAGCCAGTCGGTCGCGAACCAGACCAATGATGATGTCATCAGAGACCAGACCGCCAGAATCCATCACCTTCTTTGCCGCCAGGCCGAGCGGCGTGCCGGCTTTGACGGCCGCGCGCAGCATGTCGCCGGTGGAGATCTGCGGTATGCCGAAGCGGCGGGTCATGAACGCCGCCTGCGTGCCTTTGCCGGCGCCAGGCGCGCCCAGGAGGATCAGACGCATGAGTGTTTCCCGAAAGAGGGTTGAGGGGAGCGTACCGTCAAACGCTCGGAACGGTCAATTTGACGGGATTGACCAGAGCGCACGGACCCGGTCCAGATCGGCCGGCGTGTCCACGCCCGGTGGTGGCGCGAGTTCGGTCACATGCACGGCGATCCGGAATCCGTGCCAGAGCGCGCGCATCTGCTCGAGCGCTTCAATTTGTTCGAGCGGCGCCGGGGGCAAATTCGGAAATCGCGCGAGAAAATCGTTTCGGTAGGCGTAGAGCCCGATGTGGCGAAGCGGCAGCCCGCTTGCAGCCAGCACGGGCGACAGGCCGTCGGGCGTAGAGGCCGTGGTGGCGTCGCGTTCGTGCGGAATCGGCGCGCGCGAAAAAGTGATGGCGCGCCCGGCAGCATCGGTGATCACCTTCACGACATTCGGATTTCGAAACTCTGTGGCCGAGATGATGGGATGCGCCGCGGTTGCAATGGCGCAGTCGGGGCTCTGCGCGAGTCTGGTCGCGACTGCGGCGATCAGCGACGGCGGCACCATCGGCTCATCGCCCTGCACATTGACGACGATATCGGCCGGGTCGAGCCCCAGCGTGGCGGCCGCCTCGGCGAGGCGGTCTGTGCCCGAGGGGTGGCTGGCACGGGTCAGGACAGCGGTAAAGCCTGCGGCGCGTACGCTTGCTGCGATACGTTCCGAATCGGTGGCAACCGCCACCAGCCTTGCCCCCGAGGCAGCCGCCCGCTCGGCGACCCGCACCACCATGGGTTGGCCGCCAATATCGGCAAGCGGTTTGTCGGGCAGCCGGGTGGAGGCGAGCCGGGCCGGGATCAGGGCGACGAAAGCGGGCGTGTGCATGGAGGCTTCGGGAGCTCAGGCGATCTCGGCGTCGTCCAGCCGTCGCGCCTCGTCGACCAGCATGCGCGGAATGCCGTCTCGCACCGGAAACGCCATGCGGTCAGCCATGCAAAGCAATTCGGCATCGAGACTGGCACCATCGGCTGCCGTGCCGCCCCGGCGGTGCCGAAGCGGACCCTTGCAGATGGGGCAGACCAGAATTTCAAGCAGACGTGTGTCCAACGAGCACCTCGGCCAGCCAGGAAATCAGTTGGGGATCAGGTTCGGCGCTCACCTCGAGCGCCCAGCATCGCGGGTCTGCGAAGCCCACGCATTTTACGGCGTCCTTGGCGGTCATCAGCACAAGGTCGGCTCGCAGGCTCGCAATCAGCGTTCGCTCGAGCGGCGCGTGGTCGGGCAACGGCAGCGTCTGCGCTCTGATGCCCAAGCCTCGAAGCATGTCGAAGAAGCGCTCGGGTTCACCAATGCCCGCCAGGGCGGCGACCGGAGCCTGCGCCGCGAAGCGGGCAAAGTCGGTAGCCGCTATCGGCTCGTGATGGGCGGTCAGCGGAACGAAGCGCTCGGCAACCATTCGAAAGCCAAAGACCCTGGGGTGAGGGACAGGACACACTGCTTGCCCGTTCAAGACGATCGCATCCATCCCTGCCAATGCCAAGAGCGACTCGCGAAGCGGACCGGCGGGGAGGAGTCGGCCATTGCCAGCCCCGCGCCGGTCGAACACTGCCAGCTCGACGGTTCTGGGCAGATGAACATGCTGGAGGCCGTCATCCGACACCACGACCGTGAGCTCGGGGTGTTCGCGTAACAGCAGGGCGAACGCCTCGCCCCGGTGCCGCCCCGCGGCGACGGGGCCGCAACCCGCCCGCGCGAGCAGCACCGCTTCATCGCCATGCTCGAGGGCTTCGTCCGAGGGCGAAACCAGGCGCGCTTCCGTGCGCGCGCCTCGATAGCCGCTACAGAGCAGTCCTACCTGGTGGCCGTGCGCCCGAAGCCCGCGGGAAATGGCGATGGTAAGCGGGGTTTTGCCGGCTCCGCCCACCACCAGATTGCCCACCACAACGACCGGCGTGCTGGGCGGAGGAAGCGACCGGATCTGGGCGCGGCGCCTGGCGCTTTCACGGGCGGTGAGCAGGCTGAGCGGCGCGAGCGCGGCAGCCCCCATCCGAGCCGCGCGGCTGGTGCCGAACCAGACCTCGTGAAGCAGCCGCTCCACGAGGCGTCGGGGCGGGGCTGGCGGGGCGGGCGGGGGGGACATTAGGCGGCGGCCGGGCGTGTGTGGAAAACTATGTGGATAACGTTGATGGCAAACGATGACTTCGTGGCTGATATTCGGTTGCTGACCCATTTCCCCTGGGGGCGAAGCCATTAAATCATTCTAAATCAATAAGTTAAAAATCTCTTCTGAGGGCGGGCGTGCGTTACGGTCAACATCCAGTACTGGCGAGGGTTTGTGGATAGGTTTGCCTCCGCAGGCCCCGTCGCGCCTCGATCTGCGCCGTCCGAGCCAGGATTCCTGCGGGAAATCCTCACAGTTTCCCAGCTGAACCGCACAGTGAGCGGCTTGCTCGAACGCAGTCTCCCGCTGGTCTGGGTTGGCGGCGAAATTTCCAATCTGACCCGCGCTGCGAGCGGCCACTGGTATTTCACCCTCAAAGACGCGGGGGCGCAGGTTCGGGCCGTGATGTTCCGAGGCCGCGCCCAGGCGGTGGGGTTCGCGCCGCGCGAGGGCGACCGGGTCGAGGTCCGGGCACTGGTCACGCTCTACGAGGCGCGCGGCGACTTTCAGCTCAATGTCGAGGCCATGCGACGCGCTGGTAGCGGCGATCTGCATCGCCAGTTCCTCGAACTGAAGGCGCGGTTGGGCGCCGAGGGGCTTTTTGATCCTGAACGGAAGCGGGCGCTGCCCCGGCGTCCCGACTGTATCGGCATCGTGACCTCGCCGCAGGCGGCAGCGCTACGCGATGTGCTGACCGCGCTCGCGCGGCGCGCGCCGCATGTGCGCGTGGTGCTCTATCCCGCTCCTGTCCAGGGGGCCGATGCGCCTGAGCAGCTTCGTCGCGCGCTCGCGCAGGCGGTTGCGCGGCGCGAGTGCGATGTGCTGCTGCTGGTGCGTGGTGGCGGATCGATCGAAGACCTGTGGGCGTTCAACGATGAGGCGCTCGCGCGGGCCATCGCTGCCTCGCCGATACCGGTGGTTTGCGGTGTCGGCCATGAAACCGACTTCACGATCGCCGATTTCGTGGCCGACCTGCGTGCGCCCACGCCCACCGCGGCGGCTGAATTCGCAGCGGTGGAGCGGGCGGAGCTGCTTGCTGAGGTGGCCGGTTGGCTGGATCGCGCCGGCCGGCTCACTGATCGCGAGCTCGGACGTGCTTCGCAGCGTCTCGATCTCGCGATGGCGCGGCTTCGGCCGCCTTCGGTGCAGTGGCGTGAGCGGGCGCACAGGCTGGCGCTTCTTGAGTCCCGTCTCACCTCGGCTGCGCGCGACGGCCTTGCGCGCAG
>CAIPNM010000174.1 GCA_903866395.1 uncultured bacterium
GGCGGTGACGGCGCGGACATGCTGGCTGGCGGTACCGGCAACGACACGCTGCTCGGCTCAACCGGTGACGACGAGCTCGAGGGTGGAGATGGGGGTGACAGCCTGGATGGTGGTGACGGAAACGACACCCTGATGGGCGGCAATGACAATGACGTCATGTATGGCGGTGCGGGTGACGATCTCCAGGATGGAGGCAAAGGCAATGACCTGGTGATCGACAACGGTGGCTACGACACGCTGTCTGGTGGCTCCGGCAACGACACGGTGCGTGGCGGTGACGATGACGACATGCTCTATGGTGACGATGGCAATGATCGGCTGTGGGGCGAAAACGGCAACGACACCGCGGATGGCGGCACGGGTAACGATGTGCTGCAGGGTGGGGCCGGCAACGACATGCTGATGGGCGCCGATGGTGATGACACGCTGGTTGGTGGCGAAGGTGCCGATGACCTCGACGGTGGCGACAACGATGATTCACTGCGTGGCGATGGCGGCAACGACTCGCTCATGGGGGGGCTCGGTGACGATACCGCCGATGGTGGCTCGGGTAATGATTCGGTTGCCGGCGGGGAAGGCAACGACATGCTGATGGGCGGTTTGGGACGAGACAGGCTCTATGGCGGAACCGAGGACGACACCCTGTACGGCGGTGCGCAGGACGACATGCTGTCCGGTGGAGATCAGCAGGATGAGCTCTACGGCGAGTCAGGCAAGGACACCCTCTGCGGCGGACTTGGCAATGACATGCTCGATGGCGGCACCGACAACGACACGCTGACTGGTGGCGACCAGGACGACACGATGACCGGCGGGCTCGGCTCAGACAAGTTCGTCTTCACCGTGAGCACCGGGCAGGGCGACGGAATGACCAGCTGGCTCGACTCGCTGGAGCTCTCGAGCACCGACGAGATCCTGGATCCGGAGTCGATCGACACACTGCGCTTCGAGGTCGAGGATCCCGAAATCGATACCGTTGACGAGTTGGAGGCCTACGTCTTTGTGATTGACGATGGCACTGACGTCACGATCTTTTTCAACCGGGATGGTGACGACAGCTGGACCGGTGACGCCGAGGACGCCATCATCCTGCGAGGCACTGGAATTGCCCCAGGTTCAGAAGGCATCTCGTCGCTCACCGAGCTTCTGAGTTCCATCAATATCGAAGTTGTCTGAGTCTCTACGCTAGCGATCCGGCGGTTTGGTCGGCCCGCACCGCAACGTCCGTAGCGGTGTGGGTCGACCGATCGTCGGGGTAGCCGGCCCCAGGTTCGGCGTCCACTTCCTAGGGGGTCGCCGAACCATGCCTTCCAGACCGCTTGAAACCTTACTGTCGCGCCACTGGCCGGCGCTCGTCTCGGTAGGGGTCTTCAGCCTGTTCTTTAACGCGCTGATGCTCACCCTGCCGATCTACATGCTGTCTATCTTTTCGCATGTGCTCACCAGCAAGAACGCGGACACGCTGTGGCTGCTCACGCTGGTTGCGCTGTTCGCCCTTCTTTTGCAAGCGGTGGTTGACGCGGTGCGCTCGCGACTACTGGTTCGGGTTGGGTTGTCGGTCGAAGCGGCGATCGGGCCCAGGGTGGTGGAGTCGTTGGTTGAGCGTCATCGCGACCCCTCGTCATCGGAGGCTCGCGCGCTCGGCGATGCCGGTGAGCTTCGGCGGTTTGTAGCTGACACCCATCTCATGGCGCTGATCGATCTGCCGTTCGTGCCGCTCTATCTGATGGTCATCACGTGGCTGCATCCGATGCTGGGCGCGCTGGCTGTTACCGGGGTCGTGCTGCATCTGCTGATTGCTGCCGCGGGGGATGTGCTGCTCAGACGACCAATGCGCGAGGCCTCGGAGGCGCGTGAGCGCAGCCGGGTATTGACCGAGGACGTGATGCGTCACGGTGATCTGATCCGTTCGATGGGGATGGTGTCAGCGCTTGCAACGCGTCTGCGGCGGGCTGGGAATGAGTCCTTGCTCTGGTTTCAACGAAGCGCCGATCGCGGGTCAGGGCTCAGGTCAGTGGTGCGCGCGCTGCGTATAGGGTTACAGATCGCGCTCTACTGCGTAGGTGCCTGGCTATTCCTGAGTGATCAGGTGATGGTGGGTGCCATGGTTGCCGCTTCGGTGATGCTCGGGCGAGTGATGACGCCGATCGATTCTGCGATTCCAGCGTGGCGCGCTGCCGTTAAGGCGCGCGAAGCCGTCCGAAGACTCGACGCGCTGCTTCAGGATCCCGCTGTCGAGCCGGCCTTCGAGCGCGCTGCCGAGTCACCTGACCCGTCACGCTTCGAACTGCGTCGCGCCTCGGTGCGCGCACCTGGCACTGGCGCGGTATTACTTAATCGGATCACGCTCGCTGCACGGCCCGGTGAACTGCTTGGGATTGTCGGCGCGAGTGGCTCGGGCAAATCCACGCTTGGGCGGCTGATCGCCGGCGCATGGCCGCCCGCGACCGGATCGCTGAGCCTTGAGGGTCGAGGCGCTGCAGAATGGCCCGCCCATCAACGCGCATCGATGGTGGGCTATTGCCCGCAGGAGCCGCAACTGCTGGCTGGAACGATCGAAGAAAACATCAACCGCTTTGATAGCGCTGACAGTGGGCGTGAGCCGGTGCGTCGCGTGGCTCGAAGCGTGGGGCTCGATACGTCGGTATCGGCCCTGCCTGATTCGTATACGTCTTCGATCGGAAGCGGAGGGATGGTTTTACCTGCGGGGATGCGTCAGCAGGTGGCGCTTGCGCGCGCGTTCTACGGTGACCCGGGGTTGCTGGTCCTCGATGAACCCGCCGCCTGGCTCGATCATGCTGGCCAGCAAGCCTTGCTCAGTTCAATCGACCAGGCACGGGCGCGGGGCGCGGCGGTCGTGATGATCACGCATCAGCCTGCCCTGCTCAAAAACGCCAGCCGCATCGCTGTGATGAATGGTGGAGCCATCGAGATGGTCGGACCCGCTGACAAGGTGATGGCGCATCTGGCAGGGAAGCGGCTGGTACCGCCCGAGGTGCCCTCCCAGGGCGCGGCGCCGGCAATGCGCGGGTTGTCTGGTTCGACGGTGCCGGCTGCACCGGCTGCAGTCGGAGCACTGTCATGACCCGCAGCAACGACGTGAACGTGGCTACGCAGGCACGGGGCAAACCCAGTACCGATGCGACAGCAGCGGCGCATCTGGACCGCGATCTGGCTCGAAGCAGTCGGCGTCTGATGTTGACCGGTTCACTGTCGCTCCTGTTTGGCGCCGGCGCGCTGGGGTCATGGGCTGCATTGGCGCCCCTCACGACCGCAGCGCTTGCGAACGGGTATGTCAAGGTCGCCGGAGAACGGAAGACGATTCAGCATCTTGAGGGTGGGATCGTGCGCGAAATTCTGGTGAGAGAGGGGCAGACGGTCAGCAAAGGGCAGGTACTCCTCAGGCTGGTGGATGTCACCGCTCGCGCCCGGCAGGCGCTCCTGATGGTGGAGCATGATGCGCTGCTTGCCGAGTTCGCGCGACTCGAGGCCGAGCGTGATAACCGACCGAGCCCGGTCTTTTCAGAGGCGCTCCTGGCGCGGCGGCACAATGATGCGGTGTCGCGCCTCATTGCCGGCGAACTGAATCTCTTCAACAGTCGCCGAGCCTCATTTGTTGGTCAGGTCGATGTGCTTGAGCAGCGCAAGCGTCAGGCGCGCGAAAAAATTGAAGGTCGGCTATCTGAGATTGCCTCGACGCGTACCCAACTCGATTTCATTCTGGAGGAGCTGCGCGGGGCGGAGTCGCTCCTCGAGCAGGGCATGTATCTGCGAACACGTTACTACGCGCTCAAGCGTACCGAGGCAAATCTGGAGGGCACGATTGCGAGGTTGTCTGCCGATGTGGCGGAGGCGCAGGCGCAGATCGGCGAGACTGAACTTCGCATCATCGATTTGCGTAACCAGCTCGGGCGCGAGGTGAATGATCGGCTGCAGGACATTCGCGCCAAGCTCCGCGATCTTGCCGAGCGGATCGATGCGTCGGCCGAGGTGCTTTCGCGAACTGAGGTTGTTGCCCCAGACGCAGGCACCGTGATCGGCCTTCAGGTTCATACCGCAGGCGGCGTGGTGGCGGCGGGCGAGCCGATCATGCAGATTGTTCCGACTGGTGACCGGCTCGTCGTCGAGGCGCAGGTTCAATTGCAGGACATCAACCGGATCTGGCCCGGCATGCCTGCCGAAGTTCGCTTTTCGGCGTTCAACAGTCGTGCAACCCCGGTTTTCACGGCACGCGTCAGCCGGGTGTCGCCCGATCGTTTCGTAGACGCCGCCCGGCAGCGCGCGTATTTCGTGGCCCAGGTGGAAATTGATCGCCATCTCGCCGGTACGATTGAGTTACAGCCTGGCATGCCGGCCGAGGTCTATTTTGTCGAGGGTGAGCGGACGCCGCTTGACTATCTTCTCAAGCCGCTGCGTGAGCAGTTCCGGCGCGCGATGATCGAGCGCTAACTGCGCAAATCATCGTGGCTGGCCGGGCGCTTGATGGCCTGGCCAGCCACTGTCATCAGAGAGGCGTGCTGTCCTGCCAGCAGGCCACTGGCTCGCCGCAATCAAACGACCCACCGCCTCCCGATCCGCCGCCCGAGCCGTCGCTGTCGCCGCTGCCACTGGTGGACGTGGTGGAGACCTCGGCCGATGGAGCGCTTTCGCCCGCCGCGGTGAGTGCCGTCACGATGTAGTAGTAGGTGATGCCGCCAATCGGCACAGAATCGGCGAGCGTGGTTTGCGTGGAGCCGTCGATGCGAGTGGCGGCGCTCAGATTGGCCGCGATGTCGGGTTGCACGGACCGATAAACGCGGTAGCCCATGATATCGGCACTATTTGCCGGTATGGTGGGTGCCTGCCAGGAGAGCGCGATGGAACGTTCGGTATCCGAACTGGCCTGAGCGGTCAGATCGCGCGGAGCCCCAGGGACGGGCACACGCGGGCTCGCTGAGACTTGCTGTGACACTGGACCTTCACCGCCCGCGCCCACGGCTGTCACCACGTAGTAATAGGTCGATCCATTCTGAAGGCCCGTGTGGACGAGCGGGTTGGTGGGTGCATCTACCCGTGACCCGTTCGACTTGTTGACGTTGGGTTGGGTTGACCAGTAGATGCGATATTGCTCGGCTTGCGGTACGGCCTGCCAGGACACCGTGTTGATTGAGTCCCCGGGTAGCGCGGTCACGCTCGTGGGCGCTCCCGGCGGCAGCAGCGCCGACACTTCGGCCGATGGCGCGCTTTCGCCTGCCGCATTCACTGCGGTCACGATGTAGTGATAGGGCTTGCCCGCAGGGAGCCCGTCGTGAAGAAATGGTGACGAAGCTTCCCGGATCACCTTGGCCGTGGATGGCGTTACACCGCGTGACTCCGACCAGTAAACGATATAGCCGTCTGCACCCGCCGACGGGGTCCAGGTGAGGGTGATCGACGGGCTGTTGCCAACGGTGGCAACTAACCCGCTGACCGCGGCAGGGGGCGTTGCAAGGGCGGCGTTATCGGGTTCGGTGCCTGTGCCTCCCCCGCCGCTCGACCCGCAGCCTGCGAGCGTGCCCAGCGCGAGCATCGCGAGAGCGGTGCGCCAAGGAGCGCGCGAGGGGGAAGCGGCGGGCGGTACGCGCCTCGGGCGTGAGCCATCGAGCGCGCTTGATGTGGGATGCAGCATGGTCCTGAATCTCCTGGGTAAAGAGGCGTGATGAGCCTCGGCCCGCGAGTGTTTCAGGGGGGTGTCGTGTCCTCGTTGACAGGCGGCAATACCGACGAGGCCAACGGCAAATGGATTGATCTTGCTGAGCGGCCCGATTGACCGGTGGCAAGCGAAGACCGGTGCACGCTGGCGCGAGCACGTGGGGGGCGAAGGGATGGGGGGAGCGGGAAGCTGCCCGGACGCCCGGGCGCGGGTACGTGCCTACTGCCCGGGGAGCAGGCGCCCGAAGGGCTGCCCGCGGCTAGTGTCCGAGGCAATGACGCACAGGTTGCCCTCGACGTTGCAGACCTCGGCATAGCGGCGCGCGAACTGCCGTTCGGTCTGTCCGACATGAGCCTCTGCCGCGATCTGCATCAATGGGATCAGCAGCGCGACGAGTGCTGCGAGCACGAGGATCAGGTCGAGAATGATGCGGGGGTGCTTCATCAGTGGTTTTCAGGGCGCGATAGGTAGGCAGACGGCTGGGCCCGAACTGCCCAGGGAGAAAGCGCCATTAGACCAAGCGAAAGTGACAGCTCGCGACGGTTCATCAAGGTTCCTCCATCTGTTGATCGGGCGATTGGATCACGCGAGCGGATCAGTCGACGCGCAGACGTATGGGTGGCGGAATACGATCGCTCAGTTGGGCTGAAGCCCTGCGCGCTCGATCACCTGCTTCCACGACGCTGCCTCGCGCTGCATCTGCTCGGCGAACTCGGCCGGTGTATTGCCAATCGCGGTAAGGCCCAATTCCTGATAGCGGGTGCGAACCGTGGAATCGGCAAGCGCTTCCTTCACCGCGTCGGCGATTCTGCGGATCAGCCCGGCATCGGTACCCTGCGGTGCGGACAATCCCCACCAGTTGCCAGTGCGAAGCGCCGGCATCCCCTGCTCGGCGCTGGTCGCAACATCGGGCAGTGCTGCAAGGCGGCTTTCGCCTGCGACCGCAAGTGCTTTCAATCGACCGGCCTTCACCATCGCAGCGACTGAACTGAAAGCGGTGACGTAGAGCTGGGTCTCGCCGTTGACCAGGCCCTGAACCGCAGGTGGGCTGCCCTTATAGGGCACGTGAACCATCTCGACGCCAGCCAGCTGGCGCAATAGCTCGGCCGCCAGATGCGGTGGCGTGCCGATTCCAGGCGATCCGAACGCGAGCGGCGGCGCGGCTTTGGCGGCCAAGGCGGTAAGGCCGCGCAGATCGTTCGCGGCGAGCGACTCGGCAACCACCACCACCGAGGGTGCGTTGGTGACCATGGTGATCGGCATCAGGTCGCTTAGCGGATCGAAGCGCATGCCGCGGATCAGGTGCTGGTTGGTCACGTAGTTGTTGGTGGCACCGAGCAGAAGTGTGTGCCCGTCGGCTCGCGCCCTCACCACTTCTTCTGCGCCGATATTGCCTGACGCGCCGCTCTTGTTGTCGATCAGGAAGCGTGCGCCCAGGCGCGACTCGAGCAACGGTTGTATCTGGCGAAATGTGATGTCGCCGGTGTTGCCCGGCGCATAGGGGACCACCACGCGGACGGCACGATTCGGCCAGGCGTTGGTGTCCTGTGCGTGACTTGCGGCGGGCAGCAAGGCTGCGGCGATAGTGAGTGCGGCGACATGAATCCGGTTCAGGTGCATCGGGTACATCAGGGGCTCCGTGGGCATCAAAGATCGGAGTGAATCAACCGACCGCCAACGATCACGCAGCGTGCGCGGATCCCAGGCAGTCGTTCAAGAGGGCATTCAAGCGGGTTCGCGTCCAATACGACCAGATCGGCGAGCATCCCGGGCGCGATGTGTCCGCGCACGGACTCATCGCCTGTGAGCCATGCGCCGTTTCGGGTATTGAGCCTGAGTGCTTCCATACGGCTGATTCGTTGATCAGGCCCGATGATACGGCCGCTTCGCGACTGACGGGCGCAGACGTGCCAGATCGGCCCGAATAACGATGGCGGCAGATTGTCGCTTCCGGGTACAACCCGGACGCCGCGATCGATCAGCGTGCGCATCGGCACAACGTCGTCTTCAGGGTATTTGGCAGCAAGCCGGTCGCCATCCTTGTAGATGTGGCGGTTGGTGTGCGTGGTGAGTGCCAGACCCAGATCGCAGATCTGTGCGATCTGATTGCGATCGAGCGCGGGCTGGTGTCCAAGCGTCCATCGCAGATCATGGATTGGGTGATGGCGATTGGCTTCCTCAAAGAGCGGCAACAGGGTGGGCCAGATGCCCGCGATCCGAACCCCGCTCGCCGCCGCCTCGATCAGGAGTGCGGCGAGCGCCTCACGTGGTAGCGCCGCACCGGCTTGAAATCCCGCCCATCCGGTGCACGGATGATTGCCCGCCCTCAGTTGGTTGTTGAGCGGATCGGTGTCGATCTCAGCATAGAGCCCCTGAACCCGTAGCCAGTGGTCGCCCCAGCCGCGACGCGCGAGCCAACGCCCCCATTCAGATAGCAACTGACGGGCATCGCCGCTTACCTGAAGACCCCAGTTGGGGCTGAACGCGAGCGTCGCGCGCACGCTGAGCGCCTGTTGCTCATGAAGCGTTTGCCAGGCGTTGATCACTTCGGTTGCAACACCATGGCCTTCGAATACTGCGGTGGTGCCGTAGCGGTTGTAGGTCTCCATGCCGATACGCAGTGCCGCCGTTCGCTGGTGAGCGGTAAAGCCTGGCGCACAGCGCATGAGCGTGTGTTCGATGACCGGAACCAGCGTGTGCTCCTCGAATACGCCGGTTGGCTCACCGGCCGCGTCGCGCAGGATCCGCGCCTCGGGAGAGGGGTCGGGCGTGTGTGCGGTAATTCCGGCGCGCCGCAACGCCTGGGTGTTGGCGCAGGAAACGAGCGGAATCTGATTGCGCCAGTAACCCCAGATGGGTCGGATGTACACCGGATGATCCGGGCAGGCGCGGTCGAGATCGTGGCGGTCGGGCATCTGCCCGCCCGCCAGGCCACTGGGGCCAGGCATGTACTCGGGGCCTATACCAGGCGGTCCGGTCACGATCCAGTGTCCCGGAGGGGTGTGCCGGGCCACCTCGCGCAAGCGGTCTACGATGTCGGCGACGCAAGCCGCCCCCGAAAGCGACGGTAATTGCGCAAGCAGTCCCTCGCGGTCGATGTGTGCGTGGCCATCCGTCAGGCCAGGCACGACCGCATGGCCGCGCAAATCAAGCCTTGGAATATCCGGGCCCGGTTGCTCTGGCCAGGTGTGTGGTGCGCCCACTGCGCGGATCCGCTCGCCCTCGATCCACACTGCGGAGGCAATCGATGACTGATCGTCGCACGTGATGATGGAACCGTTGTAGAGCAGGCGCGACTGCGTGGCGCCGAAGTGGGGCATGGAGTGGTGCATGGCGGGGTCGCGAGGCAATTGCCGGGACGCAGGCGAAAACGAAAAAGCCCGCAGGACCGGGGTCGCTGCGGGCTTCAGATTTGGTGGCGCATCAGGGACTCGAACCCCGGACCTGCGGATTATGATTCCGTCGCTCTAACCAACTGAGCTAATGCGCCGAACCCGAAATTCTATCTGCCGGTTGCTTCCGTTGTCAAAACACCGGCATGTCTAGCGGCCACGCCCGATGCCCGCCCCCCCTCCGGGGCCAGCGCCAGGACCCGGTCCGAGGCCCGTACCGCCGCCGCGCGCTGCGGGCTCCTCGGGGAGCGTCACGCCTCGCTCCTGTGCCCGCTGCCGCATGTGGTCATGGTGCGCCCGACGGATCTGATCGCGCTCCTCTTCGCTTTTTGCGGCTCGAAGCTGCGCTCGATGCTCGTTTCGCTCCTGGTCGGTCATCATCTGGCTGCCGTAAACCGGCTCCTCCGGGATTGACTGTGCAAGTAGGAGTGGGAGAGGCGATCGAGGGGTATCCC
>CAIPNM010000175.1 GCA_903866395.1 uncultured bacterium
CCGCCCGAGGTGATGCTCGCCTCGTTTTCGGCGGAAATGCCGGACTCGTTCTCAGCCTCGACCGTGAGGTCGCCGCCCGCAATCACTTCACTGCGCGTGATGGTGGCGCGCGCACTGCTCAGCACCAGATTGGTGGCAATCGCGCCGTTGACCGCAATCGGAATGGTTGCAGCCGGCCCGCCGGTATCGGTGACGCCGGTGCCGGCATCGCCGGTCGCGGTGGTATCCGCGACGGCTGAGTCGGTCGCGCCGCCGCTAGTGCCTGACCCGCTCGCGGCGCTGCCCGCGCCTGTTCCCGAGGCACTGCCGCCCGTCGTCCCGCCGCTCGCCGTATCCTCGCCCGCGCCCCCGCCCGCCGCGGTGTCTTCACCCGCTCCGGCTTCCTCTGCCACCGGATCCTCGGCCTCCTCCGCCTCTTCCTCGGAGAGCGTCTCGCAGGTGCCGGACAGGGCCGAGTTGATCTGCGCGAGCTCGAGCGCAAACACCGATACATCACCGCCCGCATCGATATTCATGCGGTCAATACCCGCATCGACATCGCCGCGCACATCGTTTCGTGCGGCGACACCGCCAAGCGCAGCACCCCCGCCACTGGTGGCCTCGAGGCTCACGTCGGCGTCGATTACCGCTGAATCGTTGGCCGCAACCTCGATCGAGCCGCCAATCAGCGCACTCACTCGATCTGAGATTGCGCGGGCGCTGCTGTCGGCCTCGCTCGGGCCGGTGAGAATTGGGCTCACCCAGGCAAGCGTGCGGGTGCTGATCTTGTTGCTCGCGAGTACGAAGCTCGCCGCTGCCCCGTCGGCGTTGGCCGCGGCCTCGTTACTGATGGTGGCCGTGATGTGCGCGCCCTGATCTGCGCCAGGCTCTTCGTCGAGCGCGCCCGCCTGAACCTTCACATCGCCTGCAACTTCGAAACCGGTGTTGACGACACGGGCGCTGATGAGCGCCGGCTGCTCATCGCCAATGCTGGTGCCGAGCAATGCATCGAGGCTGTTGAAGAGCACATTCTGTGCTTCCCAGCCGATGGTGTTGAAAGCGAGCGTGACGCCGACCGCAGTGCCATCGGAGCTCATCACCGCGAGGTTGTTCGCCTCGATGGTGGAGACATTGTCAGCACCGACGGTGAGGTCGCCCTCAACCAGCAGGTCGCTATTGGAGATGACCGCATTCGCGCGACTCAACACCATGTTGGTGGAGATCAGCGCGTTTACCGCGAGGCTAGGCGGCGCGGGCGGCTCGGGTGCTACATCAGTGAGACTGTCGCCACCTGCGGTGGTGTCGGCGCCAGCATCGGTGCCCGTGTCAGCGGTTGCATCGCCACTGCCTGCATTGGCCGTGGCGCCATCCGCCGAAGCGGCAGGGGTGGCATCAGTACCGGCATCGGTCGCTGCGCCAGCATCACCTTCTGCGGGGACTTCCTCGGGCTCGGTGGCCTCCTCGGCGGGTGCCTCTTCCTCTGCGGCAGCGCTATGGGTTTCGCCGCTCAGGCAGGCTTCGATTGATGCGCCTTCAAGCGCCATCACCGTGAGCTCGCCGCCCGAGAAGGCGTCGACCCGATCAAGCTCGGCGTCGGCGCTGCTTCGCAGATCGTTTCGCGCGACCAGGCCGCCTACCGCCACCGCGCCACCGCTTTCGGTGACCATGCAGACCTGCGCCTGGATCGACGCGGTGTCAGCCGCATTGACCGAAATGCCTTCGCCCGCCACCAGTTGCACGCGCGGTGATGCTGCGGTCTCGGGGCTGATCCGCGTGGCCGCGCGCGAGGCAATCATGTTGCTCGCCAGCACGAAACCGGCGGCGGTGCTCGCGCCGCTCGAAGCGGTGGTGCGTTCGATGTTGGCCGCGACGCTTTCCTCGGTCTCGGCTGAAATGCTGATTACGCCTTCGGCCGACAGGTCGGCGCTGCGAATGGTGGTGACGACCCCGGCCGGCTGCTCATCGCCAATGTCGGTGCCGAGCAGGGCATCGACGGTGGCAAACAAAACGTTCTGCGCTTCCCAACCGATGGTGTTGAAGGCGAGTGTCACGCCAATCGCTGTGCCGCCGGCTTCCGCGGCGGCCGCGTTTTCAGCCTCGATTGATGATGCGTTGGTGCCGGCCACCTCGAGATCACCTGCTGCGGTGATGGTGGAGTTCAGAATGGAGGTGTTGACCTCGGCGAGGACCAGGTTGGTGGCGATGATGCCGTTGAAGGCAAAGCTCGCGTCTTCCTTTTCCTCAACGCCGGTGGTGCCGCCGCCCGCGGGCGCCTCATCCTCCACCGCACCTTCGTCGCCAGCCTCTTCCCCGCCCTCGCCGGCCGCTTCCTCATCGGCGGCATCGCCTTCTTCCGCTTCGGCCTCTTCCTCTTCCTGCTCCTCGAGCGGCTGATCAGTGATCAGGGCCGTAAGCGTGGCTGAGCCGTCACCCGTGATCGACACATCGCCGTCGATCTCAAGATTGGCCTGGTCAACCAGGGTGTTGACGGCGCTACGCAGATCATTGCGCGCGACGAGCCCCCCGAGCGA
>CAIPNM010000176.1 GCA_903866395.1 uncultured bacterium
GGCCTTGATCTGAGGCGTGATCCAGGTGCCGTCGCCCAGGCGTTCACGCGGGGCTGCGCAGGCGTCCATCACGGCCTCGAAATTGCGGTCGAGAAAAATGCGCCATCGCGCCTCGCGGCGCACTCTGCGCACCGTTTTCTCCAGAGATCGCGAGACCTTGAACTGGGACAGGTCGAGCACCATGCGAGGATCGGGTGACCACCACAGCACCGGTTGGCCGGCGCTGTACCAGGGGAAAATCCCGTTCCGGTAAGCCTCGAGAAGTCGCTCGGCAGACAGATCGCGTCCGGCGGCCAGCAGTCCGTTCGGTTCGCGTAGCGCGAGTTGTGCGGGCGGCAGGGGATCGTCGGGATCGACCCAGCGGAGCAGGGGTCGGGTCATGAGACGGATGACGTGGGTGAAACGGTTGTGCGGTCTTAGCGCGGGCGCGGCTGATAGCGGATGGCCTGGGTCCGTAACCCGAAGAGGCCCGTTCGCCGATCTTCGAAAAACCAGCGCAGCGTCTGTTCGACGGTGCGAAATGCGAGCAACTCCCAGGGAATGTCGGCTTCGGAAAACAGGCGCGCCTCCAGGCTCTCGGGACCCGGATCGAACTGGGTATCGAGAAGGCGTGCGTGAAAGAACATATGGACCTGATCGACGTGCGGGATGTCCAGCACGGAGTAAAGCGGGCCCAGTTCAATGCGCGCGCCGGCCTCTTCCGCGGTTTCGCGCGCGGCGCCTTCCTCGGTGGTTTCGCCGTTTTCCATAAAGCCCGCAGGCAGTGTCCAGAGCCCATAGCGTGGCTCGATTGCCCGCCGGCAAAGAAGCACCTGCTCCCCCCAGACCGGCACCGTGCCGAGTACGAGTTTGGGGTTCTGGTAGTGGATGGCCCCGCACTGCCCGCAGCAGTAGCGGTGGCGATTGTCGCCCGGCGGAATTTCCTGGGTGACGAGGCTGCCGCACGCCGAACAGTGTTTCACTGCCGCTCCGTTCATGAAGTTGATCGAAGTGTACCGAAGCTCTGCACGGCTCGGAAAAATGTTGGGGGCACGAGTGACCGGTGATCGGGTGTCGGTTTGCTCTCGAAGAGGCTTACTGTTATCCTCTTTCTTCTCCGACGCGGGGTGGAGCAGTCTGGCAGCTCGTCGGGCTCATAACCCGAAGGTCGCAGGTTCAAATCCTGCCCCCGCAACCAGTTTCACAGGCATCCGTTCGGATGCTTTGCCGGCCCGATCCGCAGCGTTAATGTCGGTCGGGTTTTTTCTCCGGCTCTACTTTCCGGCGGGGCGCTCCGAGTGTCGCGGGGCGTCCACGAACGCCTTAAAGAGCCGGATGACAGTCGGGCAGCGCCGCGTTGCGGTTTAAGCGCCGACAGTTTTCCTCCAAGCGGATCGGATGAATACCGACGAAGCGAAAGCCGTGATCGAAGCGGCGCTACTGAGCGCCCCTCAGCCACTGAGCATCAACGACCTGCGCCGATTGTTCGACGACTCTCTCGCACCCGACGCCATTCGGGCACTGGTCAACGATATCGGTTTTGTCTGGCAGACGCGCAGCCTTAGGCTTGTTGAGCTGGCTTCGGGGTGGCGGTTTCAGACTGCGCCCGAATTTGCACGCTTTCTTGACCGGCTCACCGGCGAAAAGCCTCCCAAATACTCGCGTGCCGTCATGGAGACGCTCGCCATCATTGCGTACCGGCAGCCCGTCACGCGGGGCGACATTGAGGAGATCCGCGGTGTGATGGTGTCGCCTCAAATTATCCGTACGCTTGAAGAGCGGGGATGGATCGAGGTGATCGGTCACAAAGATTCGGCCGGGCGTCCCTCCCTATTTGGTACCACACGCCGTTTTCTCGACGACATGGGGCTGGGGGCGCTGTCACAGCTGCCTCCCTTGGAGGGGGCAGGCTCGCCAACCGAGTTGCCTCTGCAGCAGGCAATAGAATTTGAGCCACCGGCTGAAGCAGCGGCCGCTCGTGAAGCGGAGGCCGCCGAGCCAGAGGTTGCCGCGTTGTCTGCCGATGCCTCAGCGCCCGATGCACCGGGCTTCGTTGCAAGCGAGCCGGTCGTGAGCGAAGAAGTGCCGCTCCCCGAGGCCGACGCTTCGTGCAATCCCGAAACCGATTCGTCCAATCCTCCTGGCGAACCCCCTCAGGCGGTCTCAGACCTCCGGGATCCTGCTGCTGTCTCACCCGAACCACGGGAGTTACCGTGAACGACGAAAACCGCCCTGCTGCCGGGCCGTCGCCCGATCAACCGCCTGCTGTCGAACCTTCGCCGCCTGCCAACGCTGGCCCAGGGGCGCCGGCCCAGAGCGGGGAGGCAAGCGAAGGCGGGCGACCGCCCCGAAACGCATTGCGACGCAGGCGCGGGCGTCATCCGAATCGCGAGGCAAGGGATCGACCCGAAGCCTCGACGCAGAGCGGCGCTGATCACGCCGACGGCGCGCCGGTCGAACCGGATCGCGAACCGGGTGAAGCGAGCGAGCCGCCCGTTTATTCAAGTCGGCCCGCAATCGGGCTGGACGCTGCCGATCCTGCCAAGCGGAAGTCGCGCAACGAGCTTCCCGAGGAAGACCTGCCCAAACTGCACAAGCTTCTCGCCGACGCGGGTCTTGGTTCGCGCCGGGATATGGAGGAGCTGATCGTCGCTGGCCGGGTATCGGTCAACGGCCAGCCTGCCCATGTCGGGCAGCGGATCGGTCCCAATGATCAGGTTCGCGTCAATGGCCGGCCTATTCGCCGGCCTCCCATTGCTTTGCCGCCGCGGGTGCTGCTCTATCACAAACCGTCGGGAGAGATCTGCACCCGCGACGATCCGTCGCGCCGGTCCACCGTCTTCGAACGTCTCCCACGCCTGAAAGGCGCTCGCTGGGTTGCGGTGGGGCGTTTGGACTTCAATACCGAGGGACTGCTGGTCTTTACCACCTCCGGCGATATCGCCAATCAGCTGATGCATCCGCGCTACGGCTGGGAGCGCGAATACGCGGTGCGAATTCTCGGGCGAATCGATGACGAGATCCGCTCGCGACTGCTCGAAGGCGTGGCGCTCGAAGATGGGCCTGCTGTGTTTTCGGTGGTCGAAGATCTGGGCGGCGACGGCGCGAATGCCTGGTATCGCGTGGTGATTAGCGAAGGGCGTAATCGCGAAGTTCGGCGCATGTTCGATGTGGTGGGGCTAACGGTCAGCCGTCTGGTGCGGCTGCGCTTTGGGCCGGTGGCACTGCCCCGTGGGCTGTCGCGGGGACGCTGGGCCGAGTTGTCGCCATCCGAGGTGCTGTCGCTTCAGCGCCTGCTTCGTGGTGGTGATCCCACCACTGAGGCCGCTCGTGCTGCCGCGCGCGAAGGTATGGACCGCGACGATGATGACGATGAACGCTGGAGTGATGTCGACGACGATTTCGAGGATCCGCTCGACTCGATCGGCAATGTTGCACTGCCTGAAGAGGAAGAGCCCGCTGAATTGCCGCCAGAGTTGTCGGACGATGAGTGGCAGCCCTCGTCTCGTGACGCGCACCTGGAAGGCATTACCCGATCAGTTCGCCGGAGTGGCTCAGCGCCCAAGCCGCCAGGGCAGGGGCGTCGGGCGCGGGAGCGGATGGTGTCTCAGCAGGGGTTCGTAGGGCCGATGGATAGCGGAGGCGGGGCCGCAGCAACGGGTGGCGGAGCAACCGCCGGACGCGGCGGACACTCGCGCGGCGGCGCGCGAGGCGGTCGTGGTGCGGCGTCGGCCATGCCCGGCTTTACGGTCCCGGGGTCGGGCGGTCCGTCGGGCCGTCAGCCCGGATTTGGAAAGCGGCCGGGTGGTAAGCCCAGTGGTGCGAAGTTCGCGGGCAAGGGCGGAGGTGGCAAGGGCGGCGGCGGTGGTCAACGGACGGCAGGCGCCGGAGGCCAGCCAGGACAAGGTGGACAGCCAGGGCAGGGTGGACAGCCAGGGCAGGGTGGAC
>CAIPNM010000177.1 GCA_903866395.1 uncultured bacterium
AAGTGCATAGGCCTGCAGACTTGCAAGTACCAGTGAACCGAGCAGCCATGGCAACGAGATGAGCAACTCAGCTACTACCTCACCGCGGGTCAGATGAAGGAGATCGTGCCACTGAACGGAAGTTCGTTTCTGCATGTGAGACTCGGTCATGCGTCACCGCGTGCTCGGGCCCAGGCTGTTGATCATCGACGAGATCGGCTATCTGCCCTTCACCGGCGATCAAGCCAGCCACTTCTTCCACATCGTCTCCAAGCGCTACGAGCGGGGCGGCTCGATGGTGCTGACCAGCAATCTGCCGCTCGCGCAGTGGGACGACACCTTCGGCGACAACCCGACGCTCACCGCAGCGATGCTCGACCGCATTCTTCATCACGCGCACATCGTGCAGATCAAAGGCGACAGCTACCGGCTAAGGAAGCAGAAGAAGGCAGGATTCCTGGGAAAACCAGGCAAGGCGGTGGCTCAGAATTCGGTCGCGTAAACCGGCTCGGCGTGGCTCAGATTTACTTCGCAGTTGACAGCGCAATCGACTGAAGCTTCGTGAAGGTGAAGTCCCGATCACGGACTCGCCGGCCGCGCTTGACGAGCAGTTTCTGCTCGGCATCGAGATCGAAGCGTGCGTGCGTGCGTGCGTTGCGACGCGCGGCTGAAGATCGTGGCGAGCATCGAGGACCCCGGGGTGATTGCGCGCATCCTTGCGCATCGGGATCGGGCATCGGGCAGGGCGCAGCCAGAGCGTGCGCTGCATGCGGCTCGTGCACCGCCGGGTCAGTGGGCGGTGTGACGCTGCCTGGAGGGCCCGGTGGCCACCGCAAATTCCCCCACCCGTGGCCGGGTCAAATTCCCCCACCCCGGAGACGGGACAGGTGGACATTAGTTGTCGGCTGAAGCCTTTGCAACGCGGGCGGCGGCCTCCTTCAGGCGCCAGCTCTTGCCGTCGAACTTGAGCAGGTGTCCGTGATGCATGAGGCGGTCGATGAGCGGAGCCACGATCACCACGTCACCGAGGAGTTTCGGCCAGTCGTCGAGCCCGCGATTGGAGGTGATGAGGGTCGAGGCCTTCTCGTGCCGGCTCATGAGCACGTCGGCCAACTCGTCGAGTTCCCTGAAGCCGTCCCGCTGAATTTGGCAACACCTGCTACTCGGGCTTGATCCCCGCCTGCCGGATCACCGGCGCCCAGCGGGCGATCTCGGCACGGATGAAGGCGGCGAACGCTTCAGGCGTGGTCGGGGCGGGTGTGGCGCCCTGCGCAGTCACCCGTTCGATCAGTTCGGGCTCGCGCAGCGCGCGCACGATCTCCTGGTTCAGCCGCAGCACGGCCGGCGCCGGTGTGCCAGCGGGTACCAGCACACCGAACCATGCAACAGCATCGAACCCCTTCAGTCCCAGTTCATCGAGCGTGGGCAATTGCGGCAGCAGCGGCGAGCGCTGCGCACTGGTCACCGCCAGGGCACGCAACCTGCCGGCCTTCACCAGAGGGCCCACCGGCGCGATGTTGCCGAACATCAGCGCGACATGTCCGCCAACGACATCGGCCAGTGCCGGGACGCCCCCCTTGTAGGGCACATGTACGAGATCGACGTCCGAAGCCTGCGCGAACAACACGGCGGCCAGATGCGTGCCGCTGCCCGAGCCTGCAGTGCCGTACTGCAATTGCCCGGGACGCGCCTTCGCCAGTGCGATCAGTTCCTTGATCGATCGCACCGGCACGGACGGGTTGACCACCAGCACGCTGGGCGCCGTGGCCACCAGCGACACCGGTGCGAAGTCCTTCAGCGTGTCGTACGGCAGCTTGCTGAAAATACTCGGATTGGTGCCGTGCGTCGTGAACGCCATCAGCAGCGTATGCCCGTCGGGCTGGGCGCGCGCGACGATCTCGCTGCCGACAATGCCCCCCGCGCCACCACGATTGTCGATGGTCACCGGCTGGGCCAGCGTCAGCGCCAGCCGCGCGCCCAGCGCGCGCGCGAGGATATCGGTGCCACCGCCCGGCGTCGCCGGCACCACCATGCGCAGTGGCTTGCCCGGAAACGCCACGATCGACTGCGCCGCGAGGGTACTCGCGTTCGCTGCCAGCGCGAGCGTGGCGAGCGCGCGGATCGCCTGCAACTGCAGCGCAACCGCGCCCGACCTGTGCCAGCCGCCGTGGCTCATGCCTTTGATGCCAGAACGCTGCCCGGCGCAGCCGCCTGCACGTCCTCGCTCTCGTCCTGCCACGCCGCGCGCCGCGGAAACTGCAACACCAGCACCTCGGCGCCCGCATCGCCGGCATGCAGCGCAAACGCGCCTTCATCGGCGGCAACAGCGATGCAGGAATGCACGCCCAGTGCCTCGCCCGCGCTCTGCAGCGACCCGCCGACCACCACCAGAAACTGCCCTCCGCTGCCCTCTGGAGCCGGCGCCAGCGCCTGTTGCCGCGCCGGAACGCGCAGCAGCACGCTGGCGAGCCCGTCGGCCTCCCGGGCGAGCACGGGAACAGTCTGCACCGCGTCCAGCGTGGCGAGCTGCGACGGGTCGACAGGCACGGGTTCGCTCAGCCGGAACGTCTTGGGCACACGGCGCATCCGGGGCATCGACTCGGGCAGGTAGAACGCGGCCGAATCATGCCGATCACGCAGCGTGAAATAGGCGAGTCCCTGCTCGCCGGGAACGATCGGGCCGTAGCCGGTATAGGCACCGGAGTAATGCACGGCGTACGCGCGCACGGCGTGGCGTCCGAACAGCCCCGCTCCGCGCACGAAGACCTGGAACTCGTTCTCGCGATGAAAATGTGGCCGGCTCACGTCACCGGGCGACTTCTCGACAATGAAAGCCTGCGGTGCCTCGCCCGCAGTATTGAAGTAGTCGGTGCGCCAGTAGGTCACCCCATCGAGCGTGTGCTGACGGCGGCTGTTCGCCGCTGCCGCCGCTGAAACGATGCGTGCCATCGCTGCCCGCCTGCAGGGACCGCCGGTGCTCAAGCCACCGCGCGCGTTTTCACCGCACCGCCGAACTTGCGCTTGATCTCCGCCTCCAGCGCCAGGCCGCGCCGTGCGCACATCGAGTACTGCGGATCGACGAATATTTGCGTGGTGTCGATGTTCAGCAGCGCGACATGCTCGCCCAGGCCGATGCGGTCGCCGAATGCACCCTTGGGATAGGCCTCGAGTTCCTCGTCCGGCACGTAGCCGCGCCGCTTCTCCAGCTTGTCTGCCATGGTGTCCCCCGGAGTGTGGCCGTTCAGGATCAGCCTGACCGGCGTTGGATCAATGCTTCGAGCTTCACCGCGTCGGCGGCAAACAGACGCATACCGTCGGCGAGCTTGTCGCTCGCCATCGCGTCTTCATTAGGCGCCCAGCGAACCCCATTCGCATCATAGTGCACTTCGGTCAAGGTCATGGCGCGCGCTGCATGCGCGCTCGTGCACCGCCGGGTCAGTCAGCGGTGTGATGCTGCCTGGAGGGTGTGGGCAGAGCCAGAGGACACCCTGCGCTGGCGTTGCAGCAGGCCGGTGGCCGGTCGCAGCGCTGGCCGAACGGGTCGAGGGCCTGAAGCAGAAGGACCCGGCGCGCTTGCGAGAGCAGCGACGATGCATGCCGGGTCCTCCGGAAGATGCTCGAAAGCGGCCATCCGCCTGGCGATCTGGACGAGATGCGCTCAATCCAAACCGCAGCACGGGTGTTGAGCCGTCGGGAACAGCGCATCCCCGATCTGATCAGCCCCGCACAGCAGGCGATCTCGCGCCTCAGGTTGCCTGGATCATCTGTTCCTCGAACACCGGCAGCGCGTCGCCCTGGCACGACCAGCGGGTTGCCGAGCCCACCCAGATGCGGGCCTGGGGCGCGAGCGACGGCTCGGTGTCGAGCGACCCCGCTGGCACGCCGACCGCATCACCGTTCTGGCGCGGCAGGCGTCCGCCGCACTCGCTGCAGAACGTGTTGGTGAAACGCGCCGCCTCGGGCACCTTGTAGGCGCGCACGCTGGCTTCACCGGACATCCATTCGAGCCGCGCTGGCTGCAGGAACATGTTGGTCGCATGGCCGGTGCCGGTGGCCTTGCGGCAGCGGCGGCAGTGGCAGTGATAGAACCGGCGCGTTTCTCCAACGATGCGATAGCGCACGGTGCCGCACAGGCAGCCGCCCAGGAACTCGTTCTCGGGCACGGCAGTCTCCTCGGGGAATGGAATGGGCAGGATAGCGAATCGGCGTTGTCCTGCGAAGTCTTTCCTCGGCAGCGAGGGCCCCGGGGTGAACGAGCGATTCGGGGGGGGCGTTTGAACGTACTATTCGCCTCGAGGTGCTCCGGACGTTGCACCTGATCCATTGCAGCGGGTGGTTGGCCCGCCACTGGAGCGATCCACCTTCCCATCCACTTCCCCTGGTTCGGCACCAGCAGCTACGGGCCGGAACAGGTCCGGGCACTGCGGGACCAGATGACTGCCATGCAGTGTGATCTTCTGCCAGCCCAAGACAGCTGCGTTGCTGCACAAGGAGACTCTGCCGATGACAACTACCATCGCTGGCTATGCACCCGCCACCTTGTCGAAGCCCAAATTGCGGCGTTATCCCACGCAGGTCATCAACATCATCGGTGGACCAGGCTGTGACAAGTCGCTGTACTCGTCGGCCATCGTGCTCAAGCTGCACCTGAGGCACAAAACGGTCGAAACGGTACCCGACGTGGGCAAGATGCTGGTGTGGCAACGGGATACCGAAGCCCTTCGTAACCAGTACGGCATTGCCCTCCACCAGTACGGCATGCTGGAAGTGCTCGATGGCCAGGTGGCATTTCTGGTGACCGAAGGCGCCCTGCCGCAGCTGCTCTACTACAATGCCCACTACGCTGACAACGTGTGCGACGTGGACAAGACCCGCCAGCAGATCCTTGCCTGGTACAAACAGTTCAACAACGTGAACATCCTCGTTCAGCGGGATCTCGACAAACCCTACATCCGCAGTGGTCGCTATCAGGACGAGGCACAGGCCCAGCAGGTGGACAAGGACCTGCGCAGTGTGCTGGTCGAAGAGGGCATCAAGTTCACCGTGCTGCCCCCTGACTACAAGGCCATCATCGACTTTGCCGGGTCACTGGAATAGAGCGGGCCCCGGAAATTCAGACACCCGGATAAGTGAAGTCTCTGCTCCAGTAGGCGGCGAAAGCCGCCCAGGCAGGAGCTCAGAAGATGAAACGACCCCGCAGGAACCACTAAGCCGCCTTCAAGGCGAAAGTGGCCTTGGCCGCCGTGAAGGGCGACCAGACGCTGGCGCAGCTTGCTGAGCGATTCGATGTCCATCCGAACCAGATCACGCAGTGGAAGGCCGAGCTGCTCGAGCGTGCGTCGACGGTTTTCGCCACTGCCAGCGAGAAGCGCGAAGCCGGCCCGGACGTGAAGGCACTGCACGCGAAGATCAGGCAGCAGGCCCTGGAGATCGATTTTTTGTCCGGCGCGCTCGGGCGCGAGAAATAGCCGAACGCAAGATCATGATCGATCCGGTGAGGACGAGGGATTCAAGGGTCATCTGGTGCAGCCCGGCCGAGTTGACCGCTTGATCCAGGGCACGCGTTCTTTCGCGCCCCCGTTGCTTTAGCGCTCGCTACTAAGCCGCTGGTGACGTGCTGCCAAGTATCGCGAGGCCGGAATCCCTCGGCAATCATCCGCCAAGCGGCCCAGAGACTGCGTCGTAGGCATATTCCGCTCCAGGCTCGTTGCCTTTCAGGCTCTCCGCGTTGGGCTCGCCCAGGTAACGCTCGCCGCGCTTTGCAGCCTCGTCGGTTGCGGCGCGTGCACGAGGTCCGCGTGTTCGTTGATAAAGCGCAAAAGCCTGCTCGGGTGTGGCTTCGGATTTCAGGCAGCGCGTAAGAATCATCGCGTCTTCGATGGCATTGGCTGCGCCCTGTCCCAGAAACGGCAGCATTGGATGAGCGGCATCGCCGAGCAGCACGACGCGCCCGGAAGACCACTCGTCGAGCCACGGACGGCCAAACAAGCCCCACTTGAACACCTTGCCGAGCACGGGTCGGGAAATTATGGTTCGGGTGCCTTCGTCGAAGCTGGAAAACTCCTCGAGGAACTCGTCCAGCGGTGCCGGGATGAACCAGCCCTCTTCTTCCCACTGATTTCGGTGTGCAACTGCGATGAAATTCAGCAACTCGCCGCGCCGGACCAGATACCTGTTGATGTGGCGGCCCTGGCCAAAGGCGACTGCCGATTCGCACAGGTGTGGAGGCAGGTCGGCGGTAGCGACCAATCCGCGCCAGGCGACGAAGCCCGTAAAGACCGGGGGCGCCGGATGGAATAGGGCCTCGCGGATCGCCGAGCGAATGCCGTCGGCCGCGATCACCACATCCGCGATCTCCGAGCGACCGTCCGCGAACCTCAACTCCACTTGGCTCTTGCGCGGCTCGATTCGCTCGACGCACGATCCGAATTTCAGCGCGTCCGGAGCCGTCTGCGCCAGACGTGTGATCAGGGCATGCTGCAAATCCCAGCGATGCAGACGCAAATAGGGCGCGCCATAGAGCTCGCGAAAATCCTTGGTCATCAAGCGGAAGATGACGCGACCGGTGCGGTAGTGCCGATATTCAGTCATCGGTGGCGTGACCGCGGTTGCTTCGAGGTCTGGCCCGAGGCCCAGGTGGTAGAGCACTCGTGTCGCATTCGGCGCAAGCGTAATTCCTGCACCCTGATCGGTGAGTTGCGCCGCACGCTCGTACACCGTTACCCTGAAGCCTGCCTGAGTCATGGCCAATGCGGTAGTCAGCCCACCGATACCGCCTCCGACAATCGCGATCTTCATGTTCGTCGTCTCAGCTTGGTAAATGCAAGGAAAAATCCGCCCGCGCCGCTGGTGCCGCCAGCCGGATGGTGAAGGCTCCGGATGCCTCGTCGATGCGGGCAATCCGTAACGATGGTACCGCTGCAATCCGAGCCCGGACAACGCACGGGTTCTGATCAGCCACCCGATGGCTGAAGCCGCACACAAATGCCCGTCCGTTTCCTGGCGCAGATCAGTGTGATGCCATAGCCTCGATGTCGATGCTGCTTGCACGCAGCGCTCGGAATGGTAGGGTCACTGCAAGCAATTGCTAGCGTATGGTTGTAGCCTATTACCGAAGAGAACGCGTCGGCGCGTCGGATTTTCGCAGCTGTAATTTCGAATGTGCAGGCCGCCAGGAGGAACATCGATGCAAGTACGAATGGTCAAGCATGTTTTGAGCGCAGCCTTGGTCGTCGGCGCGCCGAGTTTCGCCGGGGCTCAGAACTACCCCAGCAAACCGATCCGGCTCGTCGTGCCGTTCGATGCTGGCGGTACTGTCGATGCGCTTGCCCGCGTTGTCACCGCGCAGATCACGAAGCAATCCGGCGTCCGCTTCATCGTCGACAACCGGCCGGGCGCCAACAGCGCGATTGGCTCGGCGGCAGTGGCGCGTGCGACGCCTGACGGCTACACCGTGCTCAACGTATCGCCGTCGCTCGTGCTGAATGCACTGTTGAGCAAGGACGTGCCGTACGATCTGCAGAAGGACTTCGTTCCGGTCACGAACATCGGCGTCGGCCAGGGCTACCTTCTCGTGGCGCGCCAAGAACTGCCGGTCAATTCCGTAAACGACCTGATCGCACTCGCGAAAAAGCGAGGTGACAAGCGCCTCACTTACGGTACGCCCGGCATCGGCAACGCGCTGCATGTCGCGTCCGAGATCTTTGCAATGAAAGCAGCCACACCGCTCCTGCATGTGCCTTACAAAGGCAGCGCGCCGGCGCTCGCAGCAATCGCCGCGGGTGAGGTCGATCTGATGATGCTGTCTCCACCGACCGTGTTTCCGTACGTACAGAGCGGGAGAGTGCGGCCCATCGCCTTCACCGGGTCTGAGCGCTCGAAGGAGTTTCCGAATGTTCCGACGATGAAGGAAGCGGGCGTCGAGGATTGCGTCATCAAGGGCACCTGGGTAGGCTGGTTCGTTCCTGCCGGCACCCCGCAGAAAGCAATTGCGGTGCTTGCTGAAGAGGTGAGGAAGGCCGTGCAGAGCCCGGAG
>CAIPNM010000178.1 GCA_903866395.1 uncultured bacterium
CGTCTTGGCCGCGATGGGGCTGACGGTGTCCGACGCCTTTCGGATCATGCTGACCCGTATCGCCCGTGAAAAGGCCCTGCCCTTCGAGCCTCTGGTGCCCAACGCCACCACCATTGCGGCGATGAAAGAGGCCCGCCAGGGCGGCTTGAAGTCGTTTGGCACTGTCCAGGATCTGATGGCCGATCTGAATGCGGACGATTGAACGCACCGGCCAGTTCAAACGGGACTTCAAGCGGGAATCCAAAGGGCTGTACCGCCTCACCCTGCAGACTGATCTGACTGCTGTGGTCGTCGCCCTTGCCAACGACCAAGCTCTGGAACCGCGCTACCGTGATCATGGTCTTACTGGTGACTGGAAAGACCACCGTGATTGCCACATCAAGCCAGACCTGGTGCTGATATACCGCTTGCCCGACGAAGGTCGGTTGCAGTTGGTGCGGCTGGGCTCTCACAGCGAACTGGGACTTTGACAAACGTCACCCAGCAGCGCCCTCTCGTCGGCAAATAACCGCGGCATCACAGTCCACGCCATCAGCCAGGCTGCAGAGCATGCTGCAAGACCTCAGTCGCCCACTGGTTCAGGCTTTTGCCTGCGGCCTGTGCAGCAACCAGCGCACGGCCATGGATCTCAGGCGTTACACGCAACAAGAGCTTGCCGGAGGCAGGCTTTTCAGGGGGTATGCCCTGCTCCTTGCAATCGGCAAGGTAGTCCTTGATCGCAAGCTCGAACTCTGCGCGCAATTCGGCAACCGTCTCGCCATGAAAGCTGATGATGTTGCGGATACCAAGAATGCGCCCGGCAAAAATGTTGTCGCGCTCGTCGTACTCGACCCGCGCGGTGTAACCCTTGTAAGTCATGGTGTTCATCGACTAATGCTATCATAAAACGATAGCAAATCAAGCCCTCCGAGGCGAAGTGCGCCCGAGGATCGATCCATGTGCAGACAATGCAATTGCATTGACGTTGACAAGGCGATCGCATTATCGTGCCCGCATCAGACATTTCGCACAGGAGCGCGCCATGGCCGCCACCCTTGAAGCCGAATCAACGTTGACCGACCGTTACCAGACCACCGTGCCAGAAACGGTTCGCCGTGCTCTGCGCTTGCGTAAGCGCGACAAAATCCGGTACGTCATCCGTCCCGGTGGAGAAGTGGTGCTGACACGCGCCAATGACGCCGAGGCCGACGATCCGGTGCTGGGTCACTTCCTGGGCTTCCTGGCGCATGACATCGCTACCCATCCTGAGCGCCTGCAATCGTTGAGCAGCAGCTTTGTTAAACGCGTTCAGTCGCTGGTTGGTGAGGTGAAAGTGGATCTGGATGCGCCCTTGTCGGAAGAGGATGAATGAAGGCCGCCAAGCCTGCTCCTCTGGCTATCCACGGCTGGACGGTGTTTGCGCACCCGCTGTTCATGACGCAGGTCGAAGCCCGGGTGGAGCAAGTCGAGACACTCAAAAGAAAGGACCCGACGGGCTACGCCACGAAGAACGCTACCAAGCGGCTGGCCGCCATTGCCCGCCTGGCCTTTGATGTCATCCCTCAGGACCCCGCCCGCGCTGAATACCGACTGGGGGCTAGGCTTGGCGATGATCGGAAACACTGGTTCCGCGCCAAATTCTTCCAACAGTACCGGCTGTTTTTTCGCTACCACGCTACGGCCAAGGTGATCGTCTACGCCTGGGTCAATGATGACGACACCAAGCGAGCCTGCGAGGGAAGCGATGATGCCTACCGCGTCTTTCGGAAAATGCTCGAGAGCGGCCATCCGCCTGGCGACTGGAATCAGCTGCTGAGCCAAGCCGAACTTGAGGGGCATCGGCTGCAGCGCGTATTCAGCACTCTCGGCGAGTAAGGTCATTCACCATGACAATTTGGCGAGTTCCGCTTGGCTTCCATGGTGGCGGACGACAATTATCTCGAGCGCCGGCCAACGCTGCACCAGCTCTGACACCCATCAACACACCCATTAACGCCCATTCTCGGATGCTTTCGCCAGCTGCCCGGCCTGGATGCCACCTGCCTTTGTCCCATTCTGGGACCAAACTTCGGCCCATGCGAGCGATGGCCGGGTCTACCCTTCGGGCCTTCTGGGAGCGCTACCCCGACGCCGAGCAGTCGCTGAAGGCGTGGTACGAGGAGGCCACCATCGCGAGCTGGAGCCAGCCCGCCGACAACAAGGCGCGGTACCGCAGCGCAAGCGTGCTGAAGAACCGTCGAGTGGTCTTCAACATCAAAGGCAATGACTACCGGCTGATCGATTTCGGCCTTGATGGAGTCCGCCCCTGATCCGGGGACGCCAGAGGGGGATCGCCTGGACATCCTGGCCACGCTGGTGCAAGCCTACGAGGCCAGGCACGTGCCCATTACCGCACCAGATCCGGTGGAAGCCATCAAGTTCCGGATGGATCAGAGCGGTCTGTCCGTCAAAGATCTTGAGCCGATCATTGGCAAAAGCAACCGCGTCTACGAAGTCCTGAACCGCAAGCGCCCGCTGACGCTGGCCATGATCCGCAGACTGCACAAGAGCCTGGGTATCCCGGCCGATGTGCTGATTGCGGAGACAGTTGCCAGGTGATTAGTGCGTAGTTCGCGGAACGTGACCGCTTAGTCAGGCCATCACGATCTGGGTGTGCACCTCGACCTTGAGGGTAAGTTGCAGGTGGGCAGGCGACCGGTTTCGAGCTACCGCACGTGGAGAGTTAGATGCAGTTAGAGGTTGTTGATGATGATGATTGCAGAATCTTAGAACCAAATCATCGTTCTGGTATTGGCTTGGCGGCCGCTACCCGACGTGCAAACTTGGCCGAATCCAGCATCGCATTCAAATTGTCCTCAGCCGCATGCGCCAAGGCGTACTCCCTGGCCGTTGGCAGGGTATGCGGCAGGGCCTTGGACTTCGGGCGCGTTGCTTCCCAGCCAAGACAGGCCAGCCAGATCGCTCGTGGGATGGCCTTATGCGCCGTGCGGTAATAACTCACCATGCGACGACTGATGCCCAGGGCATCGGCCGCAGTGTTGAGTGACAGGCCGTTGCGATGCATCCAAGCGTCAAACATCTGGTGGCTCACCTCACCCGCTTGTTCTTTGGCCCAGGCATAGACGTTGTCTGCGCCCAGCTCGGCATCAAACCATTCAATGCCATGGCCCCACTCGGCGAGGTGTGCCTTGCCAAACACGTGTGGATCGAGCAGGTTGGCCAGGGCGGGGATGCCACGCAACACCGCTTCGACATCGACGTCTAGCACCTCGCCCGTGCTCCAGGTCGTGCGCAGCCGATACGGCGCCAAGGCCTCAACAGCCTGCAGCTTGGGGTGGAAAAAATCACTCATGGGTTCAACCTCCGCCATTCCTGGTGCAGCCACGCACGGTTGGATTCGATCCACGACAACTCATCTCGGATCTCGCGTGTGGCAATTCGCCCGATGATGGTCAAACTCTCAAGCTCGACTGTGCACTCACGCCCATCACGCAACTGAACATGGACGTGGGCAAGCAGGTGGTCACCTGCGTACATCACCACGCGCGATGCAGAAAATTTGTTCATGACCGGCATGAACCAATGCTAGTGCAATGGTTGCACCTCGTCAAGCCAACCATATGACCGGGGAGGCCACTCGGAGCGCATTCTCGGCATTCGCAACATCATCAGCTTTCATGGCGAGACGGTTTCCGAATTGCGCGCGGAGTTCGAAGTGACGCTCACAACGTGGTCGACCGGTTGGCCAAACAACCCGACGCCGATCTCATGCGCCACGGCGATCCTCGTCAACCTGCGCCGCTTCCGAGTCCATCCCTGTCAACGTCAACGAACCGCCTAAAGCGTCTATCACGCGCAGCACCTGCTCAAGGCGCACCGTTGGCTTGCCGCCCTCCAGGTCGACAATGAAGCGCGCACCCACGCCGGCGGCGAGCGCAAGCTCTGGCTGGGTCAAGCCCATGCGCTGTCTTGCCACTCGCAGCGTGGCGCCCAAAATTTGGGCGGTAGAGATGGGGGTCATGGCCGGTCGGATTTTTGATTCCCGTTCGGGAAGTTATGAACCGGTGATGACCTGAGCGCAAGGGTAATGTCCCGTTCAGGAATTCGGTAACATCAACCAAAGCTCTTCGACACAAGAACCCCGATCGGAACACCGCCAAGGCGATCGCCTACGCCGGGGGCAATGACGACGCCTTCAATCCCCCCAAACCTTCCCCGCCACCTCGACACAGCGCGCCAACTTCGCAAGCTGATCCGATTCGGTGACCGGATTTCCCGCTACGGTGGACGCAAACCCGCATTGCGGGCTGAGGCCCAGCTGCGACACGTTGATGAAGCGCCCTGCGTCATCGATACGCGCGCGCAGGAAATCAACCGACTCGAGATCGGCCACCTTGGATGACACGATGCCCAGCACGACCCCCTTGTCGGCCGGCACATGGCGAAGCGGGGAAAAATCGCCCGCGCGCGGGGTGTCGTACTCCAGCAGAAAATGGTCGACCTTTGCGCCCTTGAAGAGCTTCTCGGCCACGTCGCCATAGCCGCCTTCGGACAGGTACTTGCCTTTGAAGTTGCCACGGCACATGTGGATACCGATCTTCATGTCGGCCGGACGCCCGCCCACCGCCTGATTGATGGCGTCAACGTAAAGATCGACCAGCCGGTCGGGATCACTGCCCTGCGCCCTCACCTTGTCGCGAATGTCCGGATCACACAGCATGGCGAGCGGCACCTCGTCGAGCTGCGCATAGCGTCCACCGGCTGCGTAGAGCTCGGCAAGCTCTTCCTGAAACACCTTTGAAAGATCGGCAAAGAAGGCTTCGTCGGTGTCATAGGTGCCGGGCTCGGCAAACGAAGTGCCGCGCCAGAAATGCAGCGTGGAGGGCGACGGCATGGTGACCTTGACCGTTGCCCGCGTAAGCGGCGCAACAAAGCGGAACTCATCCACGGTGATGGGCCCGCTACGATGGATTTTCTTTTCGACATGCGGTGCGGTGAACTCCACCACGTTGTCAGACTCATCACGAAACTTGAACACCGCAGGCCGGATGCCCATGCCGGTGGTCTTCTGAACGAAACGCAGCCAGTAGGAGCCGCGCCGAAATTCGCCGTCGTTCAACACCTGGAGCCCCGCCTGCTCCTGAAGCGTGACCACCCCGCGGATGGCCTCATTCGTGATGCGCTCGAAATCGGCTTCATTGATCTGCCCTGCCGAGCGCGCTTTCCAAGCCTGACGCAGCGGAGCCGGCCGCAACAGGCTACCGACATGATCAGCACGAAACGGGGGACGACCGGACGGTGCGGTGGACATGGGACTGGGCTCCGGGATAAGGATCGGGATGAAGGCCGGAATTGTATGCCGGGGCGAGGTGCACCTGACCGACGCGTCTACCCTTCTCCGGCACGGCGCCGCAGCGCGCCTGAATCCCTGGGCCAACCGAACCACCGCCCAAGGACCCGGTAAGTCGTTCCCACGCTGAGCAACAACACCACCACCCGCATGACCTGAAACGCGGTCACCACCGGCACACCCAACTGCAGCACCTTGGCGGTGAGCGCCATTTCGGCCACACCGCCGGGCGCCACCGCAAGGAGGAGCGTGGCCACCCGGAGACCCGAGAGCCACGACAGACCCCATGCAAGCAAAAGCGCGAGGCCCACGCCCGCCACCGAACTGACTGCCACCACCGACAGATAGCGCGGCGCGACCCGAAAAAAATCGGGCGCGAAGCGCGAGCCGATGGCCACCCCCAGCAATAACTGGCCGATATTGATGACCGGCCGCGGCAGCGCGCTGAGGGAGAGGTCAAAGTAGGCCAGCGCGGCCGCGCAGAACAACGGCCCCAGCACCCAGGCATTGGGAAGACGCACGCGCTGGGCAAGGCCTGCGGCCACACCGGTGAGCGCGGCGAGCACCAGGAGTCCTGGAACTGAAGTGGCCATGGGAGGCGGCAGCCACGCGTCATCGCCATGCACACCAAGCGCTGCCATGCTGAACGGGATCAGCGTGATCACGATGATGAGCCGCAGCGTGTGGCCCGCTGAGATCAGTTGCCCCGAACCCCCGTGCCGCTCGCCCTGGACCAGCATTTCAGACGCCCCGCCGATCGCCCCCCCAAAAAAGGCGGTGGCCGGATCGGCGCGCGCAAAGCGGATCAGCGCCCAGCAGAACCCCCAGCCGATCAGAATGATGACGGTGGTGGCAACGATCAGCGCTGGCCCCAGCGCGCCCATGCGCGCCACCGCATCCGGCGTGAAATAAAGCCCCAGCACCGCGCCCACCACCCACTGGCCGCCCCGACGAACGGCAATGGGAGGCGCAAAGCCCGCCCCTGCGAGGTTGCACGCGCCGACGGCAAAGATGGGGCCCAGCATCCAGGGTAGCGGTGCCTGGAGCCAGGCGAAGAGCGTGCCCCCCAAGGTACCCACCAGCAGTGCGAGGAGCGTAAGAAGCCAGCGACGGATCACATTCGACGTCCCGGGACCCCTAGCGTTTCGGATCAAGCGCGTCCCGCAGGCCATCGCCAAACAGATTGAAGGCCAGCACCGTCAGGAAAATCGCAAGGCCCGGAAAGATCGCCATCCAGGGCGCCTGCGTCAGAAAACGCTGCGCGGTGTTCAGCATCGACCCCCAGCTGGGCGCGGGCGGCTGCTGACCCAGCCCGAGAAATGACAGACTGGCTTCAGCAATGATGGCCGAGGCGATGGCAAGCGTGGCCTGCACCATCACGGGCGGCAGGATGTTGGGGAAGATGTGTCGGAGGAGAATCCGCCCAGGCGGATTCCCCACCGCGCGCGCAGCCTCCACCCAATCTTCGCTTCGCGCGGCAAGCACCTGGCCTCGAGCCAGGCGCACAAAAATAGGCGTGGCGGTGATGCCGATTGCGATCATCGCGTTACCCAGGCTCGGGCCGAGAAAGGCCGCAAGCGCAATGGCCAGAATCAGGAATGGAACCGCCAGCATGGCGTCGGTGAGCCGCCCAATCACCAGATCGAACCAGCCTCCTACATAGCCCGCAAGCATGCCAAGCGGTACGCCCGCACACACCGCAATCGCCACCGCAATCACCCCCGCTGACAGCGACGCCCGCCCCCCCCAGATCACCCGCGACAGGAGGTCTCGCCCCACCTCATCGGTGCCCAACCAATGTGCGGCACTCGGCGCCTTTCGTACGAGCGACCAGCTGGTGGCAAGCGGGTCATAGGGCGCTACCCAGGGCGCAAAGACCGACAGCAGCACCACGACGGCCAGCACGACCGCACCGAAGAGCGCAGACGGTCGACCCAGCCATGCGCTCATCCGCGAAGCCTCGGATTGACGAGCACATAGAGCACATCAGCGAGCAGATTGAGGAGCACGTACACCGTTGCGGTCACCAGCACCACACCCTGCACCACTGCGTAATCGCGGTTGAACACTGCATCCACAATCAGCTTTCCAAACCCCGGCACCGAGAACACCTGCTCGGTGAGGACCGCGCCCGACAACAGCGTGCCGAACTCAAGCGCCCCCAGTGTGATGACCGGCGTGAGCGCATTGCGAAGCGCATGCCGCAGCACCACCGCGCGCTCGCGCAGGCCTTTCGCGCGCGCGGTGCGCACATAGTCGGCCGACATCGCCTGCAGCATGGCCGAACGGGTATGCCGCATGAGCACCGCCGCGATGGCGTTGCCCAGCACGAAGGCAGGCATGACCGTGGTGGCAAGCGACTGCCCCAGATCTTCGAACGGACTGACCCAGCCCGAGGCGGGCAGCCAGCCAAGCTGCACCGAGAACAGGAAGATGAGCAGAATGCCCAGCCAGAAATTGGGCGTGGAGAGCCCCCAGAGCGCAAAGACATTGGCCGCCGTATCCCAGGCCGTGCCCTTCTTCACCGCCGACAGGATGCCAGCGGGAATACCGATGAGAAGCGCGAAACCCATGGCCATGGTGGCGAGTTGCAGCGTGACCGGGAGCTTGTCGGCAATGAGTGACGCCACCGGCTGTTTGATCCGCATCGACTCGCCCAGATCGCCCTGCAGCACGCCACCGATCCAGTACAGATACTGAACCGGAAGCGGCTGATCGAGCCGGTATTGCTTGCGGATCTGCTCGATCACCTCGGGGTCTTTTTCCTCGCCCGCCATCACCAGCGCCGGATCGCCCGGCAGCAGCTGCTGCAGCATGAAGATCATCACCGACACCAGAAATAGGGTCGGGATGAGCTGCAGCAGACGACGGGGAAGAAAATTAAGCATTCGACGATCGGGGACGGGCAGCAGGGACTGACCCGCTGCCCGGGCGACTGGTTAGCGGCCGAGCTTCAGATCGGTCACGCGGATCAGGCCATCTGGCATGACCTTGAAGCCTTCCAGC
>CAIPNM010000179.1 GCA_903866395.1 uncultured bacterium
CCGTCAGGCGAGGCCAGTGCCCAGGCCTGGCCCACCCGCCCCATCCGGCTGGTCGTCACCTTCCCGCCGGGCGGGGCACCTGACATCCTTGCCCGCCTGTTCAGCGAAAAAGCCCAACTCGGTCAATCGGTGGTTGTCGACAACAAGCCGGGCGCAGGCGGCAACATCGGTGCCGAGTTCGTCGCCAAGGCGGCACCAGACGGATACACGATTGTGATGGGCACGGTGGGCACCCACGCCATCAACGGCGCGCTCTACGCAAAGATGCCCTATGACATGGTGCGAGACTTCGCGCCGGTCTCGCTGGTGGCGTCGGCCCCCAATCTGCTGGTCGTCAACAATAATCTGCCGGTCAAGACGGTGAGCGACCTGATCAGCTACATGAAAGCCAACCCCGACAAGCTATCGTTCGGTTCGCCGGGCGTGGGTACTTCTGTCCATGTATCGGGCGAACTGTTCAAGTCGATGACTGGCACCACCATGACGCATGTGCCCTACAAAGGCCGGCAATTCGCCATTCCCGATCTGGTCGGCGGCACCATCCAGCTGATGTTCGACAACATGCCTTCGGCACTGCCGATGGCGCGCGAGGGAAAGATCCGCGCAGTCGCCGTCACCACCCTCAAGCGCTCGCCTTCCGCACCCGAGATCCCCACGGTTGCCGAGACCATTCCCGGGTTTGAGGCAGTCACCTGGTTTGCAATGTTCGCGCCCGCGGGCACGCCGCGTTCAGCGGTCGATCGCCTTCATCAGGAGGTGCTGCGCGTTTATCGGCTGCCCGAAGTGCAGGAACGCTTGCACAAACTCGGGCTGGACGCCCTGCTCACCACGCCAGAGCAACTCGCCACTTATCAGGCGGCAGAGATCAGCAAATGGGGCGATGTGGTGCGCAAGTCGGGCGCGCGAGCGGAATAGCCCTCGCGAACAGGCCGCCCCCCTGAGTGACGGCCTCCCGCCTGGCGGTTAATGTTGAACGCGGCCCGCAGCGCGGCGGGCCGCCGGCACTCAGGGTCGGGCATGCGAGCGCGCGCGCTCGTAGATACTCAGGTCGAGATATTTGTCAGGCGCAGGCGGCTTGCCACCCCATTGCCCTTCGATCTCAGCGCGCAGCGCCAGCACGTTGTTAAAGCCCTTCATGTCGAACTCGCAATCGGGGGCCAGTCCGCTCCCCTTGGTCGTGAGCTCGGTGTAGGTCAGTTCCGCAATTCTGGGCGTGAGCTTCAACTCACGCTGAAGCACGCGCAACACCAGTTCGCGCTGTGACGGATCCTGCGCCACTCGGCAGCCCTCGATGTAGGCTGCGATATAGCGCTCGAGGGCGGGGCCGTTCTTGCCCGCCCAGGCCCGCATCACGAAAATGCCGCTCGCCTGATAAGGTCCGTAAAGATCAACGGTTCGACCCAGGCTTTTCGCGCCTTTGTCACGCGCGAGAAAGTTCCAAGGCGGATTGAGGAGCGTCGCCGCCCGCTCAGGCACATTCAGGCCGTTAGTGCGCGCCTCAGACCCACCCAGCGGATCGAGCTTGTAGTCAACGCCTTCGCGAAGGCCCGCCTCGCGAAAGATCTTGCGGCCGATGAGCGCATAGGCGGTGTTGGGCGCGTCCACCACATACGATTTGCCGCGCAGGTCTGAGGGCCGGTTGATCTCCGGACGAACCAGCAGTTCGTTCATGCCGCCGTCACCGCCGGCCACAATGATGACATCAGCCTTCGCCACCTCGACCATGGCGATTGCGTTGTCGATCGCGGCATGCGCAATGTCAAAACGGCCGGCCGCCAGCCCCTGACGCTGCGCATTAGAGTTCGGAGTGAACTGCATTTCCACCGTGATGCCACGCCGAGCGAAATAGCCTTTCTCCTGCGCGAGATAGATCGGCAGGTTGCTCGAGCCGCGAAATACATTGACCTTGAGTGTGACCGGGTCGTTGGGGGGCGGAGGGTGGTGGGCGGTGGCTGCGCAACCGGCAAGCACGGCCGCAGAGATCAGGGCTAGCGAAATACGAACCATCAAAGTCTCCCGTCAAATTGGTGCACTGCCGTCGCGGGGGCAGCGTCGGTAAGTGCGCTGCCAAGGCCTGGCGAGGCAGGGCGAGGCGCGAGGCGCGAGGCTAAACCGCAGCTGGCGAGTGCGTCAATGGCGATGGGCGAGAGGCGTACCGCTCAGACTGAACCGGTGCCCGAGTCAGAACTCAGGTTGCGTATCAGCAAGCGCCGAGAGCGCTCCCTATAATGCGCTCGCACCAAAAGCGGCTACACCCCAACGGTTCAACTCTGATCACGCCCCCACCATGACCCAGCACGACGCCCTGCCCGCCAGCGCCCCCCTCAAGGGCATCGTCGTCCTCGAATCGGGCGCACGCATCGGCGCAGCGGTTGCCGGGTCGTTGCTCGCGCAGCTCGGCGCGACGGTGATCTGCGCGGAATCAATTGACGACGGGTCGTTTGCTCAGCCCAAATGGCGGCACCGACTGCCGCTCGCGGCAGGCAAGCTCTGCATCGCCATCAACGCCCGTGAGGCATCCGACCGACTGCTCCTGCAGCAGCTCACCGGGGCGAGCGACGTTGTTCTGACCTGTAGCGATGCCGACCCGCTTGCGTACCGGTCGGATTCGGTTCAACCCGGTTCGCCTCGCGCAGTGCACTGCGACATCACCGCCTTTGGCGCCACCGGCCCCTACGCCGGGTGGGCCGCGACAGACATCCAGATCCAGGCCTTGAGCGGCATGATGGACGCCACCGGCATGCCCGATGCGCCGCCGATGCCCGTCATGCTGCCGCTTCTGGAGCACCTCGCAGGCATTCACGCCGCGGGTGCGGTGATC
>CAIPNM010000180.1 GCA_903866395.1 uncultured bacterium
CCCAGCTCGCGCGCTACCCCCGTCGCGACGACGCCCAGGTCAACTGTTTTGCCTGGAGCGCGCCCACCCTTCGCACACAGCCTTCCCGCACCGAACTCGAGCAGGTGCTAATGGCACCACGCGATCTGCCGGACAGCTGCAACCTGCTGCTCGAGCAGGTCGTGCGACAGAAGCAGCTGGGACCTGATGCGGCGATTCGCCGACTTCACCGGGCGCTAGAAGCGGGGTCGGTTTCCGCCATCCGGGTGGCCGCTGACCTGCTCGCCGTCGAGCCGTCTGCGCTCCAGGGCGCACTCGCCAAACCGCCGACTGAAGCCGCCTTCAAGGGCCGGCGAGAGGTCGCGCTGATCGCCTTGTCTCAGCTTGCGCGAACCGATCCGCAGGCTGCCGCCCAGCGGCTTGAGGCGGGGGTGCCCTCACTCACGCCGGGCGACCAGCTCTTTGCATGGTCTCAGGTGGCCGCCGGCGGCATGCGGCGCCTTGCCCCCGAGTCTCTCGGCTGGACCCAGCGCGCGGCCAAGGCGCCGGTGAGCGATGACACGCTCAACTGGATGACGCGCGCTGCACTGCGGGCGCAGAACTGGCCGCTGGTGGCCTCACTGGTCGACCGGATGAGCGACGAAGGCCGGCGCGACCCCGCCTGGGTTTACTGGCGGGCCCGCGCGCTGCGGGCGGAAGGCCGGGTCGCCGACTCCGACTGGCTGTTACGCCGCATTGCCGACGAATTCCATTTCTATGGACAGCTTGCCGCGGAAGACCTTGGCCGGCTCACCGTCGTGCCGCCGCAGGCGGCTGCGCCTTCTGACGCCGAGATCGCCGCCCATTCGCGCAATACTGGTTTTCGACGGGCACTCAAGTTCTACGAGCTGGGCCTGCGCGTAGAGGGCAATCGCGAGTGGAACCATCAACTGCAGCCCATGAGCGACCGCGAGTTGCTCGCCGCCGCCGCCTGGGCCTGCAGCATCAATGTGCTCGACCGCTGCGTGAACACCGCCGACCGGACCCAGCGCGAACATGATTTCGCGCTCCGCTTTGTCACGCCCTTCCGCGAACAGGTGAAGCGCGCATCGGGCGAGCGCGGTATCGACCCCGCGTGGGTCTATGGCCTCATTCGTCAGGAGTCGCGATTCATCATGGACGCGCGCTCAAGCGCTGGCGCGCAGGGCCTGATGCAGATCATGCCGGCAACCGGGCGCTGGATCGCGAAGAAGCTCGATGTGCCCGATTTTCGGGTGGAGCTCCTGTCGGACCGCGACACCAATATCCGTTTCGGCACCTTCTATCTGAAGAACGTACTCGACGATCTGGATGGTTCGCCCGTGCTTGCGTCCGCGGGCTACAACGCCGGACCGGGCCGGCCCCGCAACTGGCGCTCAACGCTTGCCGGTCCGGTCGAGGGAGCGATCTTCGCCGAGATCATTCCGTTTCACGAAACCCGCGACTACGTGAAAAAAGTGCTCTCCAACGCCACCTTCTACGCGTCGCTCTTTACCGGGCAGCCGCAATCCCTCCGAAGCTGGCTCGGTCAGGTGAACCCTCAGCCGGCCAGCACCACCGCTCTTCCCTGACAACGCCATGACCTTTCAACGCATTCTCGTTCTCGGCGGCACCGGTTTTATCGGTCGCGCCATCGTCGCGCGGCTCGCAGCGCGGGGCCTACGCGTCACCGTGCCCACCCGCAGGCTGGCTCGCGCCCGCCCGCTCATGCCGCTGCCCACGGTCAACATCGTGGAGACCGATATCCATGATGCCCACGCACTGGCTTCGCTCGCACGCGGCCACGACGCGGTCATCAATCTGGTCGGCATTCTTCATGGCCGCGGCGGAAGTCCCTATGGGGCCGAGTTTGCGCGCGCCCATGTCGAGCTGCCACGCAGCCTGGTCGCCGCCTGCGCATCCGCCGGCATCACACGGCTTCTGCATATGTCGGCACTCGGGGCCGACGGCCCTCAGCCGCTCCCCTCCATGTATCTGCGCTCCAAGGCCGACGGTGAACAGGCG
>CAIPNM010000181.1 GCA_903866395.1 uncultured bacterium
CAACTGCGCGAGCGCGCAATCCATCTCAGCGCGGTTGCCGATTCAGTTGGCGGGTTCGCACTCACAGGGGTCTCCGCCTCAGACGGTCTGGGTACAAGCGTATTTAACGCGGGCGACGTCAATGGCGATGGCCTGGCCGATATTATTGTCAGCGCTCCTTCCAGCGACCCCGGAACGACGGTCCGTTCGGCTGCAGGGCGCACCTACGTCATTTTTGGTAACAGTGCAGGCGCTGCGATTAACCTCAGCGGGGTCACAGCGGCTTCGAGTGGCTTCGTGATCAATGGTCAGTGCAGCAACGACCAGGCGGGCATTGTGGTGTCAACAATCGGAGACATCAACAGCGATGGCCTCGATGATCTGATCGTCAGCTCGCGCGCCCATAACGCTAACGCGCTCGCGGGGTCTGGGCGGAGCTATGTGGTTTTTGGCAAGAGCAGTAGCGCCGACGTCGAGCTCAGTGCAATCGCTTCCGGCGTAGGCGGATTCGTCATTAACGGGCAGTGCGCGAGCGATGCCGCTGGTGCAGCTGCCGGAGCCGGTGATGTGAACGGCGATGGAATCGCCGATTTGATCGTCGGTGCGTACCAAAGCGATCCGACATCGGGTGCCGCTGCCGGGCGTAGCTATGTGGTGTTTGGTTCAGCCACCCATGCAGCAGTCAACCTCAGCGCCATCGCAAATGGCAGCGGGGGTTTTGTCATCAATGGACAAGCCGCGAACGATCAGAGCGGGTGGGTCGTTGCCGGCGCGGGCGACGTCAACAGTGATGGTCTCGCCGATCTGGTTGTCAGCGCACCTTACGCTGACCCGGGCACAACACGCGCAGATGCTGGTCGTACCTACGTGGTGTTCGGCAAGTCAGCGGGGACAGCGGTCCAACTTAGCGCAATCAGCGGCGGCACTGGTGGCTTCGTCATCAACGGTCAGGGCGCGGGAGACCAGAGTGGCTCTAGTGCGGCCAGCGCCGGGGATGTCAACGGCGACGGTCTCGCAGATCTGGTCATAGGCGCCCCATACAGCGACCCTGCCGCGGGTGCCGACGCCGGTCGCAGCTACGTCGTGTTCGGCACATCGTCGGGTACCGCGATCGAGCTCAGCACAGTCACCCTGGGATCAGGTGGGTTTGTCGTCAACGGTGCAGGGGCAAGCGACCGGAGCGGCAGCAGCGTGGCGAGCGCTGGCGATATCAATGGCGACGGCCTCGGTGATCTGATCATCAGCGCCCCTGGCGGCGACCCGGATGGTCGAGCCAATGCCGGCCTGAACTACGTGGTGTTCGGAAAGTCAGGCGGCGTCCCCGTCGACCTGAGCGCGGTGGCTGCGGGCTCGGGTGGGTTTGTCATCAACGGCGCCTGTGCGGCTGACGCGAGCAGCACCAGCGTTACGGCGGCAGGCGACTTCAACGGCGACGGGCTGGCCGACCTGCTATTGGGCGTCAGTACGGCCGGTGGAACAACCTCTCCCCCGGGACGGGCTTACCTCATCTTTGGCTCCACGGGTGGCGTTTTCCTCTCGACCAATGTCGACCAGTTAGGATCGTCCGGAAACGACACGATCGCGGGTACGGCCACCGGCCAGACCCTAATCGGGGGCACTGGTCACGACACCATCACCGGCTTTGGCGGTGCCGACATGCTGATGGGTGGTCTGGGCGATGATCGGCTCATCATTCAAGGCAGCACCGTAACCGCTCTGCAGGCGGCTTACGGAGCGGGTGGCAACACCAGCCAGCTCGCGCGAATCGACGGCGGGGGTGGGTTCGATACGCTGGCAATCGCCGGTAGCGGGGTCACGCTAGACCTCACCGCTGTCGCCAGTCAGGGCGCCTCGATGACGGGCAGCACTTCGCGCATTGAATCAATCGAGCGCATCGACCTGACCGGCACCGGAAACAATACTGTCAAGTTGACGCAGCAGGATGTTTTTGACGTTGCGAGCAAGAACGATATCAACAGCGGAAACGCCATCGCCCTTGGCTGGACCAGTGGCACTTACAGTTTTAGCGCCCAGGAATCGCGATATCAGCTCGTGATCGATGGCGACGCGGGAGACGTTGCAACGGTGCTGGCGGCGAAGAGCGGGTGGATCAACGAAGGAAAGGTTACCAACGCCGCGACTCGCAGTAGCTACACGGTGTACCGCAGCGCAGACGGCCCAGTGCAGGTCATCATCGCAGACGCCCTCACCCACCAGGTCACGCTTGCCCTGAGCGCAAGAATCACTGCGAGCGACAGTTCGCTCACCCTAAGCGAAAGGGCGACGATCACATTCACGTTGAGCGAAGCCTCTACCGATTTCCAGGTCTCAGACGTGGTGGTCAGTGGTGGCACGCTAAGCGCCTTCGCTGGAAGCGGCAGCACCTACACCGCAACCTTCACTCCTACCGCCAACAGCACAGCACCAGGTGCACTGAGCATTGCGGCCGGTCTCTTCAGCAATGGACTCAGCAAGCAGAACATCGCATCAACGCCCCTTAGCCTGACCATCGACACCGTAGCTCGTCCGGTAATGCTGAGCAGCATCGCAGGCGGCACCGGTGGCTTCGTGATCAATGGCCAGGCCGCGAGCGACCAGAGCGGCTGGAGTGTCGCCGGAGCGGGTGATGTCAACGGCGATGGCCTGGCCGATCTTGTCGTGGGTGCCCCAAAGAGCGACCCGGCCGCACCTGCTCGCACAGATGGGGGCCGTACGTATGTCGTATTCGGCACCAGCGCCGCCAGCTCAGGCATCAACCTCAGCGCGGTGGCGGGTGGCACCGGTGGCTTCGTCATCAACGGCCAGTGCGCAAGCGACCAGAGCGGCTACGACGTGGCAAGCGCGGGCGATGTCAACGGCGACGGTCTGGACGACCTGATCGTGGGTGCACCGTTCAGCGACCCTGGCACCACCGCGCGTGCCGACGCCGGTCGCAGCTATGTGGTGTTCGGCAAGGGCGGTAGCGCACCCGTTGAACTCAGCGCCGTCGCGGCGGGCACCGGCGGCTTCGTCATCAACGGTGGGGCCTCTGGTGACAACAGCGGCATCAGCGTCGCCGGTGCCGGTGATATCAACGGTGACGGGCTCGCTGATCTCATCGTGGGCGCGAGTAACGCCGATCCGTCGGCTACCGCCACCAACGCCGGCCGCACCTACGTGGTGTTCGGTAAGGGCGCCGGCGCAGCCGTCGACCTCAGCACCGTCGTCTCAGGCTCGGGTGGCTTTGTGATCAACGGCGGTGCGTCCAGTGACACGAGCGGCCTCAGCGTAGCCGGTGCGGGCGACGTCAACGGCGATGGTCTGGATGACTTGATCGTGGGCGCACCCATGAGCGATCCCGGCACGCCGGCTCGCGCGGATGCGGGCCGCAGCTACGTGGTATTTGGCACCACCGGATCAAGTGCCGGCATCAACCTCAGTGCAATCGCCGCCGGCACGGGTGGCTTTGTCATCAACGGTCAGTGTGCCAGTGACAACAGCGGCACCAGCGTGGCAAGCGCGGGTGACGTCAACGGTGACGGTCTGGCCGATCTGATCGTGGGCGCCCCGAAGAGTGACCCGACCACCGGCGCCGACGCCGGCCGCAGCTACGTGGTGTTCGGCAAGAGCAGCGGCACTGTGATTGAACTCGGCGCCGTGGCCACGGGCACCGGTGGGTTCGTCATCAACGGTGGCGCCACCGGCGAGAACAGCGGCACCAGCGTGGCGAGCGCGGGCGATGTGAACGGTGATGGACTCGCTGATCTGATCGTCGGAGCCAAGGGCGCAGACCCCCTGTCACTCACCGATGCGGGGCGTAGCTACCTGGTATTTGGTCAGACCAGCGGCACCGCAATCAATGTGAGCGCACTGCTCAATGGCGAGGGCGGCTTCGTAATCAACGGCCAGTGCGCAAGCGACGGCAGCGGCGTGAGCGTGGCCGCGGCCGGTGACGTCAACGGCGACGGACTCGCAGATCTGCTGGTGAGCGCCGATTTGAGCGATCCGACGGCAGGTGCAAGCGCGGGCCGCACCTTTGTCGTCTTAGGCTCAACCAGCGGGGCATTCATCCTCTCCAAAGTCGATCAGCTGGGCACCTCCGGCAGCGATACGCTCGTGGGCACCGCACCCGGGCAGACGCTGGTTGCGGGCGCAGGCAACGACACCGTCACCGGTTTTGGCGGCGCCGACGTGCTGCTTGGTGGCCTGGGCGATGACCGTATCGTGATCCAGGCGAGCCATATCGCAGCGCTCCAGGCAGCGTTCGGTGCCGGTGATAACACCATCCAGCTCGCGCGCATCGATGGCGGCGGCGGCGTCGATACGCTGGCAGTTGCCGGTAGCGATGTGGTGCTCGATCTCAGCGCCATCGCCAATCACGGGGCATCTCTACCGGGCAGCAGCTCAAGAATCGAGTCGGTCGAGCGTATCGACCTCACCGGCAACGGTAATAACACCCTGCGGGTCAGTCTCCGAGACGTACTCGACATGACGGGCATGAACATGTTCAACAACGCGAGCGGCTGGACCGACGGCACCTACAACCTTGCCGCAGGGGGAGCCAATGGGATCGCGCCGGAGTCACGCCATCAGCTCGCTGTCGATGGAAATGCGGGCGACGTGGTCAACTCCAGCGGTTGGGGCTCGCCCTTGGGGACCGTCACCCAGAACGGAACCAGCTACAACGTCTACAACCAGGGACCCTACGCCCAACTCCTCATCAATACGGCGCTAACCCAGTCCGTCCTGTGAGCAGGCCTTACAATCCGGGCGCCCCGCTACATGCCGAGCGACCGGCGGGGGTCGCCTCGATCTGGCGATTGAAGGTCGCACTTTCCTACGCCGCTAAAGGACTCACTGATGGCCCTCTCTGCACCCGTGACCGACACCATCGAATCGAGTGGTTTTCCGATCTGCTTCAAGGTCGTTCAAGGCGACACCAGACCTGGAGTGCTGGGGCTCGCCGATTCACGCGACCGGTTCACCGTTCAGGCGCGCGCAATGGGAGGGCACCAGAAAGAGGCAGTGGTCACCGAGGGCGCTGCTGGCACGGCCTGGCGTATGGTGAGCGATGAGGGGGCGGGGCTCAAGGGGACAGATCTTGCGCCCTTTCCACTTGGCTTCATGGCGGCTGGCATGCAGGCCGATTTGCTCAGCCGACTCTCCCTGCTGGCAGCAGCCGAGCACATTCGCCTTGAGCATCTTCAAAGCGAGCTCACCAACCGCTACGCATTCGAAGGCTCGTTTTTTAAGGGAACAGGCCGGGGACATGCCCATCCACCCCGCATCGTCATCCGCGCGACCACAGACGCTTCCGCAGAGCACGTACGCGCGCTGGTCGCCCGAGCCATTGCGGCATCCCCCATCCTTGCTGCCTGGCGCGAGCCCCTTGTGAATACATTTGCGCTCTATGCGAACGGGCAACGCAGAACGCTGCCTCATCTGGCCGCAAGCCCTGCGCCCGATGCGATCGATCCCTTAAAAGCATGGCGGGACGTACCGCGACCCTTGGACGCCCCCCGCCCGGGCCTGCCCCTCATCGAGAAGCTGGGGCCCGCGGAATCGACCGCTGAGGTCACGCCACTCAGTTGGCAATCGGGACGCGTGGAGATCCCCATTCATGGCACCTGCACCCTAGAAGGCGAGATCGCGCGCTCAACCTCCTGGGCCGATCTGCCGGGTGGATCGCGCTTCGCGCTTCGAAGCGCCGCCAGTCATCGTCACGATCATGCCCCGAGCGGTCTGACCTACGCGTTTGCGGGTGTGGCGTTTTGTCTGATGACCCAGCTCCTCCGATACGTCGAGCATCACCACATGAAGATCCGCGCACTGCGAATCGTGCAGCACGCCGACTGCGAGGTCAACGCAGGCGTTGCGCGCGCCCATGCGCTCGACACCCATATCTTTGTTCACGGCGAGGAGTCCGAAGCGGTGATGGAGCGGCTAGTTCAGATGGCCGCTGACACCTGCTATTTGCACGCGGCCTTCCATGCGGCGCTTGAACCCGTTGTGGCGGTTGAACTCAAAGCGCGAGCATGAACACGCGCTCGGCAGGCGAGCCACCCGCCCCAATAGCGGATATGGAAATCCGCAGGCGCAATCAAACCGGCAGCAGGACTCTATCGACCAAGTGAATCACGCCATTGCTCGCCAGGGTGTCGGTTGCCGTAATCGCGATAGCGCGTTGCCTCGCGTCAGTGATCTGGAATCCGGCGTTAATCAGGAAAGTTTGCCCCTGCGCGCTCGTCACGCTCTGGTTCGGCACGATGTCCGCTTGCAAGACCCGCGCACCGACGACGTGATAGGTCAGGACCTTGGTGAGCAACACGGTATCTGCAAGCAAAGCATTGAGCGTGATGCCAAGCTCGACCAACAGCGCATCAAAGGCCGCGTTGACCGGTGCGAATACGGTAAACGGCCCTGCTGCCGACAGAGTGGGAACCAGCCCGGCCGCTTGAATTGCGGCCACAAGCGTACTGGTCTGAGCAGTTGCCTGAGCGGTCTCAACGATCGTGCGGTTGGCCGGCAGCAGCACCCGATCAATGCGATGGAGCGCCCCGTTGGCAAGTAGTACATCAGTTTGAGTCGTCCGCGACAGGCGATTGCGTCCATCAGTGATCGTGACCGGGTTGCCGGTCACAAGTTTAAAGAAGCCTCCGCCTACCGGCTCGATGGCTTTTCCAGAGACCCAGCTGGACTGTGTTTGCACCTGACCGATCAAGTGATAGGCGAGCACTGACTGAAGGAGCGCAGTATCGCTAAGGAGCGCCTGAGCGCTGATGCCGAGTTCGCTGAGCAGCGCCTGGAAAGCGGTATCGGTCGGTGCGAACAGCGTTCTCGAGCTGCCTGCCACCGCTTCTGTAAGTCCGGCCGCCTGAATGGCCTGAGTGAGGATCGTGAGGTCAGGCTGATCCCTGACGTAGTCCCAGATCCCTGGGCTGTCGTCAGAGCATCCCGACAGCGCCAAAACGCCCGGAGCCGCCATCATCGCCAGAAAAAACTCGCGTCGCTTGGGTAAATTGATCATACGGGTCTCGAAGGTCACCAGTTCAGAATGACTTCGGATCCTATGGCTTTCCGTTCGCCGATCCATTGATTCAAGTCGAGCAAGCAAGGTAGCCAGGCTTCGATCGATCGACGACTTGACGCACATCATGATGTTTCAGACCGTCTGGCCGCCCGCGGCCCCGCCCGACCTACCGAAGCACAATCGATACACACAGTTGATAACCGTACCCCCACACTGATTTGATCGCCGGCTCCGACCCAGTTGACTGGACCGCCTTGAATTTACGTCTGAGGCGCGCAACCAGTTCTTCCAGTGCATGCTTGGTCATTTCGCGAGACGGGTCTTCGTCAGTAAAGAGATCGCACAGCATCCCAGACTCGGCCGTATTGTCTTTCGCCTGAATCAGGGCGATCAGTAGCGCCTTTTCCCGATGGGTGAGATGAAATCGCTGATCAGGTAATGGGCCGGAAAGCGAGCGCTCTCTCAGACTGAGCGTCCATTCCTCAATTTCTGAATCCTGGCGCAGGCGCCGACCCAACCCAAGCAGGACCAACACCAGTTCATCGGGCGACGCGGGCTTCGACAGATACGCGTCAGCGCCACCCTCGCGGTAACCGGCTAGCCGATCCGTCAGCCCCACTCGGGCGGTCAGGATCACGATTCCTGCATCAGGGCGCGCCCCTCTGAGCCGCGCGGACAAACTGAGCCCACTCTCACCCGGCAGATTGATGTCGATCACGTACAGATCAATGGGCTCGCGGCTGGCAATATCGTCAAGCTCCAGCGCACTGGATGCCGGGTGAACCTTGAAGCCACTCGCGCTCAGGTGAATGCCGATCTCTTCTCGCAACAATCGGTTGTCCTCGACCAGCGCTACCGAAAACGGACGCACCGAGCCTGGCCCTCTCAAAGACTGGTATCGGTTCACGACACCGCCTCCACCGTGAAGCTCACTTTCGCTTCGTCGACCTGCACTTCGATCGTGGCACCCAACCGTTCTGCCGAGAGCTGTGCCACCGACAGCCCGAGGCCCGAACCCGGAACACCCAACACGTTTGGATGCCGATAAAACCGTTCGAAGAGCCGGGAGCGATCCGGCAGTCGGTCAGGAGATACGTCATTGGTGATGGTGAAGCGCGTCCGGTCTCCGTGGGCGCTCACGACAATCTCGATCAGGCTACCCGATGGCGAATATTTCAGCGCATTACTGATGAGGTTATCGATGAGCACAGTCATCAGCTGGTAGTCCACGAGAAACGTGGCGCTGGCATCGGCTTGGAGCCTGAATCGTTCAGATTCAGGGCAGTCGGCTAGACAGTCGCGAACCAGTTCGCCGGCGGCAACAGTCATCATGCGACCGGGCGTCTCCATCGTCTCGATACGGCTCATTAAGGCCACGTGCTCAATGAATTCAACTGCCTGCTTCACCGAGGCATTGATACTGTGAAGATGCCGCCCAGCATCATCATGACCCACAACGGCCCGCTGAAGAGACCTCACCGCAAATCGGATCGTTGACAGCGGGTTTTGAAGCTCATGCGTGAGCATATCGATAAACCCCTGCCGATCGCGCACCTGAGCAGCCGAGGCCTGCGCCTGCGCAGCTTCATTCCTCAAACCCTCGAGTTCGCGCTCGCGCGATTCCTTATGGGCCGACCGTTCGAGCAGAATGAGGAAGAAAAACACGATACTGATCGGCAGTCCATTCAAGCGTAGATCGCCGAAGTGCGAGGGGAAATCGTCAAGGCGTCCGGGCCCGACTTCGCCATAAGCGAGCAGGATTCCGACCGAACCCAACAATGCCCAGAGCATAAATCCGAAAAACAGGGAGACACGTCTTCGCGAACTGATTTCCCGGGCCGAAAAACACCGTAACACTGCACGAATGCGTTAACCAAAAAAACGAAGAAAGCGCTTTCCAGCGAGATTGACACGTCTCCGAAAAGGACGCCCAACGCCGTCCCCGCACTCGCGACAACCAGGGCGAGAGTCAAGCGGTGGTAAAGCGTTGTCGGACGGTTGGCAGCGACGACCGACCAGCAAAGCAGCAGCGACATTGCGACTCGAAACGGATAAGTCAGATGTGCCGCAAGATCGAGCGCCTCACGTGACAGGCCCGGCAGCAGGTCCTCGAGCAATCCTGCGCGCACCACGGACAAGCACAGGATCGAAATCTGAAACCCGCAATACGCGAGCAGTAGCCGCGAGCGATATTCAAAGATCATGATCGCGAGACCCAAAGCCAGGAGTGCCAAGGCACTCACGAGGGATACGCTCAGGGCGGCGACTCGCCGGGCAACCGCTTTCGGTACGTCATCGGAGAACAATGTTTCAACGTTGACAAATACGATTCCTCGCGTTGAAACCTTGAGGAAAATCGTTAAGCCCTCTGAGGACGGATGCTCGATCACAAAGCAGTGCGCGTCATCAGGGCAGATATTTCGGTTAAGACGGGGCCGCAGGTCACCGGCGGCTTGCCCAAGCCAGCGGCCCTCAGCCCGCCAGTAGAGGTCAATCAGGTCAAGGGGAAAGGGCGTCACCCGGATCACCGCGGAGCGCCGAGCCGTTTCGGCTGTCTCCCCCAGCGCGTTAAGCGCGGGCCGCGGCACAACCTCCAGACGCAGCCACACCGGGTGCTTCAGAAAGCCGAGGCGTAACGGTCCTGTGAATGGCGTGAACGCCTCCGCGGCAGCATTTTCCAGGCCAGATTGACCGGAGCGATCAATCCAGTAAGCCTGACTGACGCGATAAGAACCCTCCGCCGACAGGACAGGAAGGTGGATCAGAACCAGCAAAATTAAACAGGCAAGCCGTGTCATGTCCCGCTCTCGCATGAATCGAACGGTCTCCAGTTCACGGAAGTCGTACTGGCGAAATCATCGACGTTGCATTGTCCCCTACACCGCACGCCGATCTGAGAGGAATTGTGAGGATAGACGGGAAAGCGTTGGTTTCTTCCGAGAGCCCAATCTTATGATCCATTGACGTCACCCAGGAGGCGCGCATGGAAAGCCTGAAACAACTGCAGGAAATGAAGACTGCCCTCGACCGACAGATTGCCGAGGCCATCGAAGCCGAGCGTCAACGCCAGCGCGCCATCGAAGAGCAACAGGAACGGATTCGAACTGCGGAGATCGAGAAGCTTCGATCAGACGTGCTCGTGCTGATGCGCAAGTACGATCTCAGCAAGGAAGAACTGCTGGGCGACCCAAAGCCTGGGTCGAGTAAGTCGCTCCCAAAAATGGTGCGCTTCACCAAAAGCGCTGAGCAGACCAAGTCCTTGCGTGATATTCGGAGCTACTACGCCAACAACCCCAACGCCATCAAGTTTTGATGCAATCCGATCGCTGCTCACCCGCTGTGGCAATGCCTGCAGCGCGTGTATGTCCACGCCGCGGGTTGACAGCAGGTCCTTCAGAGACTTAGCGCCCTGCTGATACCTCTGGCCCTTCATACCGCTCGGCCGGAACATACTCGCCCGTTGCAAGCCTCGATGACCAGGTGTCAATGACGGCCCGATACCGTTCTTCGATATCGGCACGCATGTGAAGGCGAACAAAGTCCTGATGGGCGACCCCGTAGATGCGGTGAGAGCCGCCTTGCCAGCGTCCACCCAGCCAGTCATCAATCGCCGCGTCGATACAGGCGCCTGAATCGGCAATCGCCGAGGCGATAAAGATGTCCGGGGCGCGTGCAACCCAATCAAGCACATTGCCGATCTGCGCAATCCCGAATTCGCGGCAAGCTCGCGACACCCCAGGCCGGCCGCCATCGATCATGGCAAACACCACATCGGCGCCTTCCTCATGGTGGCGGCGCATGAGGGCGTAGGCGAGATCTGGCTCATGCTGGTGCCCACAAAAACCCGTCACGAACCGGCAATTGCGACCGGCCGCGCGAACGCCGTCTGCAAACGCAGCGCGTCCCTTCAGACCGGGCCGCACTTTCTCGCCCGATAGATGGGCCACGACGCCGGTGCGCGAATGAAGCGCCGCCAGCACCCCGCCGAGAAAGGCGGAGTGTTCCTGGAGAACCTCATAGCTCGCACAGTTGGCGGCAAGCCAGCCTCCCTGAGTGATGGCGAACGCGGTGGCAGGATAGGCCGGTGCCACGCGGCTCACAGGCTCATCACCCTGGCCACCATGGGCCACCACCAGATCCCACCCTTCCTCGCAGAGCTTGGCCAGTGCGGCGGCGCGCGCATCAGGCTCCCGAGGCTCGATCCACGCTGTACGGATGACGTGATGCGGAGCGAGTGCGCGCGCACGCTCCGCGCCCGTGGCGCCCGACTCATTGAAACTGCCTTGACCTTCGGGGCCGAACAGCGCGACCAGGATGCGCTTGCTGCTCACAGCGTGGCTCCCGATTCGCGCACCACGGGCTCCCAGCGCTGCCATTGCGCACGAATGAATTCTGTAAATTGAGCTGGAGTTTTGCGCCCCAGGACGAAGCCCTGAGCGTCAAGCTTCTCGCGCACCTCGGGCCGCGTTAAAGCCATGTTGACCGCATCGGCAATTTTGGCTGCGACGGATTCCGGCAGCCCCGCCGGCGCCGACACGCCCACGAAATTTTCTGCCACCAGATCGGGCAGGCCCAGTTCAACCACTGTGGGTACATCAGGCGCCGCAGCCACACGCTCCTGAGAGGTGAGCGCAAGGAGCCGGAGCTTGCCGGATTTCATAAGAGGAATGTTCTGGGGCAACGCGTCGACGGCCATCGGCAGTTGTCCGCCCAGGAGATCGGTGCGCATGGGCCCCGCGCCCTTGTAAGGCACATGCAGAAGCCGGACCCCCGCCTGTTTGGCAAGCAATTCGCCAACAATGTGTCCGACCGACGCGGTTCCTCCACTGCCGAACGGAACCGGGTCCTTCTGTTTGCGGGCCCACGCAATGAACTCACCCAGCGTCGAAGCGGGCACCGACGGGTTGACCACCAGCGCCGTGGGCACCGCCCCCACATAAGCCAGATGCGTGAAGCTTTTGAGCGGGTCATAGCTGGGCTTGGCCATCAGCGCAGGCGAGATCGACATCGGGGCCGAGTTCGAGGCAAGCAGCGTGTAGCCATCGGCGCGAGCCTGCGCCACCGCTGCCGCACCGATGGTTGCTCCGGCGCCTGGCCGATTTTCAACAATGACCGGCTGGCCGAGGAGTTCGGAGAGCGCCGGGGCCATCTGGCGCGCCACAATGTCGCTCGCCCCCCCGGGCGGGAAGGTGACGACGAGGCGGATGGGCTGCGTGGGCCAGGCTGCCGAGGTGGTCTGCGCCGCGGCGCGGTTTGGCAACGATACAAGGGGCGCTAGCGCCAGCGCAGCAGCCAGGGCGCGGCGTGATGAGCGATTGTCTGACATGAGGCGGGTTCCGGTTGGATGCTTCACGACGGCGGAAGCGATCGAAGTGTACCGCTGGCACCTTAGCGAACCGCATCAGGGGTGAAAGGGATCGGTTACTCCGCCGCTTTGAATCCGGAGAGCCGAAAGCGTTCGGTCCAGGCGGCCTGATCAGCAGCGACCTGCTTGGTGAGATCAGCGTCGCCCCCGGCTACTTTGTAGCCCATCTTGGACAGTGCTTCTCGATACCCAGGCGATTGCAACACCTTTCGCGCCGCAGCGCGCCACTCCTCGAGCTTGGCTTGCGGCGTACCGGCTTTGACAAAGAGGCCAAACCAGTCATTTGCCTCAAGTTGCGGCAGACCGGCTTCTCGGGCGGTCGGCACATCCGGAAGGCGCGGATTGCGCTCACGCGAGGTCACCATGAGCATGCGCAGCCGTCCCTTCCCTTCGTACGGCACAAGAAGTTGCTCAGTGCTGATCAGGATGGGTACCTGTCCACCGATGACATCGTTGATCGCAAGGGCGCCGCCCTTATACGGCACATGCGCCATCTCGATATTCAATGCTTTTTGCAGTTGCGCACCCAGAAAATGCTGCGGGGTGCCGATACCCGGTGTAGCGAAGCCGCTCTGCTTTGGGTTGGCCGCTGCCCAGGCTCGATAGGAGGCAATGTCGGTCGCCCCTGAGGCAGGGCCTGCCGCAATGCCAAAGCCGTATTCCGCCAAATTACCAACGCCCTGCACATCGAGTACCGCGTCATACCGCGCAGACTTCATGATGTGCGGGAGCAGGCCCAGCATAGTGGATGGCACCACCGCGAGCGTCAGCCCGTCGGCCGGCGCAGCGAGAAGTGCGTCAATTGCGATCTTTCCTGCGGCCCCTGGGCGGTTATCGACCACGACAGTCAGCTCCGAGGTCTGACGCAAATGCTCGGCGAACGCTCGTGCGATCGCATCGGGTGCACCGCCTGCAGGGAACCCCACCAGGATCCGAGGGTTGACGCTTTGCTGCGCATACCCTGGAGAGCATGCGCCCGCGACTGCGAGGGCAAGCACCAGGCGAATCAGGGATCGAAAGCGTAAGGACATAGGAATCACCTGAAAAATGAACACGTCTTGGGACTACGCTGCTCAGGACGGGCTCGGGGTATAGCCCCCAATGCCGGGGCCCTTGAGGATGGCATCCACACCGCCAAAGTGCTCGATCAGCGCCCGCTGCCGCGCTTTCGCGCGCTGATCCACCTCAGTGGGGTCCAGCCGCTCGCGAAGGCGCGCGCTCCACTGTTCGAGCCTTTCGCGTGCTGCGGGCAGCGGTGCAAGGTTAATCAGTTCCTGCGGATCGCGTTCGAGGTCGAAAAGTTCGGGCTCATAGTCGCAATAGTGGACGTACTTGGTTCGCTTATCCTGAAGCATGAACAAGGCAGACCGCGAACCGATGGTGTGGTACTCGGACAGCACGGTGCGGTCAGGGTTGAGAGGGCGCAGTAGCGAACATGACTGGGCCGATGCCGTGCTATCGGACAACGGATACCCCACTGTATCGAGCACAGTGTTAAACACATCAAGATGGCTGACGGCCGCCTGCTCGATATGCCCCTGTTTAATGTCGGCGCCCGACAGAATCATCGGAATGCCCACAGACTCCGAATACATCGTGCTCTTACCCCAGAGGCCACGCGCGCCAGCGTTATCGCCGTGATCGCTCAGGTACATGACTCGGGTGTGGTCGAGGAGGCCGTTCGCCTGCAGCGCTGCGCGTAAACGCCCCACCTTGTCGTCAAGTGCACTCACCAGCCCGTAGTAGCCACATAACGCGCGCCGCACGTCGTCATCAGACTTGAAGTGCAGGTTGTAGCCGCTGACCTGGGCATATTCTCTGGCGTAGGGGTGTGCGTCAGGGTGGATGCCGAATCGGTAGTTTTTCGGCAATTCGAGGGGTTGGCCTTGATAACGCGCGAAAAATGGCGGTGGCGCAGTGAGCGGAAAGTGCGGCGCCACCAGGGACACCATCAACACCCAGGGCTTGGCTGCCTGCGAAGAGCCGGCACGATCGGCGAGCCAGTGCAGTGCCTCCTCGAGAATCTTGTCGTCATAGCGCGTGTAGTCTGAACTGCCCGCCTGAGCAGAGCGTAACAGGCTAGACCCGTCACCGACTGAGACCGGCGGGTCGCGGAGCAGCATTCGCAACTCACCCCGACCACCATGAATATGCATCGGCAGAAGCGTCTCGCTGAAGCCGTACTCATCCCCCTCCCAGCCGCGGAAGTGGAGCTTTCCGATCGAGACGACCTCATGCCCGGCCGCGCGCAGCAGGTGGTGCCATGTCGGAATGCGTCCGTCAAAGGCGTCGACATTGTCCCAGTAGCCAATTTCGTGAATAGGCCGGCCTACCGCCAGGGCTGCGCGCGTAGGCACGCAGATTGGGCTTGCGCACACTGCATTGGTAAAGCGCGTACCACTTGCGGCAAGCGCATCGAGGTGTGGCGTGTGCACTTCTGGGTGGCCAGCACACCCCATCACATGTGGGTTGTGCTCGTCCGACAGAATGATCAGCAGGTTGGTAGGGGCCATCTTGATTAAATTTGTTGTCTTGACAACATTATTGACAGCGGCATCTGAGCTCGTCAATTACACAGGACCTCACACATGACCACTTTACTGCTCCCGCGTTCCCGGACGCGTGGTCGACCGACTCCTACGTTGACTTTCGAACTCGACTCCCTGCTCGGCTATCGACTACAACGTCTCGCCAGCACCTTCGCTGCGCTGACACAGCGAGAGCTCGAGGCCGCTGAGGCGATGACTCTCCCCGAATATCGCGTTTTGGTCACCCTGCACAGCACAGGTTCTGCGGGCGTCTCCGCGCTGCAACGAGCGCTCATGCTCGATAAGGCCTGGATAAGCCGCACCGTCGCGCGACTGGTGGCGAAAGGGCTTGCGCATCAGGTCGCAGATATCCGTGACGCGCGCCGGACTGTCATCGGTCTGACGCCTGCCGGCGTGCATACAGCCGCCCGGCTACTCAGGCGCGCGAAGCGGCGTCAGGCTCGCATCTTGTCGACGCTTTCCGCCGAAGAGGTCTCCCAGTTGTTCGCACTCACGTCACGGATTCAGGCGCGGGTGGATGCGCTTCATCAACGCGAGGGCAAGCGCTCTACTGGGGCGTTGTAGCCGGGGGCGCCTGACTCGCCGCGCGCCACGGCCGCGCGGACATCGGCGAAGTCGGGCGCTATCGCTCCCTTCGGAAAATTCACCGGAATTGACGGAAATCGGCAAACCCGGTTAAATATGGGAAACTTTCCCATATTTAAAACAATCCACCGAAAAGGAACCCGAGACATGACTTCACTGGATTTCCCGCGATTTGACGTTATTGGATCCACAGGGCGACTCCTGGCGATCGCGGTTGCGACACTCAGCCTCATCGGCTGCGGCAGCGGCGGAGGGAGTACCGCGTCGGGGCAACCCATTGAGGCGGCAACCGCGCTCTCCGTATCGACCCTCCTCTTTGAGGAAAAGGCGCTGTCGGCCAGCGGTCAGCAGGCCTGCGCCTCCTGCCATGCGAGCGAAACCGCGCACGCAGACCTCGCCGGAACCGCCCTTCCAATTGGCGGTGCCGCACTGAATCGACAAGGATCGCGCAGCAGTCCGTCCATGCTTTATCTCGAGAGCAATGGCCCCTTTCGATTCGCATCCGACGGCGAACCGTTCGGTGGATTCACCTGGGACGGCCGCGCAAACAGTCGCGTCGACCAGGCAGGCGGGCCGCTGCTTGACGCCGCAGAAATGGACAACGCCAGCATCGCGGAGGTTGCCGGTCGCGTACGCAAGCTGAGCTACTACACCGATTTCCGGACCGTCTTCGGACTTGGCGCCGACGCAGGCGACCAGCAAATCTTCGATACCCTTCGCTTCGCGCTGGAGCAATACCAGAAGCTTGATACCGACTATCTGCTCTTCAACAGCCGCTATGACCGCTGGATGGACGGAACCGGCGCACTCACGGCGCAAGAGCTTCGCGGGCTTGCCATCTTCGAAAACCCCGCTCGCGGCAACTGTGCAAGCTGTCATCCCAGCCGGCCGGCAAACGACGGGTCGCGGCCGGTCTTCACAACCTTCGGCTATGCCGCCCTCGGCGTGCCCCGAAATCCGGGCATCGCAGCCAATGCCGATCCCACGTTTTTCGACATGGGACTGTGCGGGCCTAAGCGTACCGACCTGACAGCGCGAACCGATCTGTGTGGGAAATTCAAAATCCCCACCCTCAGAAATATCGAATTGACCGCGCCTTACTTCCACAATGGAGGCGTGGCATCTCTCGACGAGGCGGTCGCCTTCTATGCCACCCGCGATATCGATCCCCAACGCTGGTACCCGCTCGCGGGCGGCAACGTGGACCGATTCAATGATCTGCCCCTAAACCTTCGCGGCAACGTCATTCAGAGCGCGCCATTCGGGCTCCAGCCTGGTGACCCACCACGCCTGACCGCTGCCGATACCGCCGATCTGGTTGCTTTTCTGCGTACCCTGACCGACGATCAAACAGCGCCCCAGGCCTCAGCTAAAGTCATCAAGCCCTAGGGTCTGCGCGCGGGCACGCTCACCGCCACCGACGGAATCGACTCACGCCCGCCGGAAATCTGGTTCAATTCGGCGATTGCCCGCGCGTCAACCCTGACCGCGCGGGCACTGTGCCCCCTCCACGCTTGAACGAGCCCAACATGCCGCAGTCACTCAACGTTGTCCTGTGCTCACGCGATTCGTCGCAACTGGCGCCGCTTGAACTCACAACCGCCGTCATCGCCGGCTGGACGGGTCGTGACCAGGCCGCCGTTGAAAAACATATCCGCGAGCTTGAAGAACTGGGCGTCAAGCGACCCGCGTCCACACCAATCTTTTATCGCGTGGCGAGTGCGCGCATCACCACGGCCGAGCGCATAGAAGTGAGTGGCGAAGACTCAAGTGGCGAAGTGGAATTTGTGCTTGCCCGAATTCGTGGCGGGCTCTACGTGGGCGTTGGCTCCGATCACACCGACCGTGTCATTGAGACAGTAGGCGTCACCGTTTCCAAGCAGATGTGCGACAAGCCCATCGCCACGACCTTCTGGCCTTGGGAGGAGGTGTCCGGGCACTGGTCGCAACTGATGCTTCGCTCGTGGATTGTTGAGAACGGCGAGCGCCGTCTTTATCAGGAAGGATCCGTGACGAGCATGCTCGACCCTCTGGACCTGATCTCCCGGTGGCATGACGGCAACGGCGAGTTAGCCGATCATTGCCTGATGTTCTGCGGCACCCTGCCAGCGATTGGCGGCATCCGGAAGTCGTCCGTATTCGAGATCGAACTCCATGACCCCAAGCTTGAGCGTTCGATCCGACATCAGTACGCGATCGACACGCTTCCGGTTTACGGTTGAAAGGGAGCGACGATAGCCCTCGGTCGGAGAACGTCACCAATATGAGCAAACTCCTCGCCGAACAGGCCGAGTCCGACGCGAGCGCGGAAACGCGGGCCATCTATACGGAGCTTCGCAGGCTTTGCGGCGTACCGATGGTGCCGCTTATCTATCGGCATCTGGCGACCATCCCGGGCGCCCTCGAATGGACATGGTCGCTGCTGGGGCCGATCCTGCGTTCCGGAGAGCTCCAGGACGAAGCCTGGGCAATGAGCCGCGCGCTGCAAATCGAGCCGGTGGTCAAGCTTCCTGCCGAGGCCTTGCGCATACTGGGTATCAGCGCAGCGGATCTCGATGAGCTTCAGAAACTCCTTTCAGCTTACAACCGAAGCAATCCGGTTAACCTGCTCGGCTTGCGATGCTTGGCCCTACTCGCCCGGGAAGACCCACAAGCAAAGCCTGAGCGCCCACTGCCCGCCGACCTGAATGACTCATGGCAGCCGCCCGAACCCGTTCGTGACCTCCTGCCCATGCTGGCCCTTGACAACATTCAGGGAGACGCCCGTGTGCTGATGCATCTGCTCAACGATCGGGGAAACCTTTCCAGTCGCTCGCCGATCTGGCCCAGTCTGTACCGGCACTTCGCAGCCCGCCCGCCCCTGTTGGCTCTGTCGGCGATGGTGGTCCCGCCTGCTTTCGATGCCATTGATGCGGCGGCCCATGCCGTCAGGGAAGATGCGGGTCAGCGGGCCGAATCACTCGTCGCTTTGATTAACATCGCGTGCGACATACCGAGCCCGTCGGGCGATCACCAGGTCGCAATCATGAGGGCGATCAATCTGTTCACCGAACGGCTGCCCGAGTTGATCGCGATCGGTGCGCTGCTTGAGCGCAGCTTTCCTCAGCCCCCGCCCCGCTAACCGCTACGAATACGCTGATTCGACAGCGCCTCTCTCGCGACGGCCCGCACGCGGGCAAGATCAGGAAGAGAATTGAGTTACCTACGGAGTCGACTCTCCGCAAGTCACTAGGGCTTCCAAACCAGCAGGCGTTTCTCGATCAGCGTGACACACCAGTCAAGCAGCAATGCAAAAATAGTGAGCACGATGATTCCTGCAAATACCGCACTCACGTCGAAAACCGCTTCGGCCTGGAGAATGAGGTATCCAACGCCGCGCGCAGATCCCAGGTATTCGCCAATGACTGCGCCGACGAACGCCATACCCACCGAGGTGTGCAGGCTGGAAAACACCCAACTGGTGGCGGACGGCAGATAAACCGTGCGCAGCAGTTGTCGTGAATTCGCGCCCAGCATGCGCGCGCTTGCGAGAATGTTTGGACTGACCTCCCGCACGCCCTGAAAGACATTGAAAAAGACGATGCAGAACACCAGGGTGACGCCCAGCATCACCTTGGACCAAATGCCCAGCCCGAACCACACCACGAAAATCGGACCAAGAATCACCCGGGGCATGGCATTCAGGGCCTTGATGTAGGGATCGAGAAGCAGCGCGGCGGCGTTACTCAGCCCGAGCCACAGCCCCACCACCACACCCAGGGCCAATCCAACAAAAAACGCGAGCAGCGTTTCGAGCAAGGTGATGCCAAGATGAGGCCAGATTTCGCCGGTCGCGAACCACTCAAACATAGTCGCGAACACCTTACCTGGTTCGCCGAAGAAAAATTTCGGCAGAATTTCCAGCTTCACGAGGAAATGCCAGAGCGCCAGCATCACCACCAGAAGCAGTATCTGATACAGGCGGATTCGGCCCATCAGTGAACGCGAGATAGCAGGCTTATTCATACGCTCAGGGCGCCGTGCGGTTATACGAGTAAGCCTTCAAGACCTCATCACGCATCGTGTTCCAAATTTGCTGGTGAAGCTCGAGAAAGCGCTGTGTGAGGCGAATTTCGGAAACGTCGCGCGGGCGCGGAAGGTCAATGACAAAGTCGCTGAGAGGGTGCGTGGCAGGGCCAGCAGACAGAACAACCACCCTATCCGACAGAGAAATCGCCTCCTCGAGATCATGAGTGATGAACACCACCGATTTGCGATTTGCCGACCACAACTCCAGAAGCTCGTTTTCCATCAGTTGCCGCGTCTGGATATCGAGCGCACTGAAGGGTTCGTCCATCAGCAGGATCTTGGGATCGAGAATAAGAGTCTGGGCCAGCGCAGTGCGCTTTCGCATGCCGCCTGATAACTGATGCGGATAGCGATGCCCGTGCCCACCAAGACCCACGCGCTCAAGCCAGTCAGTAGCCCGCCGCTTTGACTCGTCTTCAGGCACCTTGTGATATTCGAGCCCAGCCATCACATTGCCGAGTGCGGTTCGCCACGGCATCAGCGCATCAGCCTGAAACATGTAGCCCGCTCGCGCGTTAAGACCGACCAGAGGCGATCCGAAGATTTCTACACGACCAGCGGTGGGCGCCAGCAAGCCTGCAGCAACATTCAGGAGGGTGGATTTTCCGCAGCCCGTGGGCCCCACGACCGACACGAACTCGCCATCGGCCACCCTGAGCGAGGTATTGGCGACTGCCGTGTAATTTCCAAATGTGCAGGTGATGTCATGCAGCGCGAGCGCCGGTACGGCGGAAACAGGTTGCTGGCTCATTTGGTGGCGCGATATTTCTCAAGAGCCCGCATGACAAAGCGATTGTCATAGGTTTTTGCAAGATCAATTTTTGCGCCTTTAACTTCCTTGTCGTAGGAGAGAAGGCCCTCGAGAACGGTACGCGCGGCGTCTGACGACAACAGTCCATCCGGGGAGAATCCGTGGACATTCATACGAATCGTATCGAGGTAGAGCTCTTTGCGCGCGCGCCAGTACTCTTCTGGTACCGCAGCGAGGATTTCCTCGGGCTTCGCGGTTTTCATCCAGAGGAGCGCCCGGACTGTCCCGTTGACAACAGCCTGAATGACTGCCGGATTCTTGTCGATGTAGTCGCCGTGAGCGTATGTGCTCAGAAAAGCGAAGTCTGATTTAAAGAACTGGCGTGTTGTATCGAGCGCTCGCAGGTCGAGAATCAGTTGAACATCACCCGCCATTGACAGTTCGGTGATCACCGGATCGTAATTTACGATGGCCTGCAGCTCTCCGCCAGTGCGAATCGCTGCAACAGCGCCCGCTGTATTCCCAACACCCAGCACCGACACGTCGTTGGGCTGCAGACCGTTCTGCACCAGGAACTGGTTGAGCAGCAGATGGGTTGCCGAGCCTGGCGCTGACACCCCGATCCGCGCACCCTTCAGGTCCTTCGGCCCCTTGTACTTTGTAGCGAACTGCCGCGTGATCGCGATGGCGATACCCGGAGCGCTGCTGTGCAGTACCACGGACCGGATATCCATCCCCTTCGCCTGCATCCTGATGGTGTGCTCATAGACACCGATCGTCATATCGACATTGCGTCCGATCAACGCCTGCAGGCCCTTCGCACCAGAACCGAAGTCTGTCACCTCGAGATCGAGTCCTTCTTCTCGAATGAATCCTTTGGAACGCGCCACGTTCATGGCGAGCAGCACGACCTGGGAAGAAGAGCCGCCCACCGCGAGCGACGCTTTCATTCTGGCCTGCGCAACCGATTCACCGGATATCGCCAACGCAGCCAATGCGACTGCGGCACTGGTGATGATTCCTTTAAGGCTCACGACGTTCTCCCGGAGAGTCAGCCTGTTGACGAGCCTGGCCTCCCGCAGAGCGTCAGGGGCAGGAACGGCGCGGAGGGAAGCGCAAATCCATCTTCGGCTGATTATCGATCGCTGTCCTGTCAGGAATTCAATTCGTGGAACGCCACTGACACCACATTCAGCGTGCTAGGATCAAAATCACTTTCACCGCAGACACCTTTTGACAGATCAGCGGAGGAGACAACATGAGCAGACTTTCATGGCGCCACTTCAGCGCGCTGGCCCTCACCGCTGTGTTGACCGGCGGCGCTTTGGCGCAAGGCACCTTCCCCACCAAGACCGTCACGATCACCGTACCCGTTGGCACCGGGGGCGGCACTGATCTCGTTGCAAGACGACTCGCGAAAGCCCTGTCCGAGCAATGGAACCAGCCGGTCGTCGTAGAGAACAAGCCCGGTGCATCAGGCATCATCGGCGCAAATGTGGTGATCAGAAGCGCCCCTGACGGTCACAACCTGCTCCTTGTTTGGGACGGTCCGATCGTTGCCACGCCAGTGCTGTTCAAACGCCCCGACTACGATCCGCTCAAACAGCTTACGCCGCTCTCACAGGTTACAACGCAAGGGTATGCGGTGATGGTTCATCCGTCTGTCCCGGCCAAGAACGTGAGTGAACTGATCGCGCACATCAAGAAGAAAAACGCGGACAAGGAGACATTCGGATTCGCCACTTCCTCGGTGGGTGCTGCAGACCATCTCAGCGGTGAACTGTTTCGCGCGATGGCCGGAGTAGACATCGTTACCGTGAACCACGCTGGCACCGGGCCTGCCATTATTAACGTCCTGGGTGGTCATGTTCCGTACGGTCATTTCTCGTTCACCGCAGCGCTGCCACACATCAAGACCGGTGCGCTGCGCGTGCTGGCGATCACGTCCGACAAGCGCTCTGCGCTGCTGCCAGATGTGCCCACGGTGGGCGAGTCGTTACCCGGCTACCACTATCACTCCTGGATAGGCGTGTTTGGACCAGCCGGAATGCCAGAGAGCCTGCGTGAACGTATCAGCCGAGATATTCGCAACGCGGTCAACTCTCCAGAGGTGGCGAGCGCTCTGACCAATAACGGCTTGGTGCCAACCGTATCCGATCCCGCGACATTCTCCGAGTTCATTCGCCAGGACGCGATACGGACTGCTGAAACGATCAAGCGCGCCAACCTGAAAATCGAGCAACAGTAGTCGCACCGCATGAAGTTCCGATACGCCTAGCGTCTTTCTTTTTTCGAGGAGCAACACCATGTCCCACCCCGACACACCAGGCTCCATCCGCACCTGCGCGGCTCGGATGATCCACGCCGTTGAAGTCTACGAGCGTGACGGCAACAGCGACAAGCTGCGTCAGGCCCTGCTGGATGCAACACTGCCCGTGGCTCAGCGAGCCGACCTGTACAAATTGGGAGTCAAGCGCCAGGCCAATCACATTGAAAACGCCAAGTGGCTCTATTACGACGATCAGCTGACACTTGAGCTCGATGAGTTTCCGAACGGCAAATTCATCCCGCCGCATGACCATGGCGTATGGGAAGCGATCGTGCTGTGCAACGGCTCGCTGAAACACACAACCTACGAGCGGGTGGATGACCGAAGCGTAGAGGGCCACTCTGAGCTCAAGGTGGTGGAGGAGGTCATGATGAAAGTCGGTGACATCGCGATGGTCGTGCCGCCAAGCGATATTCACAGCTTCGAGGCAATGACCGCGGATACTTTCGCCTTGACCATCGTTGGCGGCGAGTACTCTCCGCTACGGCACTATTACAATCTCCAGAACAATACCTATGCGGTGCGCACGCCCAGGGCCTTACGCGAGACCGGCGCGCTGGCCGGGGCTCCAAGATGAAGTAACCCCCTCCCGAAGAATCTATCGAGATTGTTCGGGAGTGCTGTCGCGCAACAACACGCCAGCCAGCCTTTCCAAAGGACGGATCACTTCAGTGACATCGGCCTCACCCCCAAGTTCATGTTTGGCGAGTCGAAACGCTTCAAGCACTGAACGAACCGATTGAATCGGCATGCGCTGGCTGTCGGCCTGTGCCACGAAGGCCTCCAGATCCTTCACGACAATCGATAGAGAGCCGCCGAAATCAAACCGGTCGGTCAGTACGTCCCGGGGGATTTTTGAAAGCGTGGCGCTGTTCTGGCCACTGCCGTGATTGATGACATCGAGCATCACTCGCGGATCAAGACCGGCGCGAACGCCAACCAGCATCGCCTCTGCCGCAATCACCAAATTCGAAAGCGAAATCGCGTTATTCACCACCTTCATCACCTGCGCGCTGCCGACCTGAGGGCCGAGCCAGACCCGCTTGCTGGCATAACTGCACATCGCAGGCTCGACCCGCTCGAACCAGGAACGATCGCCTGAGACGATTGCCGTCAAGGTTCCCGATTCGGCGCGTGGAACGCCGCCCGTGATCGGGGCGTCCATCGTTGTAATGCCCGCGCCGAGCAGGCTTCTCTCCAACTCGAGCAGCAGCGATGCGCCGAGCGTTCCAAGATTGACATAAAGCCTGACGCGCCGTGCGCCGACCAGGCCGGTAGTCCCGAGAATCGCCTCGCGGTGGGCGCCTTCGCCGGGCAGACACCCGAAAACGACCTCGGCCTGCTCACCCACCTCCGCGCAGGAACTTGCGAGTCGCGCGCGCCCAGTGAACGGGAGCATGGCTTGCGAACGAACATCGTGAACGACCAGCTCGAAGCCCGCCTCGATCAGCCGCCGCGCGATCGGTGAGCCAATTGCACCCAGCCCGATGAAGCCGATCACTGAGCAATTCGATGATAGTTGGGATGCCATGTCACTTCTCCGATCGCCCGATATCCGCGAACAACGCAGCGCTGAAGTACCCGCCGTTGGCGGCTGATAAAGAAACTAGACAGGCCGTGGTAATCCGCCCCCGTCTATAAACAAGCTCTGGCCAGTGATATAGCCCGCAGCATCCGAGCAGAGAAATGAAATGGTCGCAGCCACTTCGGCAATGCTTCCGTGTCGCCCCGCCGGAATACCTTGCGCGCGGGCTGCCAGCCCTGCCTGCAGGTCGGTCCAGCCCGCGAGCCGTGTGGAGCTGATGGCTCGCGCAGTGACGATGGATCCAGGACAGACAGCATTGACCGTGATACCAGCGGCCGCGACTTCAACGGCCAGGGCCTGCGTCAAGCCCAGCACTGCGGCCTTCGACGCGGTGTAGGCGACGCGATCCGGGAGCGGATGCCTGGTGATCGCCGACGAGACATTAACGATTCGACCCCAACCTTGTTCCCGCATCGGCGCGACAACGCGACGCGTCATCAGAAACACCCCGCGGATATTGACCGACATCACCCGCTCCCAAGCCTCTAATGACAGGCGGTCGATCGGGACGCGATCATCGCCATGCGGGGCGGCCGCGTTATTGACCAATACATCAATCCGTCCATAGCGATCGAGCACCTCGCGGACCATCGCATCCGCATCGCGCTCAGAGGAAACATCCCCGTAAACGGCACTCGCGCGTCCGTCCGCCGCCCCCTGCAGTTCTTCGACCAGAGAGGGCAGACCCCGCCAACCTTCCGGGGCGTCAGAGGCAGCATCGTTGTCATTGGCGACCCCCTGAGGGGCCATGTCGGAGACGACCACCGTGAACCCGACTGCAGACAGCGCGCGAGCCGTGGCGTTGCCGATGCCCTGAGCTTTACCGCAACCGGTGACCAACGCAACGCGAGCGGTGGAGCGCTTCACGCGTTCGGCCCACCAATAAGGTTCGCCTCATGGCTGGGTGGCGATGGCATTACCTTGAGGACACCGTCAATCGACCCACTGTACCGCGGTGCTACGGCGCACGGATCCAGGGCGGGATCTCGGGCCTTGAGGGCACAGACACGGCCACGCAACCTGATTTGCTTCAACGCATTCTCCCTCGGCAGTTCGTCCGGATCCTATGCCCGGCAAACTGAAACAGTCAATGGCCCCGTGGCGAAGGAGCACGAGCACCTTTCAGGGCGACGGCATCAAACTGATCGCCCCATTCCTGTCATCGCGACGCGATCGGTTGGTAGTCCTTAATGCTCGTATTGCCGCTGGAACTGCCGCTCGACCCGTGACGGCGATGCAACCGCCTGCCGCATAAAGCCCGCATGAACATCGCTCGGCCTAAGGTGGTGGCCATTTCCCGCAGTCCGGCGACCAACACTCTCGGCTTGGGTATCGTTCCGCAACGGCAGCTCAGAGCCTTCCGCGGGCGCGCAACGCCTCGCCGATCTTCGCGATTCGCCCTTCACCTGTGGCGAGCGCATACGCTGAGGTGTGGACCGAATGCGAACCGAGAACCAGGTCATAAGGATGCTTGGCAGCCGAGCCCAAAAGGAGCACGCGTGCGTTCGCAATCCAGGCAATCGTTACCCGTCATCACGCGTGCATCATCGGTGGGCCGCAGTACGTGGCGCATCACCGGTACGACGGTCAAAGAGATTCCGATACAGACCGTGCTGCAACTGCCCTTATTCACCATGATCCGCGATGCCACCCTGACTGGCCTCGGCGCCGCAACCCTTCCGCGGCTTATTGTTACAGACGACTTGACCGCCGGGCGACTGGTGTCCTGGGGCGCGGTAACCGACCATCCGTCCGAGCTATGGGCGCTTTACACCTCGAGGCGATTGCCAAGCGCCAAGGTGAAGGCCTTCATGAATTTCCTTGAGACCGCATTCAGGAAAGCTTGGTCTTGAGCTTGGTTGCATGCGTCTTGGCATCACTACGCCTCGGAACCGCAGTTAACACCGCCGATACCAACCCGATCTCGCACGGCTTTATCGGAAAATTTGGCTTACTGCGTAAGATGTCGAGATGACTCTACCTACATCTGACTCCAGCAGCTTCGACACACTCCCGCTCTCCCCCGCAGCCCGGGAGAACCTTAAAAGACTCGGCTATCTCGAGATGACCGCCATCCAGGCGGCTAGCCTGCCCCCCGCGCTGCAGGGCCGGGACATACTCGCCCAGGCCAAGACGGGGAGCGGCAAGACCGCAGCGTACGCGCTGCCCTTGCTGGCTAAGCTGGTTGTGCGCCGCTTCGCGGTCCAGGCGCTCGTGCTTTGCCCCACTCGAGAACTGGCCGATCAGGTCACCGCCGAAATCCGACGCCTGGCGCGCGCGGAGGATAACGTCAAGGTCGTCACGCTGGTGGGCGGCGCGCCGCTACGCGGACAGACTGCCAGCCTGGAGCATGGCGCCCATGTCGCAGTCGGAACGCCCGGTCGCGTGATCGATCACCTTGAGCGCGGGCATCTCAGTCTGGACGACCTTGAAACGCTGGTACTCGATGAAGCCGACCGGATGCTCGATATGGGCTTCGCAGACGATATCGTCAAAATCGCCAGCCAGTGCCCAGCAAAGCGGCAGACATTACTGTTCTCAGCCACCTACCCCGAAGGCATCGCGAAGCTCGCAGCGCGATACCTGCGTGAACCGG
>CAIPNM010000182.1 GCA_903866395.1 uncultured bacterium
CACTTTGACGGTCCCCGGGCTTTCTGTCGTCAAGGGTGACGCGGCCGACAACCTCTCACTCGATGCGTCGGGGTCTGCGCAGGCCCTAGTGTTCGGCCTTGCCGGCAACGATACCGCGGTAAATCTCTCTTCGGGTGACGCATTTATCGGCGGCACCGGAACAGACACAGCACGATTTCCAAACGCTCAAACCGCGTATTCGGTCAAGCTGACGTCGTCGCAGATTGAATCCTCGCTGGGCGAGGCAATTGGCAGGGCGCTCGCTCAGCCTGAGGGGAGCAGTGAGGCGGGCATGTCTATCGAACAAGGAATGCCCTTGTTCGCCGTGCTCCCGGCCAGTGGGACGGGCGATCCGGTGTTCGTTCAGGCTGAAGGCCTGCAGTTCGGTTCGTCCACCAGCTTGGTGAACCCGCTGCGCATGCTTAATACCGGTACGCCCGTGAAGCTGGTCGATTCAACGGATCCCCTGGCCTTTGCGAGCATCCGGCTGGCCCTTGCCTCGGCCGCGGCGGGCGACACGATCATCGTTTCTCACCTGCACGATGAGGGGAGTTACCTCCCCCTCGATGTGGCGGTTAATGATCTGCGCGTACTTTTGCTGAACCCGAATGCAACCCTGGCGGCGTTCCACCTTAAGGAGAATGCCGCGGTGGAGCGTTTCACGTTGATGGGTAACGGACCCGCTGATATTCGTGGCAATAGCTTCGCCAATCTCCTGATCGGCAACGATGCCGATAACCTGATCGATGGTGGCGCAGGCAACGATTCCATCCTGGGCTTGGGCGGAGATGATCAACTGCAGGGTGGTGCGGGTGCTGATTGGCTCGATGGCGGTGACGGGTGGGATAGCGTGAGCGGTGGATCTGGAAACGACGTCTTGCTCGCGGAGGATGGCGGTAACTACGCGGTGTCGTCTGACGCGCCGCAGCCCTACGAGACTGACGTGCTGCTCGGAGGTTCGGGCGCTGATCTGCTTATGGCGGCCGGTTCCTATCAGGCAGCCAGCATTCGAATGATGGGGGGCTCGGGCGCCGACGTCTTCCGTCTCTTTAGTCTGGAAGGGGCGGACGGTAGTGGTGAAGCCAATCTGCAGGGTTTCCGCGTTCATGTCGCCGATCTGTCATTGAATGATGGAATCGATCTGTCTGCGTTCGTTGGTGGATCTGCGTATTCGCCTGATTTCAGCGCCTTCACCCTTGAGGGGCGAGTCAACGCCGTTAAAGCGTCATCCTCCACGGCTTTAACCGGCGATACGCGAGTGTCGCTCGATGAGTTGTTTGTCCAGGGGCTGGAAGGCCCGGTTGACATCGAGGTGGGTCGTACGCCGGCGCCGTTCGCACCGGTCGCGGCAGGCAGCGCGCTATTCGTATCGCTGGTGGCTGGCGAGGCAGAACTCACTGACTCGCTCCAGCGCGCCGACGTCCTGCAGGGGCAGGGTGGAGCCCCGTACTCAAGCAGCATGCAGGAAACAGTCGATCTCGTGTCGCCGATTTATTTCGAGCACGGTCAACTCCTCGGCCAGTTGGTGCTCGATCTATCCCCGGTGGGCTGACCCCTGGTTATCGCTCGGTAGCCAGGCAAGAATCAATTCGCTTGGGCATTTCACACCACCCGGCTTGAGTGCTGCGTGGTCGTGTTTGTTACCCCCGAAGCGGGTTGAGCTTTAACATCGATTTCGGGGCCGCTTGGATGGCTGCACCGAGCGTAGCGTTTGCCCCTAATTCGTACTCTATCGCTTGACCTTCGGCGCTGATAGGAGTCAACTCCTGCCCAGCATTCGGGAAGCTGTACCCGAGCCCTTCGCATTGGTTGTTTGGGTCCTGTTCCTGAGATGCGTTTCCATAGCCCGGAGCGCCCGCCATGACCCTTACCGCCAGCCCCTCGCTTTCTCTCAGCCAGAACAGCGCAGCGGCAACACCCTATTCCTTCGCCTCGCCCGAGTTTTCAAATGGCGGAACGGCGCTGACCCGAGGCGATGACAAAATTTCCTTTGCCGTCAATGTCGATGGCGTCGCAGCCACCCAGGTCAATGCGCCAGCCTTCAAGGTCGCGCCCCTCATCAAAAACAGCGGAACCCCTCTCAACCTGGTCGCGTCCGGTAACAACTTCACCCTTGATCAGTCCGCGCTGACCGGAAGCGCATCGCTCTACAGGCTGTCGGTGGTCTCGGCCGGAAACCAGATTCGTGAGCTCGAGATTGCGCTTCCGGCAGGCCAGCAGCTCAGCGCAGCCTCCGTTGCGTCCGCGTTTGCGCAAATCCCTGGGTCTAAGTCTCCTATTGCCTCGGTGACGGCCTCGGGCCAGAACCTCATTGTTACGATGGGGGCGGAGGCGCCAGCGGGCGCCTCCGTCAGTCTGACGCCGGTCACACTCGATCGGTCGTATCCGTTCCAGGCCGACACGGTGAGCGAGATGCTGAGCCAGCCCGTCACAGGCGTCGAGGTGGTGTCCGGATCCTTCGTCGGGTCTGGCAGTTCTGGCTCCGGGGCGGCCGAGGTTCAGCACATTCTCCTGCCAACCGATGTGAGCCCAGGAGCGCGCTATGGACTTACGCTGGGCTACTCAAAGATTGTCTTTACGCCCGAGGCTGGTACGCACGCGTCGCTACTGGCCGCTGCTAATCAGGCGCTTGCGGCCACGGCTAACTCGCCGGTTGAACTGGCGTTGGATACGAATGCCGCAGCGGGGAAGCTGATCGTCACCTTCAAGAGTGCGGGACCGCAGGATTCCGTTCAGTTTGGTAAGGTGGTTGCGCTATCACCGGTCTATAACGCATCGACTCAGCGCTTTGAACTTTCGCGGCCGATGGTTGAGGCCTCGATGAAATTCATGGGTGTTTCCAGCGTCGATGCCCTAGAGGTTCAGGCAACTGCTCCGAGTAGCACATCGTCGGCTAGCGTCGCGGCCGTGGTGATACCGGTTTCGCGGATGGATCTGGTGAGTAGCGTGACGCTATCGGGCGCCAACACGAGTCCGATGTTCTCGGAAGGCGAAAACCCAGTTTACAACGTCACCCTCTCGCAGCCATTGGGTAACGGCGAGCAGTTGTTGTTTCGTGTTGTGCCGCCCACTTACCCATCAGGATCCACCATGTCGGCATCGGCAGATGACTTCGACCTGCCGGTCGTGAACGGGGCACCGCAGGGAGCGGTCAGTTTCACCAACGCGTCGGCGTTGGTCGGTTCGTTCACCCTACCCATCAAGTTCGATGTACAGATGGAACCCAACGAGACGTTCGAGATTCACATCGGCCATCTCGAGGCGGGGCAGTTTGTGTTGGACCGATCGCTACCGTCCCAATTCATCTCCGGCCCTGGCGTGCCCAATGTGCCCGTCATACCGACGGTACCAGTAGTACCTGCAGAAACTATTGCGCCGACGTCGACGGGCGTTTCTTTTTCAAACACTGCAGCGGGCAGCGCGACCAAGAGCACGATCACGCTCAATTTCTCTGAAGCGGTCGGGATTCTTGGCGTCAGCAACCCGACGACACTTCAGATCGATGCACTGAAAGCGGCAATCTCCGTTGCGGTTCCTCAGACGGGGGACTCGTTTCAGTCCGCCGGACCACTCGTCGCGGTCACCGCTATCAGCGGTCTTGGGACTTCAACGCTCACGCTGACCACCGACACCAATCTGCAGGACACGAGCATCATCCGGGTGAAACTGTCTGATTTCGCTCAGTCGTCGGTGACAACAAAACTGGCTGATCTCTCGGGCAACGCGCTTGCCGCCACTGAGATTTGGGCGGGTGGTTCCGGCGCGTCTCAGATCAATCTGAGCGGATATTTCTCGCAGGCTCCGATCACCGTACGAGGGAATCAGGGCGCGGATGAGTTGATTGGTACAAGCGCGGGGGATTTCCTCGTTGACGGCAGCGGGGCCGATCAACTGAACGGTGGTCGCGGTCTGGACTACATCGTTCTCGCCGAACGTGATCTGCCGTCGGGTTCGGGACCGTTTTCCCGCGATGTCGTCGAAATTCGCCCGGGCGAAAGTGTTAACGGCGGTACCGGTACGCGTCGCGACGTGATCAGGCCGTCGGCTTCGAATCCGGATTCGAGCGGGTTCGATATGGTTTCGACCAATGCGGCGGAGCACGACGTGCTCAGTCTGCCTGCGGCTCGCATCGCGGCCAATACCAGCGGTGACCTGGATGGTACCGACAACGCCAATTCGGGTGCTGCGATCGTCATCGGCAAGCACAGCATCACCAACGGCATTATCACCTTCAAGAGCGCGGCTGGTGTGCCGTATCTGCTGGGTAGCGCGCAGCAGGTGACCGATGCGATGGACTACCTCGGCAGGAACCTGACCTCTACGAACGGGCTACCAGGGCTGACCGTCGGGTTCCTATTCGACCGCGACGCCAGCGGCACGGCTGATTCGCTGTTCGTCTACCAGCAGCCCGGGGTTGCGAAGGCGGGGCTGACGACCCCTGAAACCATGCCGCCCACATCGGTGCTGATTCAGGACCTGATTGGCGTGGGTAATGCCAAGCTTGGCCTTGAGGCCGGCGCGAATGTCGTCCAGATCATTGATACCCAGGCGCCATTCGGCATCAATGTTGCGTTCACGCCGGTGTCCGGCGGGGTGATGCAGATCGGGATCGATTTTTCCGAAGCGGTGACGGTGTCAGGGTCTGGTGGACTGGTCATCAAGCAAAACGGTTTAACGCCGGTCAGTGGCACGCTAGCCAGCACGAATGGCACAGCCCAGGTGCTGATGAATCTGCCCGCAAGCGTGGCGGCCAATGATTGGGTGATGCTGTCGATCCCGTCGCCGGTCGCAGGTCAAAACGCTGTGGCGGACAGCGCGGGCAATATCGCGGCACCGGATTCCAAAGATTCCTGGGGCGGATTCGCCCTGGGTGGGCCGGCCGATAATTCGATCAATCTCGGCAACGCCACCAACTTCCCGGCCAGCGCTTACTACGACATCGAGAGCGGAGCCGGCAATGACACCATCGTGGGGTCGGCTGGCAGTAACTATGTCCGTGGCGGCCCCGGGGCCGATTCGGTCACGCTGGGTGGTGGTGCGGACACGGCTCTCTTCGTTCAGGGCGATGCGCCCACGGTCACTGTTAATGCAACTGGCGGGCAAATCAGCTCATTTACGTTTGGCGGCTCGGGGCCCGATGTTCTTACCGATTTTCAGGCAGACGACCGTGTTGAACTGTTGGTCCCGTTTGCTCAGATGAAAAACGTTGGCGGGCTAGTTCCCACGCCTGCGGCCGCCGCCAACTTGCCATCTGGGGTCATGCCGTCGACTGGGCTCGCCCCCGATGAGCAGTTTTTTGTGGTGAGGGGCACGCTTGGCACCAGCGGCGTTTTCACCCTGGCTGTCAACGGTAGCGACACGCTGGTGGTGTATGACGGCGCCTCCAACGGGTCGGCCGCTTCGGTCGCCCAGACGGGTTTTGTTATCAAGGGTGTCTCGCCGGAGCAGTTGAGCGTCTACAACGGTGGCATTGGGCGGATGGGCCCGGGGCCTGTCGATCCCTATTCACCTCCACCCAACCTTAAGGTGAGTTTTGAGGCGAACGACGCGAGTGGATATGCGTTCGTCGATTTTGGCGGGGCGGTTGCCACGGTCGTGACGGACGCGCCGATGGGTGCAAGTGGCGGGGCTGCGAAGGTGATCAAGAACGCCGGTGCCGAGACCTGGGCCGGCACCACGTTTCTGACGCTGACGGGCAAAGAGGTGATTGCTACCGGGGCCGAGACGGTGACGATGAGGGTGTACGCACCCGATGCTGGTACAACGGTGATGCTGAAACTTGAGAGCGCCGCGAACAGGGAACTCTTCGTTGAGCGGCAGGCCACGACTACCAAGGCCGGTGGCTGGGAGACTTTGACCTTCAACTTCGCTGGCGCTTCACACACCATTGATTTCACCAAGGCATCAGTCTTTTTCGAGTTCAATCAGGCGGGCAGCGGGAAGACGTTCTACTTTGATGACGTCGGCTTTACCGGCGCGAACTTGGCCGTGGCGCCGGTTAGCCAGTTGGTTGCCGTCACGTCCTTTGAAGCGGGTGATCAGAGCGGCTACGCGCTAGGAACGGGGGCGGACTTCGGAGGCGCGGCGTCATCGGTGGTGAGTGATGGCCCGACGGGGTCTACCGGCAAGGTAGCGAAGGTCGTGAAGGGTCAGGGCGCTGAGACCTGGGCTGGTACAACGCTTCTAGCGCTGAGCGGAAAGGAAGTGATCAGCGCGGGCAGCGAGACAGTGACGATGAAGGTCTACGCGCCCGCGGCGGGAATCCCCGTGATGCTGAAGGTAGAGAACGGAGCCAACAACAGTCAGTTCATCGAGAAGACGGTGAGCACGTCTAAGGCCGGAGCGTGGGAGACGCTGAGCTTTAGCTTCGCTGGAGCGAACCACACACCGGACTACACCAAGGCTTCGGTGTTCTTTGACTATGGGACGGCGGGTTCGGGCAAGGTTTTCTACCTCGACGATGTATCAATGGGTGGTGCGGCGCCTGCAGCAAACTACATCCCGCCGACCAACCTTAAGGTGAGCTTCGAAACGAGCGATACCAGCGGCTACACCCTGGGGACGGGCGCCGATTTTAGTGGAGCGGGCTCATCGCTGGTGAGTGATGGCCCGGCGGGCGCGAGCGGCAAAGTAGCGAAGGTTGTGAAGGGGCAGGGCGCAGATAGCTGGGCCGGCACCACGTTTCTGACGCTGACGGGCAAAGAGGTGATTGCTTCCGGGGCCGAGACGGTGACGGTGAGGGTGTATGCACCCGATGCGGGCACGAAGGTGGTGCTAAAACTGGAGAGCGCCGCTAACAGGGACCTCTTCGTTGAGCGGCACGCAACGACTACCAAGGCTGGTGGGTGGGAGACGCTGAGCTTTAACTTCGCTGACGCCAACCACGTCGTCGACTACACCAAAGCATCGCTGTTCTTTGATCTGGGTGCCGCGGGAACCGGCAAGACGTTCTACTTTGACGACGTCGGCTTCACCGGCGCGAATCTGGCCGTGGCGCCCGCGACCCAGTTGGTTGCGGTCGCGTCTTTCGAAACCGGTGATCAGAGCGGCTATGCCCTCGGAGAGGGCGCCGACTTCGGCGGAGCAGTGTCCACTCTGTCGGCAGAGGGGCCGCTTGGTTCCAACGGCAAGGTTGCGAAAGTCGTCAAGACTGATGGTGCGCAGTCTTGGGCGGGCACAACATTTCTAGCGCTCTCGGGTAAGGAGGTGATCAGCGCCGGTCATGAGACGGTGACGATGCGGATCCACTCGCCTGGCGCTGGAACGATCGTGATGCTGAAGGTCGAGAGCGGCACCAATAGCGAAGTCTTCATCGAAAAGCAGGCTGTTTCGACCAAAGCTGGCGAGTGGGAAACGCTCACCTTCAATTTTTCCGGAGTCAATCACACGCCGGACTACACCAAGGCATCGGTGTTTTTTGATTTCGGTGCCGCCGGAACTGGGAAGACTTACTACTTCGACGATGCCGCGTTCGGCAACGCGCTGCCGACGGTTGTTCCGATCGATGGCCCTCCGCTCAATACCTGGCTGACTTTTTCCGAGACTGCGTCAGGTCCGGTTAAGAGCACCGTCACGTTGGGGTTCAATGAGCCGGTTGCGATCAATGGACAACTCGACCCGGTTCCTGGCCTGATTGATTCTTGGCGAAGCACGTTGCGCGTCGATTTGAATCCGCCGCAACATGGCCCGGCACCGATGATGGGTGGGGCGTCCGGGGCCTCGGGTACGCCTGTTCAGATCGTTGCTGTGTCGGGTTTTGGGGCTGACGGGTCGCCGACCCTCAATCTGACGACCGACCGCAATCTCGCGGCAGATAGTGTCATCCGATTGGTCATTCCCCGCGAGACGCAGTCAACCGCAGCGACGCTGACCGATGCAGCGGGCACAGCACTCACCGGCGTCGAGTACTGGGCGGGTGGCAACGGCCCCACCACCATCGACCTCTCCGACTATTTCTCGGACCGGACGTTGTGGGTACGCGGCAACTCTGGCAATGACCACCTCACCGGCACCTCTCGGCCCGACTGGCTGATTGATGGATTTGGTGCTGATGTGCTGTCGGGCGGCCCTGGCGCGGACACGCTGGTGCTCGTCGAAGGGGGCCTGAGTGCGACGGGAGCCAGCACGGGCACGCATAGCGTTGATAAGGTCAAGGTCGGCTGGGGCGAGAGTGTCATTGTTGCCTCGGGTGCCGTACGAGACGTCATCGGGCCTGGGTCGTTGGCGGGATCGGGCTTTGACATCGTGTCGGGCAACTCGACTCAGGACGTCCTCAGTCTTCCCTCGCGTTTGATCGTTGACGATGACAGTGCCTACGTAAGTGGAACATCCAACGCGAACGACGGTCGGGCGATCACGATCATTTCGCACAAGGTAACCGGTGGCATCGTTACCTTCAAGACCGTAGGCGACCAGGTTGTGGTTCCTGACACCCCGCAGGAGGTGACCGATGCGGTGTGGTATTTGTCCAAGAACCTGAGCGCCGCAGGCGCGACGGTTGCGTTCGCGTTCGATCGCGAGGGCAATGGCACGGCTGAGTCGCTCATGCTGTTTCAGCAGGGGGCGATGGTTAGCGCGGGGCTCGATGGGAACAGCGCCTATCGGCTACCGGCCACGTTGCTAACCTTCCGCGATCTGGTGGGCATCGGTGGGGTAACGCTCGGTCACGCTGCGGGCACGCGCGTGGTCCAGATCGTGGACGAACTCGCGCCAGAGGTCGCGGCGGTTGCACTAACCGCCAGCGCGGTCGACATCGACTTTACCGAGGGGATTACCCTCGCTAGCGGCGCGGGCGTCACGCTTAAGAAAAACGGCACGGACGCGCTTGCCTTCACCGCGGCGACGAACGGCGACTCGTCCGCACGGCTCTCGTTTTCCTCGGCACTCGGTACGGCTGATTGGGTGTTGGTTGATGTCGACGGAAGTGTCGCAACCAACTCAATCAGCGATGCGAAGGGCAACCGCGTCATCGATAACGATGGCGCTTGGGGTGGTCTTGCGCTTGGCAGCGCGGGTACGAACACAATCGACCTCAGTGGAAGCCAGTTTTCCCCCACGCAGTTTTACGACGTGGAGGCAGGCGCCGGTAACGATACGGTCGTGGGCTCGTCGGGCGATGGATACATCGTGGGTGGACCCGGCGCGGACAGCGTCTCGGGTGGCACCGGGCGCGACGGCTTCGAGTTCGTTCCCGGCGACTCACCTGCCGTGCAGGTTCAACTGGTCTCGGGGCGAGTCAGTTCGTTCAGCTTTGCTGCCGGCGCCGATGTCATTACCGACCTTGGGCCGGACGAATTTGTCTCGTTGGTGCCCCGCAACCATCAATTGCGAGATGTCGAAGGTCTGCGTCCGATGGGCACCGACCTGCAGGCAATGAGCGGCGTCATGCCTTCCGATGGCAAAGTGACCGATCAGGGATTTTTCATCGTTCGCGGACAAATGTCCCAGTCGGGCGGTACGACGCAGTTCGCGGTGACAGCAAGTGGTCCCGACACGCTGGTGGTCTACGACGGCGCTGCTGACGCATCGGTCGTTGATACCGGTCTGGTGATACTCGGTGTCACGCCCGACGAGGTCTTTACCTCCGTGGGCGGCATCCACCACCGACCCGATCAGGCCGGATACCAGGGCGATGAAATTCGTCGCGGCACCGACGGTAACGATACGATCGAGGGAGGTGGTAGCGATAATCTGGTGCTGATTGGCGCGGGCGGTAACGATCTCGGCACAGGGCTCGCGGAAGGTGATGTGTTTGTTGGCGGCGCGGGCCTCGACACCGCCCAGTTGCCGGGGGCGGTTGGTGATTACGTGGTGAAGCTTGCCACCCCAGGGCAGCGGGGGCTGGTCCGCGGGCTGTCAAACGACACCTACAGCGACTCGCAGTCGGTCTTTGCCATTCAGCCGAAGTCGGAGTCAACCGGTCTGGTCCTGGTTCAGGCCGAACTGCTCAAATTCGGCGACGCGGGGGCGGCGGTCGACCCGATGTCGCTCGTTGCGGGCGGCGCGCTGGTGGTCAACAGCGCAGTGTCGGGTGCATTGGGCAGCATCGCTGCGGCCATCGCATCCGCCACGAACGGAGCGACCATCATCGTTAGCGCGGTGCATCAAGACCCGGCTGCGTTTTCGCCAATCATCGTCAACAAGAACGACCTTCATATTGTTCTCGAGAATGACACCGCGCCGCCACTCACCTTCCAACTCGCAGAAGCAGCGACCATCCAGTCGCTATCGCTGTTCGGGCTCGGTGCTGCGCATCTGATCGGCAACAGCTTTGACAATGTGCTCATCGGTAATGACGGCGCCAACCTGATTGATGGCCGCGGTGGGAACGACTGGCTGCTCGGCGAGGAGGGCGATGATGAACTCTATGGCGGGGCGGGCCAGGACTGGCTGGATGGTGGCGAAGGGGCGGACCGTTTGTTTGGCGGCTCGGGCAACGACGTCCTGCTATCAATGGATGCTGCTCCCTCTGGGGATATTCTCATTGCAGGCTCCGGTAACGACCTGCTAGTCGCTGGTCCGTCCGCGAACCCGGGGCCGATCCGAATGATGGGAGGGTCGGGTGCCGATGTGTTCAGGATTGCAAGCGGAAATGGCGCGATGGCGGGCGATTCGTCAGCCGGCGTCGACAGTCCTCACGGCGTCAATGCCTTCATCGCTGACCTGACGACCGCGGACGGATTGGATCTGTCGGCGCTGCGAACCAGCGCGGAGGGCGTTGCGGCGGTTGATCCCCTACCGGTTGGCACGGCAGTATCCGGGGACTACCGTATTCCATTGGATGGGCTCTACATCGCCGGGCTTCAGGCGGTCACAGCAGACGACAACCATTCGGGTACAGCCGCACCGATCGATGCGCTCGGCGCAGGCAGTGGCCTGGGTGTGGCCCTTGTCGGTCCGGCCGAGATCGCGGCTGCGGTGGCCAGGACGATCGCAGTGCCGTCCATGCAGGAGCTCGCGGACACAATGCTCCCTGATCTCTACATACCGCTGTCCGACTTTGCGGGTCAACTTTATGCGTAAGCAAAAGAGGTGGACGCGAATTTGATGTGAGCTGATGGGGCGTGCTGGCTGGGTGCTGGGGTAAACTGCTCGGTGTTGCGATTTGCTTGATGGGCGCTCTACGCCAATACCGTGACTGGTCCCGATTCGGGCATTCCCCCGACCCCTGCTGTTTACGACCCGCTCGAGTCGTGCCTTCTGCATCTGTTTACGCTGCATGAGGTGCCGCTCTCACGGGCGTCGCTCTATGCTCAGGTGCTGCGGCCGGAAGGTTCGTGGACGCTCGAGCAGTTCATCGAAGCGCTTTCAAGCCGCGGGTTTTTCGCCGAGCAGCAAAGCGGCGGATTCTCCGCGGTTGAGCGTTCGGGTCTACCCGCGCTCGTTTTCCTGACGCCCGATAACCGACCCGCCATTCTTTCTCGCGGACACGACGGCGGCTTATCGCTGTTTGATCCCGCCTCCCCGAGGGGCGAATCCAGGTCAGAGCCAGACCCTGATCTCATTGATCAGTTGCTTTCCGGAACTTTCGTGGCAGTAAATCCCCCGCTCCGCGTGCCGTCCGACCAGGTGAATGCACCGCGCGGTCGATTCGGGCACTGGTTCTGGGGGCCGCTGTCCACCGCGAAGCCGCTCTACGTGCAGGTGGGGTTCGCCGCGCTCCTCACCAACGTGTTTGCGCTCGCCACCTCGATCTTCACGATGATCGTCTATGACCGGGTGCTGCCCAATAACGCGATCGATTCCCTCATCGCTTTGATGGCCGGTATCAGTATCGTGTTTGTAAGCGACTTCGTCATTCGCAGCTTGCGCGGCTATTTCCTTGACGTCGCCGGCTCCCGAGCGGACATGGCGATCGCAGATGCGCTGTTTGACCATGTTCTTGATCTCGAGATGCGCGCACGACGAGGGTCAACCGGGTCGCTCGCGAACGTCATGAAGGAGTTTGAATCCGTCCGAGAGTTCCTCACCTCGGCCACGCTCACAACCGTAATCGACATTCCGTTTGCGCTTTTATTCGTCGCAGTCATCTGGGCAATCGGTGGGCCCATGGTGTATGTACCGCTCATTCTCATTCCGGCCATGCTGTTGGTTGGGGTCGCGCTGCAGCCTGCGATGAGGCGGCTGGTGCAGACCGGCTACGAAGACGGGCAGACCAAGCATTCCGTGCTGGTGGAATCGATTGCAGGGCTCGAAACCATTAAGGCGCTCGGTGCTGGCCCTGTGATGCGCGGCCGCTGGCAGCGGGCGATTGCCCATCAGGCGCGGGTGGGGCTCAAAACCCGCTTTCTGGCGCAGTTTGCGGGCAACTTCGCAAACTTTGTTTCACAGGTCTCGCAGGTGGCCGTTGTCTCGATGGGCGTGTTTCTGGTGGCCAAAGGACAAATCGGAATGGGTGCAATCATCGCCTGTTCCATCCTCGCAGGGCGCGCAATTGCGCCCCTCGCACAGCTTGCCCAGTTGCTTACGCGTGCCAATCAGTCCTACGCCAGTTACAAGGCGCTGGCCAAGCTGATGAACGAACCCCGCGAGCATCAACCCTCGCGCCAGTTGATGCCGCGTGAATCCCTCGATGGCACGGTTGAATTGCGCGGAGTGTCCTTCAGCTATCCGCAGCAACAGGCCGGTGGTCTCAACGGCGTCAGTCTGAAGATCAACGCAGGCGAGCGGGTGGCCATTGTGGGTCGTGTGGGGTCCGGCAAAACCACGCTCTCGAAGCTGCTGCTCGGACTCTATGCGCCCAACGCCGGGGCTGTGCTGGTGGGCGGCGCGGATGTCCGTCAGCTCGATCCATCCGATCTCCGTCGCAACATTGGCGCGGTCATGCAGGAAATCTGGCTGATGACAGGCACGGTGCGACAGAACATCGCGCTCGGTGCGCATTACCCCGCCGATGAGCGAATCGTCGAGGTGGCTCAGATCGCGGGCGTACACGATTTCATCAGTACCCATCCGGAAGGCTACAACCTCCGGCTGGGAGAGCGAGGCGAGGGGCTGTCTGGCGGGCAGCGTCAGGCGATCACGATTGCGCGGGCGCTGGTTGGTCGGCCTCCGATCCTGCTGCTGGACGAGCCCACCAGTGCAATGGACATCAATGCGGAGCGGCAGCTCATCGAGCGGCTGAAGCCGGTCATTGGCAGCTCAACGCTCGTCGTCATCACTCACAAAGCGACGCTGCTCGAACTGGTCGATCGCGTGATCGTGCTTGATCAGGGGAAGGTCGTGGCCGATGGTCCCCGCGATAAGGTGCTGGGCGCGGGCAGCGGGCCGGCTTCTGGGGGCGCTGCGGCGCCTGCTGCGGGTCAAAGAGGCCCTTCGGGTCCCTCGGGTCCTTCTGGTCCGGATACGCCGCCGGGGCGATCGGGCGGTGATGCGCCCTCGACTGCGGCCCCTTCGCAGAAGGGCGCCGCCTCGCCCTCGGCCAGTGCAGCCCTCCGTGGCGCACTGTCGGCTCGGCCGTTCGGTGCCCAGCCCGCTGGAGGCGGTGCGCTCCAGGTGGTGGTGCCGTCTACGCCGGCAACCGGTCAGGCAGCGGGGCGTTCCGTCGCGGCTGAGCCTTCTGGGCCGGGGCTGGCCGGCCCGGGTTCCGGTGGTTCATCCACCAAGGCGGGTTGAGCCGTGACCGCCCACTCCGCGCGACCCCGCGGTGAAACCATCGCAGCAACCTTGCGCGAGCACGACCTCAGGCGCAGTGCGAGCTGGCTGCTCTACGCGATTCTGTTGTCAGTGATTGCGTTTTTCGTATGGGCGGCCACATTTCACGTTGACACCGTCACCCGCGCGCAGGGTCGGGTCATTCCGTCCGGGCGAATTCAGGTGATCCAGAGCCTGGAGGGCGGGGTGGTGCAGGCGATTCATGTCAAGCAGGGGCAGAAGGTGGCCGATGGCGTAACCCTGGTATCCCTGAGTTCGATACAGGCCGATGGCGATTACCAGTCACGGAGACAGCAGCGCTTTGCGCTCCTCGCGCGGGTGGCCAGGCTGCGCGCCGAGTTGACAGAAACCGCGCTCTCGTTCAGCCCCGAACTTGAGCGCGATGCCCGCGAGTTTGTGAGCATTGAACGCGCAGCATGGCGCGCCCGTGCCGAGGAACGTGATGCACAGATCCGGGTACTCGATTCCCAGCGCGAGCAGCGCAGCCGCGAAATCGAGGAAACCCGGATCGTCATTCAGACCGCCGAACGTACCCTGGCACTCGCCCGGGAGGAGCGGCGCATTCTTGCGCAGCTGGTGGCGAGAGGGCTGGAGCCGCAGATCGAACTGGTCCGGCTAGACCGGATGATGGCCGATGCCGAGGGGCGGCTCGACTCCGCGCGCTCGGCCATTGTCCGGCTGGAGGCTGCGCTTGCCGAGGTCGTTGCACGCAAGGATGCAACGCTCCGGCAGATCCGCACCCAGGCTCAGGCGGACCTGAACCAGGTCACAGCGGAACTGCGCTCGCTCGAGGAAGTCATGCCTGCGCTCGCCGATCGGGTGGGACGAACGGAGCTCAAGTCGCCGGTGAACGGGATACTCAATCGCCTGCTGATCTCCACGATAGGTGGCGTGGTACGGTCGGGAGAGCCCGTCGCAGAGGTGGTGCCGATTGATGATCAGTTGGTTTTCGAGGCAATGATCCTGCCCCAGGACATCGGTTTTGTGAAACTCGGGCAGACCGCACGTCTCAAGATTTCAGCCTATGATTTTTCGATCTTCGGCGCCATGGTCGGTACGGTGACGCAGGTCAGCCCAGATGTGGTGACCAATGAACGCGGCGAAAGCTTCTATCTCGCCCGCATCGAAACGCTGTCGCCTGTGCTTCAGGCGGGGGACAAGGAACTGCCAGTTCTCCCAGGTATGCAGGCGCAGATCGACATCATCACAGGGTCCAAGACGGTGCTGCAGTATTTGTCCAAGCCGGTGGTCGCTGTCCGAGAGAATGCGTTCCGTGAGCGCTAGGCAGGATCGGACGACCCGGCGGGTACGCGTCTCGGGTTCTTCGAACGACGGAATGAACCGGAGCGCCGCCGGGCTTGTGCTCATCGCGCTTTTGCTGACCTCGCCCGCCGTGTTCGCGCAGACCCTTCCCTTCACCGGAGGGGGCGTCGCGACAACGCCGACAGCGGCCCTATCGCCTCCCGAGCAGGTGCCGGCCTTGGGCGAGTCTCAGATCGGGTTTCTCGATGCGCTGCGGTCCGATCGTCGGATCGCTGTATCGTCGGTTGTAGATCGTCAATTCCGTGATCGCGTGCGCGAGGCGGTTAGCCGCCATCCGGAATTCCAGACGGCCATGGCAGCCAAGGAAGGGGCTCGCGGCTCAACGGAGGAATCCCGCGCGGCGCTTCGCCCCCAAGTCACGGGTCAGACCGATGGCGGGTGGCGCTCGTTTGACCAGAATCGGCTGTTCGGTGTTCCCGAACGGCGTTATACGAGCGCGGGCTGGGGGCTCGCCTTGAGGCAGTTGGTATTCGACTTTGGGTCGGCCGAGGCTGCCGTGATGTCGGCCGAGGCGCGCGAGCGTATTGCCGCTGCGCGCGCTGAGGCGCGTCGCGCCGAGCTGGCGCTTCGTGCAATCCAGGTCGCGATCGAGTTCGAGTCTGCGCACTTGCAGGAGGGGCTGGCGCTCGAAAACCAGACTGCGCGCGTCGCGATCGCTCAATATGTCAGAGAGCGCTACGAACTGGGGGGCGGGTCGCGCAGCGACGTGCTTCGGGCGCAGGCGCGGGTGGCCGACGCGCTGGCCGGCGCGGTGGCAGCCAGGACCCGGGTTGCGGCGGCACGAGCCGGGTATCGAGAGATATTCGGGGCGGAGCCTGCGGGAACGGTGGATCTGCTCGCCGCGGTAGAGGTGCGCGACGTCGGGGGTGCGTCTCTCCTGGCACCGGTGTTTGCCACGGTGCGCGCAGCGCAGGCTGGAAGGGAAGCGGCGCAATCTGAGTTGAAAGCAGTGGCCGCTCGGGCGCTCCCACAGCTGAATTTCGAGAGCACATTCACGCGGCGGGACCAGATTGGCGACGGGTTCCCGGGAAACGACCGTACCGCACTGTTCAATTTTCGATATGAGTTCTACACCGGCGGCGCAGCGCAGGCCCGCGAGACACAGGCCTTGTCGCGACTGCAGCAGGCTGATCATGACTACCAGGCGGCAGTGCTCGCCTTCGAGCGCTTCGCTGCCCAGGTACTCGCCGAGTCGAGTGCGTCCGATCAGTTGCTGCTCGCCCGGATCGAGGCGGCGGAGTTGGCTGCTGCGTCGCTCCGGGCTGTCCGCGAGCAGTTCGCCTTTCGCCGGGGCACGCTCCTCGATCTGCTCAACGCGCAGGAAGTCCTGCAGGCGGCTGGGCGCGAGCTGATCGATGCCTACGCCCAGCAAGTGTTTGGTAGCTATCGCGTGCTGTATATCGCGTCGAGGCTCGACTCACATTTTGGATTTGCGCAGTAAAGCCGCAAGCGCCGCACCTTTCTGGTGCGTTGATCGGATTTGGCGGAAAAAATGTGCGCTATTTCTCAGTCGGTTATCCAGTGATTGGATGTTGTTCACTGTAAAATGAGTTCATATCAAGGGCGCTGCACATTGCATATTTTCTTGCCCGTCGTTTCTCGTCATCCCTATCTGGTTTTTCATCATGGCCTCCGAATTGGCGCTTGCTCTAGCGGTTACCCTCTCGTTTCTGGTAACAATTGCCAGTGTCGGGATCCTCACACGAATCGCGCCCTCGCTTGGCCTTCTGGACCATCCGGGGGGTCGTAAACAACACGAGATTTCCACACCGGTCGTCGGTGGTCTCGCAATGGCTGTCGGGCTGTTTTTTGCCTGGTTCCTTGTTCCGGGGGTTCGGCCCCCGACCGCGTGGATAGGCGGGGTTTTCCTGTTTTTTGTGCTGGGTGCGATCGATGATCGCGCCCATCTGAGGGCCGGACCTAAATTTCTTTTTCAGGCATTCATTTCTGCTGCCGTCGTGGTTGGCAGCGAGGTCAGCCTGCAGGCTTTGGGGGAAGTCATCCCGGGTTGGGCGCCCAACCTCGGCTGGCTGGCCATTCCCTTCTCGGTGTTTGCAATCGTCAGCGTAATGAACGCCATCAATATGAGCGATGGCGTTGACGGGTTGGCTGGGTCGCTTTGCCTGGTTGCGTTGGTCGTTTTGGGTGGGGTGGCTTCGCTCACCGGAAACACCCATATCATCGAGCTGGTTGGGGTTCTGGGTGCCTGCCTGGTGGCCTTCCTGATTTTTAACCTGCGTGGCTGGTCTGGCCGGCCTGCCCGAATCTTCATGGGCGATGCTGGGAGCCTCGGTGTCGGTTTCCTTGTCGCAATCATCGCTCTGAAACTCTGTTCGCTGCCGCCAACGCAGGGCGGCGCGCCTCCAGCGGTGGTCGTGTGGGCCTGTTTCATGCCATTGGCTGATGGGCTTAGCGTGATTGCGGCAAGGCTGTTAAGAGGCCAGGGGGCTACCGCGCCTGGGCGAGACCACCTGCACCACCTTCTTCTCGCCCGTGGGTTGACGCCGGGGCAGGTCGTGGCGGTTGAGGCGGGTGGCGGGTTGGGTCTAGCGGGGCTCGCAATCGTAGCCTGGCGGGTTGGGGCGCCAGAGTGGCTCCTGGTGTTCGGGTTTGTCGCGTTACTTTCGCTTTTTTACGCTGGTGTGGCGTGGCAGTGGGGCAGGCTGCGACACACCGCTGTTGATGCGGTGCACGAGGTCAGCTTGCCAGACGGGGTGGACGTTGCGGCAGATCGAGTTTCTGGCTGAGTTGGGAGGGACGGATACAGGCTCGCGTACGCGTGCCGGGCGATCCGTTGATAAACCTTTCTGATCTCGAATAAATTGCAATTTAAACGTTAAACTCGCGTTTGCGGGTTTTTTTGATTTCAACGAACTGCACAGGGTCGTCCATGTCACAAACAGGCGCTCAAAAATCTAGTCGCGGCAAGTCGGGCCGTCAGCAGCCTCAGGGCACCTTGTCATCCACAGGCGAACAGCTCGCGCTCGCGCTGGAAACGGCCGCCCCTACAGCTTCATCGTTAGCGAAACTCGGCGATCCATCCACCGCAATGACAGTTGGTGCCCTTCGCAGGCGCCGGGGGGATGACCGCGGTGCCGATCCGCAGGCGTTTGACGATGCGACGCCGGCAGACGTAAGCGCCCTAGAGGCCGACTGGACAGGCCCCGCCGATTCGACGCAGCCAATCCTGCTGGCGCAGGCGTCTGGTGCGGCGGCAGGTTCAACGAGCGATGCGCCGGCGTCGGGTTCGAGTGCCGGCGGGGCGCCTGCGTCAGGTCCCAGTTCGTCGGAGTTGCTTGATCTCTCCGGGTCTATCCCGGCATTTGTGGCCTTTGGGGTTGGCGCGCTGCTCGTGAAGGAGAGTTCGTCGAGCTCGAGCGCAGCCCCGGCTGCGAATCAGGCGCCAATTTCCACCGCGATCGCTGCAGCAATCGCGAGCGAGCGGGTGCCTTTCTCGGTCGATATCAGCGGCTTCTCGGATCCGGAGCAGGGAAAGCTCAGCTACAGCTTTTCCGTCAAGAAGAATGGCGTGGCATACGACGCGTCGGCTTGGCTATCGATTGACCCCGTCACGCGCAAGCTTGTTGGTACCCCGCCAGAGGGCGAACAGGGCGTTTTCGAGGTCACGGTCACTGCAACAGACACTGCTAGTGCGAGTAAGTCCGAGAAGTTCACGCTCACCGTGCAAAACGGCGATGCGCCGGTCAACATCGACGGCTATCTGAAAGGGGCGCTGGTCTTTCGTGACCTCAACAATAACGGGGTCTGGGATCACGATCCGATCAACACGGTGCAGGTCACGCAGTCGGCCGCGGGCGCGTACACCGTCGTTATCAACAATGGGGCGGCATTCACTGCGGAACCTTGGGGAATTACCGATGCCTTCGGCCAATCGCCTGGAATCGGCGGTGGTAATGCCAATCTGCGAACCGTTGCCTGGACGTACGGCGGTACCATCGCGGGTGGAACCGACACGCTGAAAACGATTGATATTTCCACTCAGCGGGTCTGGGACGGCTCTTACACGTCTCCGGCCGGGTCGGGGGTGATCAACCCCATCACCACGCTTGTCACGGCTGCTCAGCAGCAGATGGGCGGCAGCCTGGCCGATGCGCTTGCGCGGGTCAAGACAGTCCTCGGTCTGCCTGATACCGCGACCAGCCTGCTCGATTACGATCCTCTGGCTGAAGCAGCGAAGTCGGGCAACTTTGCCGCAGCAGAGCAGGCGCTCAAGATCCAGGCCAAAGCGCTTCAGGTGGCCAACATTCTGCGTATCGCAGCCGAGGTAGCCGCGGCCGCGGGGGTGACGGATGATTCGTTGGTATCCGGGGCCATTGCGCGCGAACTGGTCAAGAACGCGGCAGCGGTCAACCTCAGCTCCGAGGCGACGCTGCAAACGGTCTTCAAAGGCATCAAGGCCTCGGTGGGCGTCGAGGCGGGGAAGGGGGTTGACGAGGCTGCGACGCTGGTGGCGAAAGCGCTCGCAGTGCTTAACAACAGCATTCAGACTGCGGTCAACAACGCGATCACGGCAGCGGGCAGCAACCTCGGCGATCTCGATATCGGTGGCGCGCTGACCGATGCGGTGCAGTATCAGATCGTCGCCCAGGAGCTCGTCGCACAATCCGCGGCGAAGGCGGTCGCCACCGCGGTCGCAACCGGCGGTAGCATCGCCGGGCTTGCTGACATTCTCGCGGGTCTGGACGGTGTGGCAGGTGGCACGGTTGAGGCGCTGTCTCGCGCTGTCATCCTCACCCGTGCATCCGTCGGCTCGGTGTTTGTGTCGTCCAATGACACCAAGGCTGCCAACGCGATCGATGACAATCTGTTCGTGCTCACCACGGGCTCAACCACGTCCTTCAGCGGGACGGGCAGCGGGAACGCGTTGTCGAACGATCTGGTGCCCCGCGGCTTTACCGCTGGGGTTTGGGGCGCCCGTACCGGCGATGAAGTGCTGCAACTCAATCAGTACCAAAGCGGCTTTGCCGGCAACCCCAGCAAGCTGGTTCTGAACGGCACCTATGGCACCCTCGAAATTCAGCCTTCCGGTGCTTACACCTACACCGTCACGCAGTGGCCTGGAAATGATGCGGTCGTCCAGGACGTTTTTAGTTATCGCCTGGCGGCCAATGGGTCGGGGACCCTGTCAGACGATCTTCGCTACGATTTCGGCACCGTGCGGGTGGCCGTTAGCACGCTCAATTTCCCGCCGCTCGTTAATCTCATCCAGGATCAGATCGTCGAGCGCGGCACGGGCAATCTGCTCGCCCCCGACACTGTCAGCTTCAACCTGGTTAATGCCGGGCGCGACCCAGAGGGCTCGCCGCTTAGCATCAATTCGGTGTCATTCAAGCCCGCGGTGGGCAACGCAGCCACCCTCAACCTGTCGGTTGACGATGGATCAATTACGGGCCAGTTCGGCACGCTCACCCGAATCGATCGAACCAATGTCTTTGAGTACAAGCTCGATCAGGACAAAGCTGACTTCCTCCGCACGGGTGAAACGGAGGTCGATGTATTCAAGTTCTCTCTGGTGGATGGTGCGGGAAAGAGCTCTGAGAGCTCGATTGTCATCACAATCATCGGAACCGATGACCCGGTTCTAACGATCAACGTCCCGCCCACAACTGCAGACAAGACGCTGCTCACCACGGAAGACACCGCGTACCGGTTTGCGCTCTCCGACTTCGAATTCCGTGATCGTAACGCGGGTGACACGCTTTCGAAGGTGTTGATCGACACGCTTCCGGTTTCGACTGCCGGCACGCTCCTTTACAACTCGCAGGCGGTGACTGTTGGACAGGAAATACCCGTTGCCGATATTGACGGAACCAACGGGAAGCTCACGTTTGCGCCAGCTCTGAACGTCAACGGGCTTGGGGCGGCGAGCTTCAAGTTCAAGGTGGTCGATTCCAAAGGCACGTCTTCGGTTGCCGCAGGGACTATCTCGTTCGATGTGTCGGCGGTCAATGATGCGCCGGTAGGGGTTGCGGACACGCTGTCAGCCACCGAGGACACTGCAGCCACGTTCACAGCCACTCAGTTGCTCGGCAACGATACGGAAGTCGACCAGGAAACGGTCACGATCAAAAGCGTCACGGCGGTGACGGGTGGCGCGGTAGTACTGAACCAGAACGGCTCAGTCGGGTTTACGCCGACGGCAAATTTCAACGGCGCGGCTTCGTTCACCTACATCGCCACAGACGGCAAGCTCGACAGCTCGGCCACGACCGTCACGATCAACGTGGCAGCGGTCAACGACGCCCCGGTCAACACGGTACCTGCGGCGCGCACGGTGGCTGAGGACACAGATCTGCCTGTGACCGGGCTTAGCATCGCAGATGTGGACGCGACGGGGTCCATGACGGTGACCCTGGCTGTCGGGCAGGGCAAGATCACGGTTGCTTCGGCAACAGGTGTGACGGTCGGGACTGGAACGAACGGCACGTCGAGCGTAACGCTGACAGGCACGGTGGCAGCGATCAATTCGGCGCTGTCGGCGACGAACGGCGTGGTTTACAAGGGCAACCTGAACTACAACGGCGCCGATACGCTCACGATGACCGCGAGCG
>CAIPNM010000183.1 GCA_903866395.1 uncultured bacterium
GCGGCGGGCGACTGCACGAACGCCTGCGCTTCGATCACGGCGTCGCGCAGCAATGGCGGCAGCGCGTCGACCGGATAGGGCCGTGATTCGATCGGCGCGGTCAGGGGTTCCGGGTCTGGCCAGGCGGACTTCGCTGCGTTGGAGTCGCTATCGCGCGCAACCTTCTGCGGAGTGCTTGCCGCCGCCTCGATCGCTGACAGCACTGCTGGCAGACCGCGCAGCCTCGCCAGGTCGTTGAAGTCGGTGGCGTCCGCAGGCCGGTCGTCACCAAAGTCCGGTACTGCGACCGCACCGCCGACGGTGCGTGCCGCCTCGATGGCATGCGTGCGGCCCGGGTTGCCGGGCGTGAGATGGTCGTCGTCCGCGCACACCACGATGCGGGCTCCGTGGTACCGAGCGCGGAGCGTGGCGGCGACTGCGCCGAGGTTGCCCGCGTTAAAGGCGATGACCACGGTGTGGCCGGAGGCCTCGCGCAGGCTGGCGGCAGTGGCCATGCCTTCGGCGATCAGCAACGTAGGTTGTTCGTCGCCGGACGGCGACGACAGATCGCCGAGCCAGGCGCACAGGCCCCGCACGCGCCCGCCCTTGAGGAAGCGCTTCACGCCGTCCGGACTGATGAACTGCAGACCCTGCAGCGTGCCGGCGAGGTCTTGCACTGGCACCACCAGTGCGCCGCCGCCGGCATCGACCGGGTGCACGGCTTCCGGCGCCGGTTTGCGCAGGTTCGGTATCGCGCACTGACACGTTGAGCGGCACCAGCAACCGACATGCCGAGGTCACGGGCACTAACGGCCGAGCAGAAGGCGCTCTATCGGGATGCACGGCTCGCGATCAGCGCGGGGCTGGGGCATGAGAGGGAGCGGGTGACGGCGGTTTATCTTGGAAGGTGAAGGACGGCTCCCGACCGTGAGCGGTCGTAGCCCTTTCCAGAAGCAGTCGTTGGTTCGCGACCTGGGCGCGCGTGATGTACCTGCACAGCCGTTCGAGTTGTTTGCGTTGATCCGCACGGCAGCGTACCCCGGCATGGAAGCTGAACCCATGCGCGTCGGCGCACTGCACTGCGGTATTTTTCCTATTCCGGCTGGCCACGGTATGCAAGCTCAGCACCTTCGACCCGGCACGCGGCCTGATGGCGATTCGGTAGGTGCAAGACGCTGCCTGCAGACGCTGCGCCCAGCGCCACATGGCGTGGCAGAGCAACTAGCTGCTCAGTGCCCTGCGCTGTGCTGCTCCAAGGGTTCAGGCGTCACTCCCGCCACATCGGCCAGTTGATCCCGGGCTTGCCCGGTCCCACGGCATACAGGCCCGCCTCCGGGTCCTTGAACAGCGCAGTCACGAATTCGGTGAACGCGCGCACCGTCGGCGAAGCGCCGCGGCCTCGGGCGTACATGAGGTGCACCGGCGGCGCTTCGCTCGACCAGTCGGCCAGCAGCAACACCAGGTCGTCACGTGCCGCCAGCAGAGGGGCAGCGTTGTTGCTCGGCAGGCGAGCGATTCCAAGCCCGGCCAGCGCCATCTTCCGCATCCAAGAGCCCGCGTTGATGCTCAGGTTGCCCTGCACCTTGACCTCGCAGTGCTGGTCGCCCTTCTGGTAGCGCCAGATGTTCTGCGCACGTCCGTTCGGAAGCACGTGGACCATGCAGTTGTGAGCCGGCAAGTCGTGTGGGGCAAAGGGCATCCCGTGCCGTTCGAGGTAGCTTCGGGCGGCGACTGTGCAGAAGCGCCGCTCGGCGATCCGGCGCGCAACCAGGTTCGAATCCGGCGGATCACCGAGGAACACGGCGACATCGAAGTTCTTCGCTTCCAGGCTCATGGCACCGGCAACGATGCTCACGTCGAGCTGGATATCGGGGTAGATCCGAAGAAAGGCAGGCAGGTTCGGCACGATGTGGGAGTTCGCAGGGCTGCTGTGCAGCGCGACGCGTAGCCGCCCGCGCGCCAGGCCGCGCGTGCCGGCCAGCTCGCTTTCAGCGGCTTGCAGTTCAGCCACGATCGTTCGGCATCGGACATGAAAGCGCGCGCCGTCCTCGGTCAGCGTGACACCGCGCGCAGTACGTGCAAGCAGGCGTGCGCCAAGCGAACGCTCGAGCGCGCCGATCGCCTTGCTCACTGCCGACGGGGTCAAGCCAAGCACGGCAGCCGCAGCTGCAAAGCTGCGCAACTCCACCGCTCGCACGAAAACACCGATGCTGCGCAGGTTGTCCATCAGGGCCGCCTCCTTTTCAATGGGGTCACGAGGTGAATTATTTTCACCCTTGTTGTGCCGCGCAAGGGCTGGCGCTCAACGGATGGCGCACCTAACCTCACCCTACTCATTGATTGGCTGAGATGTCTGCAATGATTCGTCGAGGTCGTTCGTTCCTGATGGCCGCTACGCTGGGTGCGGCAACCGCAATGCTTGCCGTCGGGAGCCTTGCACAGACTTTTCCGGCAAGACCGATCAAGGTTCTCGCAGGCGTTGCCGCCGGCTCGTCTCCGGACGGCGTGTTGCGCCAGGTCGCTCAATCGGTGAGCACAGCCGCAGGCCAGCCGGTGATCGTGGAGAACCGGCCGGGCGCAAACGGCATCGTCGCTCTCGAAGCCTTGAAGAACAGCGTGCCGGACGGCTACACGATCGCGATGGTGGCTTTCTCGCAGATGAGCGTGAACCAGAGCCTGATCGGCGCGCTCCCGCACGACCCGATGCAGGACTTCGCCCACATTGGCATCTTCTGGCGTGGCCCACAGCTGTTGTCGGCCAATGCATCCGTGCCAGCGTCGTCGCTCGGCGAGTTTCTCCGCCTCGCCAAGGCGCGCGCCGGGCAATTGCGCTATGGATCGGCTGGCCACGGTTCGCCAGGGCACCTTTTCATGGAGCAGCTCAAGCTGGGCGCGAGCTTCGAAATGCAGCATATTCCCTACAAGGGCTCCGGAGCGGTCGTCGCGGCGCTCAGTGGCGAGGTCGATCTGCTGATGGATGGCGTGGCACCGCAGCTGCCGCACATTCGCGCTGGAAAGCTGAAGCCGCTGGCCGTTTCCGGACTGCAGAGACTTGGCGTATTGCCCGACGTACCGACGTTCGGCGAGCTGGGTATCGCAGGCATCGGCACCGTCTGGCTTGGCTTCGTTGCACCACGCGGTACGCCCGCCGCGATCGTGACACGCCTCAACCAGGAGCTTCGGCGTGCTGTCGATTCGCCAGGGTTCCGCAGCGCC
>CAIPNM010000184.1 GCA_903866395.1 uncultured bacterium
CTGACGCTGTCCGAAGGTGCGGCAACGGGCGCCGACCAGGCTATCAATGCGAATGGCGCGGGCAACGTGCTGCTGCAGGCGATCGCGGGCTCGGTGGTGTTGAACGACAAGGCGGACGTGATCACGGGCACGGGTCACCTGACGGTGCTGGGTGCAAGCGGCGTGGAGATGAAGACGGGCGCGGATCTGCGGAGCACGTCGGGCACGGTCAACGTGGAGTCGGGCGCAGCGGTGCTGATGAGCGACACGAGCCTGATCACGAGCGGGGCAGACCTGCGGGTGGTGGGTGCCACGAACGTGACGCTGGGTGGGCTGCAGACGACGGCGAACGCATCGGTGACGGCAACTGCGGGCAACATCGTTGACGGCGGCGATACGCTGGTTGACGTGGTGGCGGCGGGGGTGAGGTTCACGTCAGGCACGGGCATTGGCGCAGGCGCCAACCACATCGAGACGACGGTGGCGACGCTCACCGCAGTGGCGGGTGCGGGCGGCGTGTACGTGCTGGAGACCGATGGCCTGACGGTGTCGGATGTGGGTGTGACGATTGCGAAGGTGGGCACGCTCGGAACGGCAGCGGCGGTAAGCGGCCAGTCTGCGGATCAGACGGGCACGGCGGTGACGGATGCGAGCCGTTCGGATGTGGTGACGAGCGCCAACGGCAACGTGGTGCTGCGCACGAGCACCGGCAACCTGACGCTGTCCGAAGGTGCGGCAACGGGCGCCGACCAGGCTATCAATGCGAATGGCGCGGGCAACGTGCTGCTGCAGGCGATCGCGGGCTCGGTGGTGTTGAACGACAAGGCGGACGTGATCACGGGTACGGGTCACCTGACGGTGCTGGGTGCAAGCGGCGTGGAGATCAAGGCCAGTGCGGATCTGCGGACCGGCGGTCAGGGCTCCATGCTGGTTGATTCCGGGTCCGGCCCCATCACCTTCGCTCCTTCGGCTGGGCTGGATGCGGGTGGCAACGCCCAACTGGTTGCTGACGGTGATGTCACGCTGGGAGCCCTTCGTTCCGTTGGTTCCATATCGATCAAGTCAGCCTCTGGAGCAATCGCCCCTGCGCCTGGCAGCCAGGCTGCCTGGACTATCGGCGCGTCGGCGCTCAAGCTTGACGCGTCAGGCGCGATTGGAACCGCGACTGCACCGTTTGCGGTTGACGTCGGAACGCTGGCGGCTCGCACCGCGGGTGCAGGCAACGCTGGACTGTTCCTCCTCGAGCGCAATGACCTGGTGATCGACGCGGTCAGCGCTCCCGTCAAGCGTGTCAATATCGATGGCGGGTTGACGGATAGGGCCGATGAATGGGTGGGTGACCTTCTGGTCGCTGCTGGCTCCGGCGCGATTGTGCTGACGACTGACGCAGGCTCAATCGAGGTTCGCGAGGGTCGTTCCCCAAACATCACAACGCCGATCACCAATTCGGGGATAGCGGTGTCCACACCGGGGGCAGGCAATATCCTTCTGGAGGCCGGCGGGGTTGGAAGCAACCTCACCGTCCTGGGCGACATTTCAAGTGGCTGGGGTGACATCACCCTGCGTGCCGCTGGCTCGCTTAATGTCGGTTCTGGCGCCAATCCGGGTGTTGATCTCTCGACAGGACGTGCCACAAACACGTCGGTTCCGGGCACGGTGCTTCTCGATTCCGCAGGCGCAGCGGCCGGTAGCGCAACACGCATGCACGGCACCAGCCAGATCAACGCGCTGGGTGATGTGCTGGTTCGCGCAGCGCGCGACGTTTACCTCGGCAGTGTCACCGCGGGTGGCCTGTCGACCCAGGCCGGCTCGGGCGACGTATTCAAGGGCGAAGGCGGCGCACCGCAGAGCAAAGTCAGCAAGATGCTGCTCAAGTCGGTGGGCGGTATCGGCACCGAGGCGCAGCCCCTTGTTGTTGACGGAGGAAGTATCTCGGCGCAGTCGGTCACAGGCGATATCTACGTTCGGTCGCTGGGCGAGCTGCGAGTCGTTTCGGTGGGTATCGACGTTCGAGAAGTTCAAACCAACGGCCTCAGCACGCCTCTGCAAATTGCGGCGCAGAACGGTGTGCAGAGTTCGTCCACGACGGCCTCTACAGTCAAGATTGAAGTCGAGCAGGGCAATCTGGTCATCGACACCGGGCTGATTCGCGCTGACAAGGTTCATATCGTCACGCGTCAGGGCTACATTGTTGACGGTAACGACGGAGTCTCGGGCTCGTTTGTCGACGCTGACCTCGATATCGACGCACGTCGCCTGATTCTCGATGCGCCCTGGGTATCGCTTAACCAGCAGAACAAGATTGTTCTGCTCGACTCGCTGGCGACGCGGCCAACGCTGGCCGGCGGGATCAGTGCTGGTCAGCTGTTGTTCGGCGCAATTGGCGACAACGACTCGGTTGCGGCTATTGAGTACGGTGTTGCTACCCAGGCGCAGTATGATTCGTGGCTCTATCCGAACGGTGGCGCAGCTGACATTGCCAACCTCCGGAAATATGCTCGCACGCTGGAGTTCGTCGCGAATGTCGAGCCCTCCCGCTCGATCATCCTCGCTGCGATGAACAATCCGAATCGTGCTGATGATCGCGGTGAGTTGCGCACCACGGGCCTCAAGGTCACCGGCACGACGGTCCGGTTCGAGACAGCAGTCGTGGCCGACCTCATCGATCTGGATGTCGGGCCGATTGATGGTGAGAGCGGCAAGGGTCTGCTTGTTCTGAACGGCAAGCTGAAGGCCTCTGGTCTTGGCGGGGTGAATTTCTCGAATCGTCCGTTCGACGTTCAGGTTCCGCCAACCTTCAGGGTTGCTCCGAATCAGGCCACTGGACTCTACGAACTTGGCGGGCCCGCGCTCGGCGATGTCACGGTGCGTCGCGTGGGCGACAAACTGCAGTTGACGCGCGAGGGCGGCACGGTCGAAGTGACAATCGACAGCAACTTCGTCCTCAACCTGCGTGCCGGCGAGGTGCTCACCGGAATGGCGGATGCCTTCAATGGCGTACGAATCACCGGTGCGGGGTCAGTGGTGCTGACAGGCATCACTTCTGGCGCTACAACCCAGCCTGTTCGCGTGGATCTGGCAAACATTGCCGGCGCATCGCTCACGCTGGCTGTCCCGACTTCGGTCACTCTCGACTCGCAGTCCAACCTGGGCGATTTCAAGGTTCGCACTGCGTCCGGCCAGACCCTGACGCTGTCTGCGGCGCAAGCTAATGGCAAGTCGATCAACGGAACGGGTTCTGTGACGGTCACCGCTCTGGGTGCTGGCGGTCAGGCTGTTGATCTGACCCGTGTGATCTCGACGGGGGCGCTGCTCGCCGAGGCTGCTCCAGGTGCGGTGATCACGTCGGCGACGTCGCTCAATCCGCGTTTCGTGATTCAGCATAGCGGTGACGCTGGTCAGCAGCTTACGATCGCCTCCTCTGTTGCGAACGGCCGCGTGATCCGCGCCTCGGGTGAAGTTGTCGTCACCGGTATCGGCTCCGCCACGGTTGATCTCAGCCGGGTTCAGGCCCAGGGGTCGTCGTTGCTGGTCCGCCGCCTCGTGGTCACCGGCAACACCGTACTGTCTTCGGCCACTGATCTTGGCGCCTTCGCGGTTGATATTGCGTCCGGAACGCTCACGCTGAGCGCGGTTCAGGCCACTGGGCGCAGTGTCGCCGGGGCGGGCAACGTTCAAGTGGTGGATCTGGACGACCGTACGCTGGACTTCAGTCGCATTGCCGCCACTGGAGCCCGGACTGCAGCGCTCGCGGGTACCGCTTCTTCGGTTCTGCTTGACGCCGGCACCGTCCTGGGCGGCCTCGTTCTGACGGTCGGCGCGGGCCAGACCCTTTCGCTTGATGCTGCTCAGGCCACCCGGCTTGCTTCCGACTCGGGACGACTGATAGGCGCGGGTACGGTCAAGATCTTCGGTCTTGGCGCGAGCACCGCAAATCTGACAGCGGCGCAGGCCAGCTCGGTCGTGGTCACACTTGCGGACAACGCGTCAGCGCTGAGCTCGGCAAGCTCCCTGGGTTCTGCCACGATTCAGGTACCTGCGGGCCGTACCCTGTCGGTCGCCGCATCGCAGCTGGGTAACGCGCTCTTTGAGGGAGCGGGTACGCTGTTGCTCACCGGACCGCTCAGCTCCAGCCTGTCACTTGCTGGCGCTGCGACCCAGACGGTGGATCTGACCGCTGCCGCGGTTTCCGGTCCTCAGCTCACGCTTCCCAACGCGGCGCGGTTTGTTCTCACCCCTCAGCAACTGCAGTCCACCCGGATCGTTGGCAATGCAGCGAACAACACCCTGATTGTTGATGTGTCCAAGCTCACGTTCGTCAGCCAGAACAATGTTCCGACTGCAGCGATGCTGCTGGATGTATCGGATTCGCTCGGTGGAAATGACACCGTTACCTTCCGCTTTGACGCGGGCAGTGCGTCGAGGGTGGTGAGGCTTGACGCGAACTCGGTCATCAAGCTCGGCCAGATTGGGGGCGGCGAGAGCAATACGCTTGAGTCCAGTAACGGCGTGTTGGATATCAGCCGGGTTCCGCTCGCCAACATGGGTGGCTTCTCCCGTGTGGTCGTCAACTCGTCGCTCACCGTATCGGTGGAGCAGATGAAGCAACTGCTCGACACCGGGGGGCTGTCCGAGTTCCTGGGCGACGGTCTGCTGACGGTTGATGGGGCAATTGATCGAGAGATCGATCTCCGCAAGATCACCTCGTTCCAGCCTGGCGGTACGCTCAAGTCCGAGATCCACTTCACGGGCGCCAGTCTTGCGTCGGTCAAGGATCCGTCGACTGCGCCAGCTGGCAGCGTTGGCATCATCCTGCCGCCGTCTAACAGCCCGGTGCAGATCCGTCTCGGCACCTCGCTGGCCCCGGGCTTTGATCAACCTGGTACGCCGATTGCCCCGAACGCCAATCTGGTAGTGTTCAACGGGCGTCAGCTGGAGGCTCTTGCCACGCATCCGGATGCGGGCAACATCGCATCGCTCACCCTTACGGGCGACATCGCGCTTGGTGCATCGGTCAACCTGGCTCAGGCGCCCTTCAGCTCCAGTCTGTCGCTGATCAATCTAGCCACCTCGGTTAACGTCGGGTCGGGTGTAACCCTCACCCTGACCGCAACCCAGGCCAACGGCGCGATGATCGGCGGCTCAGGGAAGGTGCGCATCACCGGCCTCGAGGCGTTCGCGTCCAACCCCAACCAGCCGTCGTTTGTCGGCATCTCGAGTCCTGCGAGCGTCTTGGTTGCAAGCTCTACGACCCTGCCGGCGAATATCCGGCTGGGTAGCGCAGGACTTGAGCTTGCGCCGGGAGTCACGCTCACGATTGATGCGGCTCAGGCGAGCGGTCGGAGCGTGACCGTCACTGGAGGCGGTGCCGCATCCCTGAACGTCACGGGTCTTGGCGGCGGTAGCGTCGACTTCACTCAGATCGCTTCGTCGCTTACCAGCCGCGCTCAGATTGGTGCCAACACCGCTCTGTCTTCCGGTAGCCGCCTTGGGCCGGTTGCAATCGCGTTGACTGCAGGCGCCGAACTGCAGCTGAGCGCTGCCCAGGCGAGCGGACGGGTAATCTCCGGAACGGGTTCGGTCAGGCTGACCGGGCTTGAGGTCGGAGTCGTCGACCTGACACAGATCGCAGTGTCGACGAGTGCCGTGATTGGGCGCAGCATCGAAATCAACCCCGCATCTGTTCTGGGTGACCAACTCACACTGCAACTCCTTGACGGTGCCGAACTCAACCTGACGGCGGCGCAAGCCACGCTTGGTGCCGGCACCACCGCAAGCGGCCGGGCAATCACAGGAGCGGGCTCTGTCACTGTGACGGCGCTTGGCAGCTCAAGAGCGATGTTGAACGGCATCACGGTCTCGGGCGATGTGCTGGCCCTGGCCTCGGTCGACGCGGTTCTCGATGCCGCATCCAACCTCGGTAAGGCTTCGCTCAGTGTGGGGGCGGGTGCAACGTTGACGCTGACACCGGCACAGACCATCAATTCCTCGGTGTCGCCAGCGACTTCCAGGGAGATGGCGGGCGTGGGTGCAATGCGTATTGCCAGCGCGGGCGGATTGCTTGTCGAGCCCACGGTCGTGACTGGCGCCGACTTGTCCAACAGCGAGCTTGCACTTCGTGTCAGTGCGCACCAGAGTCTCTCCGGCATCAAACTTGGATCGGGTCCGATCGCGGTTGATGCGGGTGCATCGCTGACATTGACGGCCGCTCAGGCCAGCACGCGGAAGGTGAGCGGTGCGGGCGAGGTGGTGATCGCGGCGCTAGAATCAGCGGCCCAAGCCGACCTGTCTGGGGTGACTGCCGCTGCGAGCGCCACGATCTCGACGAGCACCATCTTCAAGGGCTCCCTTGGAAACGTTGAACTCATCATCAAGCCCGCGGTGGCTTTGACGGTGAATGGTTCGATCGTGACCGGGGCCAAGGTGAGCGGCGGCGGTCGTCTGATTGTGGTGACCGGTGAAATTGCTGATCCTAACGGGTCGATTCTGTCGACATCGGAAGCGCTCAAGCGATTCGATTTGACGCGTGTTGCCAAGACCATCACGGTTGAGGCGCGCATTAACTCAGGTACCGAAATCGAATCCGATTCGGTCGACATCAAGGCACTGGGGCAGCTTGCGGGTCCGAATGATGTCGTTTCGCTTCGTCCGACTGCAGACACCAAGCCGATCACGCTTGCTGCGTCAACGACGGCAGCACCGGGCACCGCGTTGTTTGTCAACACCACCGACCTCCAGACGCTAGAGGTCAAGGAACTGGTGGTTGGATCCTTCACCGGTCTGCATCAGATTGGCGTTGGTAACGCCTCACTCACTCAGCCGATTGTCTTCAGGGTTCCGCTGACGCTGCAGGCACCGCTCGCCGGTGGTCATGTGTACCTGAACCAGCCGTTGCAGGGCGAGTCGCTCACCATTTACGGATCGGGCAGCACGACGTCACTTAATAGCGACGTCGGTATGGATGGTGCGATCTTCATCGATGACAGTGTGATTGTTGCTGGCAACCGCGTCCTCGACGCTCGCAAGGCGTTCGATCCTCTGAACACCAGCCTGAGTGGTATCCGCATCACCGGTTTCGTAAGGGGCAATGACACCACGCCCACCGACAGTCTCACGCTGACAGCCGGTGGGTACGACGTCACGTTCAACAAGAACGTATCGCTGAACGCGATGACTGTCTCCAATTTCGATGACCTGATCTTTGAGGGAGATGTCACGATCGATGGCGGTACGTTCACTATCACGGCTGATGCTAACGACACCGTCCGGTTCGGCGGCAAGCTCACGCTTCGTAACGGTGCGAAGCTTGTGCTGAATGGTGCGGAGGTCGGTGGCGGCGAGATGGTGATCTTCAACGGCGGGCTTGCCATCGATGGCGGTACGCCGGCGGCGGTCAGCGCCACGCTTAGTAACATCGACCAGGTCGTCATCAATAACGCGGCGGGCGCCGTGGCGCCTGCGGGCAACCTGTCGATTGGCGGAGCCTCTGAGGTCAAATTCACAGCGAATAGTGGAGTAGGGGCCAACACGCTGGTCGAGGTAAACAACGCGGGCGGCGTCAGCTTCGCGGTACCAACTTACGCGGCGAAGACGGGCCTTGTGTCACCGGCAGCGACCGCCTCAATGGCGATCAGCGATATCGATCTGGTGGTCAACGCGGGAGGCAACGTTCAGTTCAACCAGGGCCTGGCGCTGCTTAACACCTCAACGCTCGACATCAATGGCACAGGCACGAACAGGGCGATCTTCAGCGGCGGCATCCGGAGTGACAACACGGGTGCACTCGCGACCCAGCTCACCATCGACAACGTCGCCTCTGTCGACTTTGCCGTCCTCACCTTGCCAGCCGATTCGACCCTTCAGGCGAGCGCGTCGAACCTGCGCGTGAGTGCGGTTGCCGTGGGCGGCGCTGCAAGCAGCCTGCCGCGTGTCGAGATGAGCTTCAGCAGCACCGAGGCGCCGCAGGTCGCGGTTCGTCCTGCGGCAGGTCAGGGCGTGGTGTTGGGTGCGATCAACGCGAACGCGTCGGTATCGGCTGCGGACACGCGCTTTGACATCACCGCCGCAGCGGCGCGATTCGACCAGTCCATGTCGGTGCACAGCCTGGCTGTGAGGGGCGATGCCGGGGGTTCGCTTGCGATCACCTCGGGCGCGACGGCCGGGCAGACGGTTACGGTCACCACGAGCGCGACCAGTGGACGCGCGCTCGAGTTGGCCGCGGACAGCACGGTGGATATCGCCGCGGCGGTGAAGCTGCGGGGTTCGGGCGGGGAGTTCGCGTTGAGCCCGGCCACGCCCACGCGGGCCATGGTGATCGGCGATCTGGCGAGCGATCCGGGGGCGCTGCGGATGCTGGCTCGAGGCGGGTTCGATAGCGCGCTCGATGGGTTCAGCGCGTTGGTGATCGGCAGCGACCAGCAGACGGGCTCGATCACGATGGGACAGTCGGGGACGGGCCTGAGCTTTGCCGATCCGGTGGTGGTGCGAGTGAAGGCGGACGGTGCGGTGCCGGTACGGCTGCAGAACGAGATCCGGGGCGTGTCGCTCACGATTGGTGCGGGCAGCGTGGTCGTGAGCAGCGGGCCGCTTCTGAGCTTCACCGACCGGATCGAATTTGGCGGCGCGCTGCAGGTGGCGGGTAGCACCACGCTGCAGTCAAGAACCATTGATTTCCGCGGCGGGGCGGGTTCAGTGACCGCGCCCACATCGGCAACGCTTACGCTGCAGCCCGACAGCAAGACCGGCGCCATCCGCCTGGGTGGCAACGAGGCCGCTGGCACGTTTGTGCTCGATGCCGACTCGATCGCCGCGCTCGCCGCGGGTAGCGGCCGTGTGGTGGTGGGCTACGACGCAAGCGCCGGTAACGGTGGCCGCGGCGATGTCTCGGTGGTGGGCGCGGTTGACGTGAAGCGGCCGCTGTCGGTGTTTGGCGGATCGCTCTCCATGACGGCGGCTGATCGGCTGAGCGGTAATGATGTGCAGGTCCGCCTCACAGGTAATGCGACGGTGTCGGAGATCCGGGGCGACACCTCGGTGGCGGTCTACAGCACGGGTGGGGTGATTCAGTCAGCCGATGCCAGCCTTCTCAACATCAGCACGCGTAGCGCGGGTTCGGTGCCGCTCCTGGTGGTGAGTGGCAAGGGCCCGGCTGTGGGTTCTGGTCAGTCGCCCCTGAGGGCAGCGGCCGACAGCGTCAATGTGATGGTGCCTGCGGGCGGCGTCGACCGCACGCAGCTTGCGAACGGCACCACGCGTTACCTGGGCTACGATGCCAACGGTCGTTACCTGATGCTCAACGTGACGGCGGGACAGTCGAAGTTCAGCCCGTCGATTTACGATCCGCAGGGCGATAGCTGGCAGCAAAGCCAGCTTGGGGCGGCGGCGGTAGCGTATCGCGCCACGCCCAGCGCCACGACGCTGCTTGCGCTCAAGTCGCTCGACACCGCGCTCGCGGTGGCACCGTCGGGCGGTGGCTCGGCGCCGGTACTGAAGAGCCTCAACACCAATACCCAGGCGTATCTGCAGTCGCTGGGCAGTGCGGAGCGGGTGAGCGTGGGGGCGGCCCCGAACTGGGGAACAGCGCGGACGGGCGATGGGCTGCTCGATGAACTATTTGATCCGCTGGAGGCCGACCGGGCCACGGATCCTTCGCAGCTCGAGAATGCATGGCTGCTGGGCACACCGTCGTATCTGCCGGGTGTGACCGGGGCTGACACGATCGGTGCGAGCGCGTATGAATACTGGAGTGATGACGATGAACTCAGCATCTGATCGCGGCGGGCAGCAGCCCGTGGACGATCGTCGTGGCGTGAAAGATAGGTACCGTCGCCTGGCGGCGTGGCTGATGGCGGTGCCGCTCGTCGGCTCGATGGTGGCTGGGTGTGGAGGAGGAGGTGGGGGCGGTGGCCCCACCACGTCCACGGCCTGGTACGAAGTGTCTGTATCTGGCGTGGGGAGCACGTCGAGCTCCGCGTTCGAAGGCGGCAGCATCGTCCTGAAGGGAAACGACGGTGCCACTTATACCGTGCCAGCGGTGGCAGGGGCAGGTGCCGGGTTGTCGGTCACGAGCGCAGGTGGCGGGTCCGCCACGCTTGTGATCGAGAGCAATCCTGTTAACCGGATTTGTTCGATCAGCACCGCGCCTACTGCGTTAGGTGGGCGGGGCTCGGCCTCGCTATCGTGCGTGCACACGCCGATCAACGATACGGGCCTTACCGAATGCATGCCAGGCGTTGACTGCGCGTTACAGGATGGCGGTACTGGCCGTGGGGCAATCCCGGCCAAGCTGGGGAAACTCAATGCCGGTTCACCGGGGTCGTTTGACTACACCCGGATCTGCAATAACGGCGCGGAGGAGGGAGCAGCGGGTTGTCCGAGTGGCGTGCCGGTGGGCGCGGGAGCGTCGCAGTGGGGGTGCACTCGCGACAACGTAACGGGGCTGGTGTGGCGGGTTGTCGACTATCCCGGGCGCTACACGCAAGGCGACGCTATCGCCATTCCCGTGGAAGGCTGGTGCGGCCGCGCTGCCAGTAGCTGGCGATTGCCGTCGGTCGATCAATTGCAATCGGTATTTTTCAATGCGGGGACCATTGAGGGGGCTGACCGTGTAGCGGCACACACGTTATGGCTGCCGATGCTCAACTTCAACCGGCGAAACGCACTGGAGAACCCCATTCCGTCCAGCATCAGCTCGGAAGGCAGCGGCTTCTGGAGCAGCACGCTGGTCGCCACAGCCACAGGCGAGGCCTGGATGGCGCTTCTGCAGGGCAATGGCCGCGTTCGAAGCGAGGCGTCCAACACGCTGCGCCTGCGGGTGGCACCCGTGAGCACAGCAGACCTGGCCTCGCGCTTTGCCGATTCCTATTACACCGCAGCGCGCTGGGAAGCGAACCTGAGCGCGGGTACGCTGCTTGATCGTCGAAGCGGACTGATGTGGATGATCTGCTCGGCGGGGTGGAGTTTCAATGCCACTGCGGGGCGTTGCGACCCGGTGGCAGGGCAGCCCGCGGTGCGCGCGTTCCGGGACGCGCTCGCCGAGTCGCTGGCCGTGAATCAGGACTCGTCACGAAACCGCGGATATTCAGACTGGCGAGTACCGAACCGGGCAGAGCTGGCAAGCCTGGTGGATTGCGTGCGCTGGCGCCCTTCCGAGGGCGGCAGCGCCGGCTGTACCGATGCTGCGTTGAAGAAGCTGGTTGACCTGGACCTCACTGGCGCTGGGTCGTTCTGGACCTCATCCTGGGTGCCTGGAAATGAGGTGTTCACGATCGATTTCAGCACCGGCGCGGTCGGATTGGAACCAGATCTCACGATCCCGTTTCGTGTCCGCCTCGTCCGCAACGCCCGCTGAGACGCTACACTCCTCAGGATCTAACTAGGCTTCCTCACATGTTTGAACGACTTGTCGCGGTTAGTCGCGAGCAGCACGGCCATTTGCGGGTTCGCCCCGCAATCGGGTTCGGGTTTTCACGTAACTTCCATCTCGCATCGCTTGCGATGCAGGAATTCGTGCGCGCGTCGGCGTTTTATCCCATTGTGTTCCTCGACGACCGTGAGCGCGAGGCCTTTCGACCGGTGGCGCTACTTGGCGTAGAGTCGGGCGA
>CAIPNM010000185.1 GCA_903866395.1 uncultured bacterium
AATCGGGCAACCCGGCCGTGCGAACCAGGCTTGCCGCCATGCGCGAGATAAAGGTGCGGCCCGCCATTGTGAGAAGCGGCAGGCCCACCCACAAGGCATCTGCCGCAGTGGCGCCTGCGTTGTAGGGATGGTTGTCCAGAAACAGGTCGGCAAGCGGCATGCGCGCCAGGTATTCGGCATGACTGGTACGCGGCGCAAGAATGATGCGCTCGCGCGGCAGGCCGTGCGACGCCGCAGCTTCTAGCAGATTGGCCGTGGCCACCGGGTTGTCGTCCAGCAGCCAGAGCACGCTGTTGGGAACCCGGTGCATCACCCGCATCCAGGTGGCAAACATTTCGGGCGCGAGCTTGTAGCTGTTATTGAATGATGCGAAGACGAACTTGTCATCGGGCAGACCTACCGCTGCCCGGGTTGGCGTTTCATTGGCCAGACGGCCACGGTCGCCAGGCTGAAACACGGTGGGTAGCGCGATGACCTTTTCGCTGTAAAAGCGCTCGTCATCTTCGGGCACACACCAGCGATCGGTGACCGCATAGTCAATCCACGGCAGGCCGCTGGTCCCGATCAGGCCCAGCCAGGTGACCTGAACCGCTGACGGGCGGTGAGCGCAAATGGCCGGCCGGGCCCCGGCAGAGAGGCCCTGCAGTTCAATAAGAATGTCAATGCCGTCGGCGGCAATGCGCTCGGCCGCCTGCTTGTCGCTAAGACCCTTGATGATGGTGAGCCGATCGAACGCGCCCTTCAGACGCTGGCGCTGCGGCGACCCATCCTCGGGGCTCCAGCAATAGCCATGCACCTCAAAACGGCTGCGGTCGTGCGATTCAAGCAAGCCGCCTAGCAGCAGCCCCACCGGGTGCATGCAGAGATCGCCACTAACATAACCAATGCGCAGGCGCTCGCCCGCACGTACGTGACGCGCGCTCGCGCGCGAGACGAGCGGAACGGTGTCGGCAATCAGTTGCCGGTAGGTGCGCTCAACGAATGTTCGGGCGGCAAGTAATTGCAGCCCGGGGTCGTCGGCTAAGCCCAGCATCGCCATCGGCGAGGTGGCAATCAGTTGCGTGTTGGCGCCAACGTCGGGAATCGGACTCCACACCGGCCACTTGCACTGCCGCTGCCGCAGCCGAATCACATGCTGCAACACTTCATATTGATTGCTGTCGATCTTGAGGCTGTCGAGCAGGCACTGCTCGGCCTCGGCAAACTCGCGCTCGCGCTCCAGCACCCGACCCAGATTGTTGAGCGCCATGCGCTCGAGTTCGCGGTCGGGGGTGGCAGCTTTGCGGGCAAGCTCGCGGGCGTGGCGCCACGCGCTGAGTGCCTCCTGGGCCTTGCCAAGCGCATCGAGTCGCGAGCCCAGGTTCACCCAGGCCTGAACGAAGTCGGGCGCAATACGAATCGCTTCCCGATAGGCGGCTTCGCCTGCGGCGTGATCCGTCTTGGATAGCTCGGTGCCAAGGTTGAACCACACCAGGTGCGCACCCGGCGTGCCCTGCGCGGTGGCAAGCCACTGCTGGTAGTGGGCGAGGGCAGCGTCGCGCTGACCGCTACTCATTAGTGCCTCGGCCTGCTGAACCACCTGAGCAATGGTGGCGCGCGCCGCCTGCGGGCTCGCCGCAATCTGCGACACCTGTCCTGTCTTCCGGGAAACCCGGGATCCGACCGCTACTCGTGAAGCCTTAACCATCCGTTCGTGCTCCGACGCCCTGTCTATTCCATCTGTCTGATTGA
>CAIPNM010000186.1 GCA_903866395.1 uncultured bacterium
CAATGGACCGCCCGGCTGGAAAAAGCCTCCGACGGCCGGCTCGCTTTCAAGCACTTCCCCGGGTCGCAACTGGGGCCTGCGGCCACGCACTATGATCTTGCGCGCAATGGCCAGGCTGACATCGCATGGTTTTTCCACGCTGGTACCCCAGGCCGCTTCCCGCTTACCGAGCTGCTGCATCTCCCATTTGTCGTCGGGAGTGCAGAGATCGGTACCAAGGTCATCAACGATGCAGGGCTGCGTTCGCGTCACCTCGACCCCGAGCACAAGGGCGTCCGAATCCTGCTTCTGTTCACGCATCCACCGGGTAATGTTCTTACCACCAAACGTCCAATACGTAGCCTCGACGAGTTTAAGGGACTGCGCATTCGCCAGGCTTCGCCCAACACGCGCGACTTCATCCTCAAGGCCGGAGGCACTCCGGTCGGCGTACCGCCAACCGATCAGTTAGATCAATTACAAAAAGGTACGCTGGACGGAACCTTCATCGACTACGGCAGTGGTGGTGTTGCTTTCAAGCTTGGCGGCGCAATCGGTTACATGACCGAGATGTATGCCTACGTATCATCGTTTGGGTTGGCAATGAACCTGGACACCTATTCCAAACTGCCCGTGGACCTGCAGCGGCTATTGACGGAATCCGTCAAGGGTGTGGAGAAGGAGGTCGGGGAGGGATTCGACAAGCTCGATGACGTTGGTAAAAAGCTACTGGTTGCCGGCGGGGGGCAACCCATCGCGCTTTCGGCGAGCGAGATTGCGCGCTTTCGAAAAACTGGAGACGATGTCATCGAGGCTCGTCTGAAAGAACTTGAGGGCAAAGGACTGCCGGCGAGGGCGGCGTTTGACATGATCCGCTCCTTGTCAGAAAGACATTCCAAAGACTCGCGAAACTTCTGGCAGCAATAGAAGCTCGGCAGCCTAGCCAACCGATTCGATAACATCGTGCCCCACGATCCTCTCATCACCCTGGCAGCGCATGTCAGCAGGCATGCGGTCGCGCAGCCTGATGCCTGTGCGGTGCGCCTACGCGAGTCTGCGATCAGCTATCAATCGCTTGACCGCCTGGCGCGCAGCGTGGCGGCTGGGCTTCAGCGCATCGGAATTGGTGCGGGCGATATTCTGGCCGTGCAGTTGCCAAACAGCCTCGAGTTCATCGTGACTCTGCTTGCGGCGAGCCGGATCGGAGCGATCACCCAGACCGTCCATATGCCCTATCGCCGGGCGGAGCTCAGCTCGCTTCTTGAGCACAGCAAGGCCTGCGCATTCATCGGTCTTACCCAGTTTAAAGATTACTCGCCTGTCCGGACGGTGCTTGATCTGAAGGCCCAAGCCACCTCCGGATCCAGCACCCTTCACCACATCATCTCGGTGGGCGAGTCGATAGCTGGCAGCCACAGTTGGGCGGCCTTAGCTGAAGCCGAGCCAGGGATAGATCTTTGCGCAGACGATATCGACTCACCGTATGTCCTGCTGTATACGTCCGGCACTACAACCAGCCCCAAGGGAATCCTCACCTCCGCTCGGCGCTTCGTTGGCAATGCGGGGCAGGCTGTAGGCGAATTGAAGTACTGTGCTTCAGACGTCGTGTTGAGCGCAGCCCCCTTTACGCACCTCTATGGCCTTTTCGTGCTCCAGTGCGCGCTGGTGGCGGGTGCGAGCGTCAGTCTGCTTCCCGCTTTCTCGCCAGCCGAACTGATCGATACCGTGCGGCGCGACCAGCCTACTGTCATATTTGCAGGGCCTGCTCACTTCAAACCTCTGATCGATCAGAACCTCATGCAACCGCACGAGTTCGCCTGTACCCGACTCGTTTGCCTCTCGGGCACCACGGTGCCGCCAGCGCTCGCGCGCGCCGTTGAGGCGCGTCTGCCGGCCGGGGTGGTCATACAACTCTGGGGTATGAGCGAACTACAGGCGGGCAGTTATGGACGCCCGGATGACTCTGCCTCGATCCGGCACGAAACCGCGGGTCGCGCGGCGCCCGACATGCAGTTACAGGTGGTTGGCGACGACAACCGTCCGCTGCCGCGAGGCGAAGAGGGGCGGCTTCAGATTCGGGGACCTTCGGTATTTGACGGCTACCTGAACAATGCGGCAGAAAGCCAGGCCTGCCTCAGCAATGGTTGGTTCGATACCGGTGATACCGCGGTTCTGCGCAACGACGGCGGCCTGGTGATCACGGGGCGGGTCAAGGAGCTTATCAACCGCGGCGGCATTAAGTTCAACCCGGTTGACGTCGAGGCGCTACTCGATTCCGTACCGGGCGTTGGGCGCTGCATCCTCGCGCCGATGCCCGATCCGGTTCTTGGCGAGCGCACATGCGCGTTTGTGCAACCTGACGGGCGTGCTGATGTCACGCTCGAGGCGCTGGTTCAGGCGCTGAACTCAGCCGGTGTTGCCAAATTTAAATGGCCCGAGCGTCTCGAGTTCGTTGATGAATTCCCCGTCACGCCCACTCAAAAGGTGCGCCGTGCCCTGCTGACAACATCGCTCGTGGCTAAACGCACTACAGGAGTGTCCTGATGATCGAACTCTGGGAGCTGGTAGGGCAGAGTGATCGCCGATACAGCACGTTTTCGTGGCGTACCCGCATGGCGCTACGGCATAAGCAGCTGGCATTCACCGAGCAACCTGTACTCCAGACCGATAAAGCAGCAATTGCATTCTCGGGGGGCAGGACAGTTCCGGTGATTCGCGACTCAGAGACCGTCGTTCGCGATTCGTGGCAGATCGCCGAGTATCTTGAGCAGACTTATCCGCAGGGTCCTTCGCTCTTTGGCGGATCAACGGGTAAGGCCTTATGCCTTTTTTTCAATACCTGGGTTGACCGAAGCGTGGTACCTCTGGCCTTTCGAGGCCTGGCTTGCGATGCGATCCTCATCCAGGATCCAGCCGACCAGGAGCATTTCCGTGCGACGATCGAAAAGTTCACTGGCGGATCGCCCGATTCGCTAAAGCTTGAGCAGCCTAAAACTTTCGAGCGGCTCCGCGCTGCGCTGGATCCCGCTCGTGCAACGCTGAAGCGCCAGCAATTTCTGGGTGGCAGCGAGCCCTGCTATGCCGATTACATCCTGTTTTCGGTATTTCAGTGGGCCCGCATTGTGAGCCCGGTTTCGATCCTGCCAGCCGACGATCCGCTTCAAGTGTGGTTTGAACGAATCCTTGCACTTCATGACGGATACGCGAGAAATACCCTTGCGTTCTACTGAGCGGGGCGAGGTTGGCGAAATGGTATTGCGCCAACCTCGGGCGCTCGCTGCTTACTTCATTGGACAGTCCTGCACATAGGCGTCGCCGCGGTTAACGAACACGGGCGGGCCATTCACTTTGTTGACCAACCTGCCCTGAGCATCTTTTTCGATGAGGCGCAGGTAGTAGTTCTGGATTGGGAACTGGTTGGTATTGAATTTAAACTCGCCACGTGTTGATTCAAACCGTGCAGCCTTGATTGCGGCTCTCAGCGCCTCTTTGTTGTCAAAATTGCCTTTGACGTCTCGGACTGCCGCGTCGATCAGCATTGCGGTGTCATAGCCCTGCGAGGCCAGGACCGAGGGTAGCCGTTTGTACTCTTTCTCAAACTCGGCCACAAATCGCTTATTGGCGGCATTGGGTAGATCGATACCCCAGTGAGCAGTATCGTAAATTCCCAGCATGGCCTCACCTACCGGTCGGATCACATCCTGATCCGATCCGAAACCCGGTACGAGCAGCGTGGTGGTTTTGCCGAGTCCGGAGGCCACGAACTGCTTGATGAAGTTGATCCCCATGCCTCCTGGCAAAAAGATGTACAGAACATCGGGCTTGGCGGCGCGGATCTCTGCGAGTTCGGCTGCGTAGTCGAGTTGACCAAGCTTGGTGTAGACCTCGCTGGCGACTTTACCCTTATAAAAGCGCTTAAAGCCGGCAAGCGAGTCTCTGCCCGCCTGGTAATTTGGAGCGATCAGGTAGGCGTTCTTAAAGCCTTTGGTGGTGGCATATTGACCCGCTGCCTCGTGATAGGCGTCATTGGGCCAGGACACTGCAAAAAAGTACGGTGAACACTCTTTGCCTGCAATCGGAGAGGGCGCCGCGTTGGGGCTCAGATAGAAGGTTTTTCCTTCGACTGCCTCGGGCAACCCCGCCAACAGAATATTTGAGAACACCACGCCCGTCATGAAGTCGACCTTGTCGCGCTTGATCATCCGTTCAAAGAGTTGCTTCCCAACATCAGGTTTGAACTGATCATCGGCAATAACGACCTCGGCGGGCAGTCCACCTAGCCTGCCGCCGTTGAGTTTGACCGCGAGAAGGAAACCATCGCGGATGTCGATACCGAGTGCTGACGAAGGCCCAGACAAAGTACTGACAAATCCGACCTTGACCTTGTCGGCGGCCAAGGCGGGTTCGCTCATGGCAAGTATGGATGCCACTACGAGACTGGCGGCTACACGGATTCGCATGGGAAGTCTCCTCAAGATTTGCGGGGTGAGCCCCTGTTTTTATCAGCCCAAAGGGATTGATCGGCTGTGCGGCAATCTAGCATGGGAACTCGCTAGTTGATTCACATCCGACCCATTGATGAACATCTCCCTCGCGTCGCGTGAGCCCCTGCCGATCAAAATATTCGAGTAATTCGATACACAGATTACGCCCCAGGCCGGTCGCGTCCCGCAGCGCTGCTGCGGTTAGCATTCCTTGGCCAGCCAAGGCCAGATGGCGAGCCTGTCGCTCGCAGAGAGCAAGCGCTTCTGGTAGAAAAAATCGGCTCTGGTTCACCGGAATCACGCGGCCCAGCCTAGCAGCCCTCGTCATGAATTCGAGCACCCGGAAGCGCGGCAGTTTCAGTTGTCGTGCAATATCAAGTACCGATGGCGATCGTATTCCAGCTGAATTCAGCGCAGCCTCGATAAGCCGCCATTCAGCCTCGTCTGCTTCGCCAAAGCGCGGGCTGTGATCCGGTAATCGGGGGCCGACCGGTGAGTGCTCGACCGCACCTTCGACGACTAGTCGATCGATGATTCGCTCGATCAGACGCATGGAGAGTGACTTAAAAAGCGGCCGAAAAAGACGCCCCAGTGGCATGCCTGCTGACTCGGGTTGGGCGATGTGCCACTGCGCAAGCCGGGCGGTCAGCTCGCGCGTCATGACTTTCCAAACTGACGTGGAAAAAATCTGTATTCGGGTCTCAGCCTCGATCATGACCAGGTCGGCGTCTCGAAGGTGCGATAGTGCCACCTCGCGTTCGAAGTTTCGGTTGTCGCAGAACGCGTCGAGATCGATGCCGTGGGGCATGAGAGCGGCGGCGCCGCACAGCGCGTTAACGAAGTCGGGCCGTTCCAGATGCGCCAGCCACTGCTCTCGAGTGACGCCCCCGGGCAGGCGCGCGATGGGGTTGGCATCGATTACAACTCCGCCACCGAGCGTCTTCTGCGCAGCAGGGTCGCGCAGAATGAACCGATCACCCCAAACGGCACCCAGGGGACGGTCGAGCAGCAGTTGCACGAGCAGTCCGGCCTGAGAAGATGCAGCGGTTCTGCTTTCTTCGGGTGCGCCACTGAAGGGCTGGGGTTCACCTGAGATGAGGCTCAACCGCGCACCTGCTTCGCAGGAGCCAAGATGCAGTCGCAGACTCTGCCGAGACCGGTGGAATAGGCGCGGGTTGACATCGTCAGTGCAGCGCATCCGCACATGCAGTCGCCGTGATACAGGAGAGGCCAGCGAGCTCACGACCCATTCCCCCCTGGCGATCCTCTCCGGCGTAAGAGAAGAGGCGCTCAGGTTAAGGGCGCAACGCTCGCCGGCCTGGGCAGACTCCGATCGTTGATGCTGGATCTGGATGTCACGGACGCGAGCGGGTTTTGCCGAATGAAGAGCGTGAACGGTGTCGCCCTTATTCACCTGCCCGGAAAAGACCGCCCCTGTTACAACCAGACCGATACCGGTGATTGTGAAGCTCCGGTCGACCGCGAGCCTGAATCGTTGATCGAGCATGCGGCGCGGTCGTGATCGCGATAGGGAATGCAGACAATCGCGTAACGTATCGATGCCACGCCCGTCCACCGCGCACACTTCGATGACGGGTGCGTTGGAAATTAGAGCCACCGGCGGCAGTGCCTGGATCGCTGCGCGCGCGCGCAGGCGCTGAGCTTCATCGCAGCGATCGATCCGGGTGAGCGCGATGATTCCCCGATCGATACCGAGCAGGTCGAGCATCTGAAGATGCTCGATCGTCTGCGGCATGGGTCCGTCATCGGCTGCGATCACCAGCAATGCTGCGTCAATCCCTCCAATACCGCAAATCATGTTGCGGATGAACCGTTCATGCCCAGGTACATCCACAAGAGCGATTGCTCGTTCGCCCGGTGCGCGGGCCACCATCGAGGCAAATCCAATGTCGATGGTCATGCCACGTTCGCGTGCCTCGGCGTATCGAGTTGGATCAATACCAGTCAACGCCCGAATCAGCGTTGTCTTGCCGTGATCCACGTGACCCGCGGTTGCGATGATCAAGGCCGATCTCCGCTTGGGCTGACGAAAGTGACTGCAGCAATAAGACCATCGTTCGTCTCGTTCGGTCTTTCACTATCAGTCGTCGTCGGTCTGCACCCGATGAAATTGGTTGACGCCCACCTGCTCGCGGATCTCGGGGACATCGCCACCGGCCGCCGCTGTCTTATACGGGATGCCAATTGCGTCAGCGATGCGCACAAAGCCATGGAAGGCCGCAATTGTTGCTGCCGCATCGATCAGTGCCTCGCTACCCATCACGCGATAAACAGCCTCGCGCGCTGCGGCCACCTGGCTCGTCTCGCCTCGCACGACTGCCTCGGCGTACTGCATCAGAATGTCGGCATGCCTCAGTTGGGTCTGATCGCTCAGGCCCTGGGTCACATCGGCCAGTTGTACCGCTTCCTCGCTACGTTGACTGCTCTCACGGAGCATGTAGGAGTGGGCGGTGGTTCAATAGGCGCACTGATGGAGGGCTGAAACGCGGGCTGCCAGTATTTCCGTCTGCGGGCGAGAAATTGCGCGAATCGACTTATCAAACTGATAAATGACCTGGCCGGGCAGGTAATGAATATTCGCCAAGGCCCAGTAATTACGCAGCGACTCTGGAACCAGCGAAAGCCCGCGATAGATGTAGCCCGCCTTTGGACTGGGATACATGAAACCATCGGACTCAACCGCATCCGGGGGTTCGACGATCGGTAACCAGCAGGCATCCTTTCTGGCGCCTGGCGGCCGGTAGCGCGACGGCTCTCCAGAGATTGGTTGGGGCAGCGGCTGTTCGGGTACCCCGATGGCACGTGTGAACGCATCCATGATCATCACCAACGCGATGACCCCGACGATTTCCACGTACTCCCCCTCGCTGAGCCCCGTGGCGAGCACCGACTGGGTCCAGGGCTCGCTCAGGCGTCCCGGATCGGACACAACCCGGTGGATTAGCTCCACCTCAGCCGGGCCGAGCGCATCCAGGCTTTCATGCTCACCCTTAACGTTAGGCGACAGGGAGTCACGCAGTCGCGCGCAGAAGCGACATTGACGAGCTTGCCGTATTTCAGCTGCTACGGCGACCCTTCGAGCGCCGGTGAGCCAGGTGCCGGGCTTCGCGATGGCTGCCCATGCCTGTGCATGGGATAGGCGAAGGTCTTCGCGAATCGGGTGCGCGCAGGCATCGAGCGACAAGGCGACAGTGCCTGGCTCGTGCGGACGTGTATGCGGTTGTTCCATTGCCCCCTCTCTTGATGTCGGCCGCAGGTCGAACGCCGCAGTGCGGGCGCTGTCGGCTATGCGGCTGATGGTTCCACCGTGGGCCCGCGTTGTCAACCGTTAGTCTTTTCCAATGGCGTTTGAGCCTAAAGTGCCGATTGCGTTTCCAACGAGGTTTGAGCCTGAACGACGGTATAAATCAACCCTGGATAGTGATCGAAATGAAAGAAACCCAGCTCCAATCGCTGACACAGATCCGCGAATTCATAGCCACATGGCCAACGAATACAGGACACAGACATCCAGCAGCGCCATGTATCGGGCATGACCAGCCATCAGTACTCCAGGCCCAACTCTCGCGCGTTATCCGCCATGCGATCAAGGGCGCCGGCCTGCTGTTCACGCATTTTCCGCGCGTAGGCAATCAGATCGCCAAAAGCGATACGGCGGTGCGATGCGACCTTGCGGTGCGGCAGCCGACCCGACTCAATCTCCTTAATGACGAAAGGACGCGATACGTTAAGAAAATTCGCTGCTTCCACCGTGGTCAACTCCTGCTCCGCAGGCACCAACATGATGGGGCGTCCCTCGCTCATCGCACCGAGCAGCTCGCCGATCAACTTCAGCGCAGTGGGCGGAACCCCTACCGTCGGTCTCTCGCCGGTGTCCGTAGTGACAGTGATCGAGGCAGCCCGCGAGTGGTCGAGTGACGCCATGATGCAGCGCTGGGCCGCCCGGACCATTTCCTTGTCTTCAGCGTTGAGTGGCGGAGGCGAGACCTCCCGAACTCGGTCGACTGTTCGCATGACGTTTTCTCTTGGGGATCGCCGTTTCGTAGCACCTTAAACGCAATAAACGCAACAAGTGAAAATAAACAAGCTGGCCGTCCCCCCTACCCGGCATCGGCGTCCAACTCCGCATTACGGTCACCCACGGCATGCCTCCATGACCTCTTGGAAACGGGCTTCGCGTAGTAGTGACGCCCGCTGTACCGGTTAGTCCGGCCACCGCAAACCACTCTGATGAATTTCCCAGCGAATACGCTCAGCGCCCCACGCTGGTTGAGAGGAACCTGATAGAGGCAACTATTGCCGCTTCCTGAAAGCCGGTAGTCACGTACGTCTGCCGTAAAGCGCAGATATGCTTTCTGTCTCGCGAGACTCTCGAATTTGGCAAATACCTCGTACTTCCGTGAGGTCCACGTAGGTAGAGACCTCATCTCCCGAAGCAACGCGCCCACTTCGTCACTCAGGTTATCTGGAAATCGATAGGCCGGATCAAGCGCCATAGCCCGCCACTCAAACCTCCACCACATCGGTGACGAAACCCGCTACGGGCAACCCCCTCCGAACGATTGCATAGCCTCGTCTCGCATATTCGAAGTTCGCGGGCGGAACTTCGAAGGTCCACAACTCATCGCCATCTTTCCAGTGGCGCATGAAATCAACCCACCTGACCAGCAAAAACCCGAACGGAACGTTGGGTGCAGCACCCAGCGGGTCAGCGACTTTCTCCTGGGCTACTACGCTCTCGGGCGTCACCTGTTTCTTGAGGTGTGCTGGCAGAACCTTCCAGCGCCGAGCGTCTAACGTTGGATCCTCGGCGTAAATCGTCTCATCGGACGGTTGCCCGCGATGTTTCAACCGATTCCAGGCCGTGTAGGCAATGGAGCCTGGCCAGACGATCACCACCGCGGTTGCCGCGAGAACTGGCGCCACGATCCCAGCCAGGAACCGATAGCGCATGGACCGCCTCTCCGGTTCGATCTCTTCCATCAGGCTGCGCGCCCACTTTGATCGGCGCTCACGCCACTGATGCAGCAACATCATTCCGAGCACAATAACGCCAAGCCCCAGACAAACCCACAGCCAAGTCTGCATGGCCTCAAGCCCCAGATCGGTTGTCAAGCCCCGCCGGCACATCGAGCCGTTCACCCTGGTCTTCCGCAGGCTTGCTGTTTTTTACCCGCCTTCGGCCAGTGAGCACGCCTCGCTCCACATCGATAAACAGTGTTTCCTCGTGAAGTCGCGCATAGCCATGATTTACGAAATGCAGCATGTCACCGCGCGGAATCCTGAGCGTGCCCGTGTACCAGTGAGCAAATATTCGATCAGGCCATCCAGGAAAAATCGTCTCAATCGAAACCGGCTTCTGGTCAGGAACATTCCCACGAAGCTCCACCAGATAAAGGCGATCGCCTGCAATCTCCCAGGTTCCTACATAGCCGCGCCAGCACGCGCTGGAAACCCCAAAGAAGGGAGACCGCACGCCTGAGAGCGCAAACCAGAATCTCAGCGGCTCATTAAACATCTCATGCTTTTCCCCTTCGATCAGCAGCGTCTCACCAACTTGTGCAGTCATTTCGAACCTACCGTCGCCTGACTTCGACAGGCTGGATCGTCTGACACTGGTCGAACCGTCGGACGGTGCCGTAGGGACAGTAGTTGGCGGGTATCGTGATCTGCCTCGATAGCGCAGGCAGATCGATCAGCGGCGTCGTACACCCTGAAAGAGTTGGAAGCAGCAAAACCAATAAGAGCTTAGCCAGGCGCCTGCCTGCGAATGTCCTGGTGGTCATGGCAAAACTCCAAACATCACCTGCCCCATCAGATCGCGCCTCATCTCCTCTCGCACCGGAATGAAGTCGCGCTCGTCCTGCGGAACGCAATACCCGCGCTCGCGCTGGATGCTCAACTCCCGCATCACGCGCAGCCGATTCCCTTCAAGCTTCCACTCCGAGCGGTACCGAAATGATCCGCTCTCTGCAGACACCCCAGCCGGGATGTAGGCAATTTTTGCTGTGATCGGAAGTTCGATGTCGACGTCATCCCGCCAGCGTCCGGCGCTGCACTCAAACGGATTGCGCCGATTGGCCAGGGGTCGCCAGTTCGCAATCCCGCGGATGTCTGCTCGGCTGATCCCGACCGGGATCCGCATGGCGGAGGGGCCGGGAAGGGTCACAACCGATTCAAGCTCGAATTCGGCGTTGACTTCCCAAGGATCGCCCTGCTTCAGCGGATCACCTGCCCAAATACGGCCCGTCCCGCCCTCGTCATAGCGCTGAAGGATGCCGTTGATGCGTTCCTCCATGGACCTCGACTGAGCGCCATGTTGCGATCGCCGTGACTCACCCTCTTCTGCCCCTGCAACGCGAGTCACCGAACGTCCACGAACACGTCCCTGCTCATCCACGCGCATACGAACGCTGGTCTCGACAAAATCGCGGTCGGGCGACGCGACAGGCAGGCGAACGACCTGTCCGCTTGCGGTGAGAAGCGCAGGCTTGCCATAAAGCGCCTCAGGCAAGGACCCAAGCGCCGAGTAGCGATCAGTGGGATCGACAAAGAGATCGAGCGACGGGATATAGACGATTACATGATCAAACGCGCCCGCCTGGGGTAATCGCGGCAGGTAGAAGGATGACCGGGTATTGATAAGCGCGGGGGTAGTGTCGATACCGACGGCACGAAGCATCGCCCCCATGAACGCCGTCTGATCCTTACAGTCGCCATAGCGCGCCTTCAGAACCTGGGGGGCGGGATGAGGAATCCAACCCTCCACGCCAATGTGGACCGACAGATAACGGATGTTGCGGTTAACCCAGTCGCGAATACGGGCGACCTTTTCACGATCATTGGATGCACCCTGAGTCACCTCCAGCGCCAATCTGCGAATTTCTTCATCGGGCTCGGCCCGCGGTGCTGCACGGAGCTGGTAGGCAGCTGCCAGCGTTGCGTAGTCGGGAAACGTGGACATCATCAGCGAGGGCGCCCAGTCGTCGGTATCGAGTTCGTTACCTTCGCGGGGCCAATATTTTTCATGCGAAATCACGAACCGGTAGCGCACGGCATCCGGAGAGTCGCCGGGCTGAAGCGCTACCCGCCCGCCCTCAAACCGGTCAGCGAGCACCCGCAGAGGGATCGTGGCTGGGTGAACGATGTTGACTTCGTAGCGATCGAGTTTGAGCCGCGGCGCCGAATGAAAGCTCATCGATACATGGCCTGGATAGGGCATGGTGTGATGAACCGATCTTGAGCGCCGAAAAACAGTGCTTCCAACCTCGAGCCCCGAATAAATGACCGTTGCCACCTTGTTGTCGCTATCGCCGTCACCCTCTTCGTCATCGTCCTTGACGCGTACCGACTCCACAGGAACATCGATGCGCTTGCCAGCAGGCGTGACTGACCAGGCCTCAGTGACATACAGACGCGTCATCGTTTCGCGAAAACGGATCTTCTCTTCGCCCAACGCGCGTACGCCTCGCGCAGTATCGGCCCGGCGCGCGAGATCAGTGATGACGTGGGCCGTACCGTCTTCATTGACGGTGACGTGAACGATGCGGTGGAGAATGGAGTGGCTGGGCTGATAAGAGTCTGGCGCCCGGTGTTCCGAAGCACGCCCCGATTGCAATCCGCACAAGGCCGCGAGAAACGCACTCGCCGACAGGCATGCTCTGAGAGCACCCGGTCTGAGGCCAACGGCATGTGCCAATGATGCGAAAACATTCTTCATGCGGCTACCGAGTCCTTGTTCGACCAGTCGAGATGCAGATTAATCAGTCCCCGGCGCACCTCACGCTCCACCCGGATCCGCCGATGGCAGGTGTAGTGGCGCTCGTCGTTCAGCCGCTCAATCCCCAGCAGATGCCGACTCTCAATGCAGCAACCGCAGAACACCAGCGACTCGGGTGCGTCGGCGGGGTGGGCGTCGCAGAAGTGGGCAAGCGCCTCACCCGTGCAGGTGGCCATGTCTTCGTGATAGCCGCAGCCCGATAAGTGCGTGATTGCGAGTTTTCTCGCGCCCCACTCCACGCAGGCAAGGTAAATCGCCTCGTAAGCGACGTTGTAGTAGTAGTCGCGATTGGGCCGCTTCGCAAAGTACGGTCGGTAACTCAGGCAGTTGCTGCCGGGCGCGAGGATCGCACCGCGAAGAAGACTCCCTGCGCGAACGCTCGGAAGGCCGACCAGCGTCACACGCGGGTTCTCGAATCGATTCCAGTGAGCCGCTTTGAGGATCAGATCCTCGCTCACCCCGAGATCCGACACAAAAAACTCTCGAGACTGCCCCAGAGGCGAAAATCCGTTTTCCGTGGAGACAATTGCTGCGTCGGCCTGGCTTGCGCGAGCAAGGTCCTGAAAGCGCTCGTTAAAGCTCGACCCGATCAAGGTCGCGGTTCCGCCACGAGACCTAAGTTCGGCAAAGGGGGTCACAACGGGCATCGTCATCTCATCCTTCAGAGTTTCAGCACCGACCCGAACGGAATCTTGCCTGAATGACCACCGGTCAGGAGCCAGATCACAGCGTTTGTGGGCGGCGCCTTCGGAAAGCTTCCCAGACCGTCGGTTGCATAGAGCAGAAGCGCATCGGGCGCTTGCTCGGCAAGCCAGGTAAACACCGGCCGGAAGTCGGTCCCGCCGCGCCCGTGCACTGTCATGTGCTTAGGGATCTCTGAACCATCCATGGCGTCGTACTCGGTCAGCGACCGGATGGCGGTGTCAGCCTGGATCACCGTCATGCGGCAGGGGAAGGTCTCGCGAAAGGTTCGAAGTTCGCCCGCAATCGATTCGATCAGCTTATCGGTCATCGAACCCGAGGTGTCGATGGCAAATACGATATGTCCTGGTATCAGCATGCCAGGCGACGGCATGAACAGTCCCCGGTGAAGGTGGCGCTTACTGAACGGATAGGATGTCCAGTCACCTTTGATCCGCTCGGTCAGGCGGTCCCGAAGGAGCGCACGCCAGTCCACCTTCGCCGCATCGGCCGCCTCGCAGGCCGCGGCAAACACCTGGGCAGACGACCCGTTGAGGCGCGAGAGTGCCTCGGCGCGAAGCTCGCCGCGAAGCGCATCAATGTGCTCAGAGTCTGGCGCGTCATCGGAGCGAAGCGGCCGCACTCGCGGATCTTCGGGATCAAGCAGATCGGCGCCCGCCGTGGGGATGTTGCAGTCTGAAAGACCCGCGGTCGGCGCCCCCTCCCCCGTGTCGCCAGCGCGGGGCGTCGCCCGAAGGCGCCCGTTTGCTGTTACGCGTTGTGAAGCCCCGCGGGATGCCTCGTCAAATAGCTTCCGGTAAATGGCTTCGGCCGGTTGATCCTGGAAGTCCTCTGAAACCAGCCCACCCTTGGGAAGCGTGAACCCCTGAGCGAGCAGAATCGCGTTGATTGCAAAGTCGCAGGCCCAGTTCCAGTTGAGCGCGTCGCGATCGCCCAGTCGCGCGCTATGCGAAAAAAGCACATGGAGCACCTCATGCGCGAGTAAACCGCGAAGCGCCGCGTCATCCAGCGTTGCGATCCAGTCCGGGTTGAAGAAGATGTGATAGCCGTCAGTGGCGGCCGTCGCGCACCAGGTCTGCTGCGTCGCGGGTCGAAGCGGCAGCCGCATGACCGCAGCCGCCAGAAACGGATGCGAGAGCGCGAGCCGCACCCGGGCACGCATCAGTCGCCCGCGGATGACCTCGAGATCAACCGGCGGCGGATCATCAGGCGGGGCCGTCTTGGCCTGATGACGGCGACGAGGCGAGGCTGCGGTACCCTCGGGCAACAGAATCGACATCCTGAGCCTATCGGGTAATGAGATGGCCATGCTGCTTGATGAAGTCGCGGTAACCCGGCTCACGTGCGAACTGGGGTCTTGCCTTCATCATGTCGCGCGCCAGCACGACCCCGAATTCCGGCGGGAGCCTCCCTAAGAGTCGAGCGCTGGCCTGCGACACTTCCTCATCGGCCGCGTGCCAGGTGAGCCAGGAGGTAAGGACGTAAAGGCCGTCGAGCGTATCTGGAACTTCGGCACGGTCCGGGTCGGCGATCATCGCCCGCATCTTCTTCTCGCTGATCGCTTTTTTCACATGCGCTGCAAACTCGGTGGCGGCTGCCTGCCCCACCACTCCGGGAATCACATCGCTGCACTCATTGAACGTATCGAAAGTGCCCAGCATGTCAGACACCATCTCCCAGGAACGCGGGGTGGGGTAGGCCGACCCCTCGCCTGGCTCCTGTGACAGGAGCGCCGGCCGCACGGCGATAAACGACACCACCAGCGGATTGAGTCGACGCCCGATCGCCCAGTTTCGCCAGTCATCCACATCGGGTTCCAGCGTGAGGTGTACAAAGCGGTTTGCCAAGGCGCTCGACAGCCGGAAGGTGACCGCCCGATCCTGATGCCGATTGCCAGCCGCTACGATCCACCAACCGGGCGGAAGCTCATACTCCCCCACCCGCCGATCGAGCACCAGTTGATAGAGGCTTGCCTGGACCAGGGGCGGCGCGGCATTGATTTCGTCGAGAAAGAGAATGCCCGGCACATCGCTTGCCGAAGGAAGGAACGCGGGCGGACACCACACCGCGCGACCGGACTCGATCGCAGGGATTCCGCGCAGGTCGGTGGGGTCGAGCAGACTGGCTCGAAGGTCGACCACTGGCACCCCGCGCTCCTTTGCAATAGCGTGCACGATGGAACTCTTTCCCACGCCGGGCGGCCCCCAGATGAAAGCGGGCCAGCGCTGCCCGACCATGGACTCGAGCACGTGACGAAGTCGCGAGGGCTTCATTGCGAGGCCTCCACGAGCGCGCGCCAGATGACGGGGTGGGGGGCTGCCATCCAATGGAACTTGTTCATGAGATCGAGCGCGAGCGCCGGGTGCACCGCGAGCGTTTCCAGATCTTGGCCCCCTAGCCAGTGGGCGAGCATGTGGGTAGGCTCGATCCGTGCGAGCGCCTCGCTTCCCGGGGTGAACAGATCCGGGAACGGACCCATCGCGCAGAATTCCGGATGCTCGAGCAGCAGCCACTGGTCATCAAGCGCTGCAGCCTGAAGCTCCATCACCCGCTCAACCGGTAACTCCCGGAGCGCGATTCCAGTGTCATCTTCGCGAAGCTCAACCTCGGCCACGAATACCACCGAGGAACGCGAAACGAGTGAGACCGCCCCGCGGTTTCGGTTTCGAACCCCGAGCGGCTTATCGGTAATGAGTGAGCGCATCGAAGGCTCAAGGTCCACACGGAGCCAGTTCTGGTCAGGCTCCGCGGTCACAAAGCGGGCCATCGGCCGCGAGAGCGCCTCGATACGCGGCAGCATCTTCTCGACTTTCGACGGGTC
>CAIPNM010000187.1 GCA_903866395.1 uncultured bacterium
CACCCATTCGGGTCGATCCATGCGGGTGGCACCGACCGCATCCGAGGCCTGCCTCGCCTTGATCAGCACCTCGGCCTGATCGGCAAAGCCATTGGCGGCCACCAGTGGACCCACGCCGTGCACGAGCGGAATCCAGCGCCCGGTGCCGTCGGCATCGAACCGCGCAACATACAGCGTGCCGTGATCGAGCAGGTCGCGATTGGCACGCGCCGCAGACACCCCCGGCGAGGCTGGACGGATCGCATCTCGGCTCACAAACCGATAAAGGTACTCGAAGCGGGCATCCTCACCCGAGTACACCACCGCCCGGCCCTCCCGCGTCACGGCCACCCATGCGCCCTCGTGCGCCGCTCGTCCGAGCGCGGTGCGCTTGACCGGCGTTGATGTGGGGTCGAGCGGATCAAGCTCCACCACCCAGCCAAAACGGTTGGGCTCATTGGGGTGCTTCTGGACATTGAACCGCTCATCGAACTCTGCCCAGCGGTAACCGCTTTTCTCGCGCAGGCCCCAGCGCTGGTGATGCGCCGACAGCGAGCGGCCCGCGTCGAAATACACTGCAAAGTTCTCCTCGCCCGACAGATAGGTGCCCCATGGCGTCATACCGGCAGCGCAGTTATTGAGCGTGCCGAGCACTCGCATGCCCGCTGGATCGGCAGCCGTGCGCATCATGGGGTGGCCCGCGGCCGGCCCGCCCACTGCATGCGCGGTGGCCATCGTGACGCGTCGGGCATAACGTGACGGCCGCACCATCCGCCAGCTGCCATCGGCCATGCGCTCAACCTCGATCACCGAGAGCCCGTGCGCTGCCTGGCTCTTTCGAACCTTCGCGGCCGACCAGTGGGCCAGCCCGTCCGGGTGCAGCAGGCCATCGTCCGTGTACTCATGGTTCATCGCAATGAGCCCGCGGTCGCTGCGGCCCTCGAGCGGGAAAAAGTGCAGCCCATCGTGATGCATACCGAGCTGCACGGCCTGATCGCCCGCTGGGTTGGACGCATCCGGCCGGAACGCCGGCATCTGGCCTGCAATACCGACCGGCTCTCCCCAAGGCGCGATCACCTGGGCCACATACCCCTCGGGCACCACCAGTCGGTCTCCCGCGCCCGGTGCGATCGGCGCGAAACCGGGTCGTCCGCGCACGGCCGAAGCGCGCTCGCCCGCCGCCGGAACGCTTGCGCATCCGCCCGCAAGCTGTGCAAAGAGCAGACTCGCCCCGCCCGCGCCCAACACACGCCGTCGCGCCGGATCAGACACCTGATGAAGGTCGGGGTTGCCCGACCGGTTACTGTCTTCGAGCTCAGTGAAATCCTTGGCCATGATGGGCAGTACTCCGTGACGAGAGAAGGCTCCGATGGGTACGGGAGGTTGGACGTTCCGGGGGTCGGTACTCCAGGGGCGCGCTAGGCGTTGCCCGGCTCCACCATCAGCTCGCCACTACGACCGGGCACCTCGCCCCAGGCAAGCGCCTTCACGGGCAAGCGAGCGATATCGAGCGTCCGCGCAAGCGCCGCCACCGGCACCAGCTTATGGCCTTGGGCGAGCCAGCCATCGATCAGCCGCTCAAAGGCGGGCGCGAGAAGCGCGCCTTCAAGCTCGGCATGAAGCGTGAACACCTGGTCGGTGTCACCCGCAGTGCGCGCCAAAAGCGGCAGGTAGACGCTCTCCTCGCTCACACCGTCGATTCCGATCAGCTCGTCGAAGGTGGGAAGCGTGGTGGGAATTTGCACATGCGCGCAGGTCCCACCGTTGATCGACAGCCGGTAGGGCGCACCGCCCCGACCATCCGACGCATAGGTCATACCCCAGTCATCGATCTGCGCAAACGCATGAGCATTCACCTGCCAGCCGGCCGCCCCGTGCATGGCGGGCGGCGCACCGAAGACCTCGCAGAACCGGTGGTAGCCGCGGGTCATCTGCGCTCGCGTCCAGGACGCATCCCGCGCCCGAACATTGTCCTGCCAGTAAACATGATCCCAGGCATGGAGGCCGCATTCATGGCCCTCGGCCAGGCACTGCTGCATAGGCGCCACGCCTTGCCGCCCGATATCCGGGCCCGGCATCAGCACGCCATACGCAAGTGTACGGAGCCCATAGTGACGGACCACCGATGTGCGCGAGACCTTGGAGAGAAAGCCACGCCGGAACACGCGCCGCAGCGCCCAACCCGTGTGGTCGGGACCGACGCTGAAAAGAAAGGTGGCCCGCACGCCGCGCCTGGCGAACATGTCAAGAAGCCGCGGCACGCCTTCCAGCGTCCCGCGCAGCGTATCGACATCCACCTTGAGCGCAATCCGAGCCATGACGGCAAGCCCCGCGCGAGCGCCTCAGCCCGCTTTGTCGAGCAGTGCCCGCGCCTCGACCACCTTGCTCCGGTAGTACTCGAAGATGCGGCGAAGCGAGGCCTCCATCGCCACCTTGGGCGCCCAGCCGAGCGCTGCCATGGTGTCATCGATTCGCGGCCGACGGGTCTGCACATCCTGGTAACCCGCGCCGTAAAAGCTCCCCGAGGAGGTATCCACCAGCGTGGTGCGCTGGGCCCATTCGGCGTATTCGGGATAGTCGGCGGCGATTTTCAACATCATCTCGGCGAGCTCGCGCACCGAATAGTCATTGTCGGGATTGCCCACGTTGAAGATGCGGCCGCTGGCAGCGCCCCCCTCGTTGGCGATGATCCGCATGAGCGCATCCACCCCATCTGATACATCGGCAAACGCGCGCCGCTGCGCGCCGCCGTCGACCAGCTGGATCGGCTCGCCCCGAACGATCTGCCCCAGAAACTGCGTGACCACGCGAGAGCTCCCCTCCTTGCTCTCAAAGAGCGAATCCAGCCCCGGACCGATCCAGTTGAAGGGCCGAAAAAGCGTGTAAGTGAGGCCCTGCTCCTGGCCGTAGGCATGAATGACCCGGTCCATCAGCTGTTTGCTGCAGGCATAAATCCAGCGTGGCTTGTTAATCGGGCCGTACACCAGGTTAGAGCGCTCGGCATCAAATTCGGTATCGGTGCTCATGCCATACACCTCGGAGGTGGACGGGAACACCAGATGCTTTCGATACTTGACCGCGGCGCGCACGATCGGCAGGTTAGCCTCGAAATCGAGTTCGAACACGCGAAGCGGCTCACGCACATAGGTGGCCGGTGTGGCAATCGCCACCAGCGGCAGGATCACATCACACTTGCGAACGTGATATTCGATCCACTCCCGGTTGATCGTGATGTCGCCCTCAAAGAAATGCATGCGGGGATGGCTGACCAGATCGCCCAGACGATGGTCCGACATGTCCATGCCATACACATGCCAGTCGGTGCCGGACAGGATGCGCTCGGTCAGGTGATGACCGATAAAGCCGTTGACGCCAAGGATCAGAACTTTTTTCATGGGGGAGGTCCGGAAAGGTTGAGCCAGGCAGCAAGCGTGGCAGCGTCCACGCTGCGCCCGCTCTCGAGCAACACTCGGATATCGATCAGGCCGCCGTCGCCGCACACGCCCACCATGCAACCCTCGTCGACCGCAAGGCCTGGTGCGGCCGCAGGCTGGGATAGCGGCGCCGTACGACGCCGTGCTTCGGCCACGATCAGGCGGCGGCCCGCACACTCGGTGAACGCACCCGGATACGGCGGGGCCACCGCGCGAATCAGGTTGTAGACATCGGTCGCGGACTGCGTCCAGTCGATACGGCCGTCTTCGGGCTTGCGACCACCGAAATAGCTGCCCTGCGACAGATCGTTGGGTTGCTCGGGTGCGCACCCGGCGGCGATCGCGGGCAGACTTCGCCACAGCACCCATTCGGCCGCCACGCAGACTTTGTCAAACACCTGGCGCGCCGTGTCATCGGGCAAGATCGGTACCGCACACTGATCCACGATGGTGCCCGCATCGGGCTTGGCCACCATGCGGTGGAGGGTCGCGCCGGTTTCGGTCGCCCCTTTGAGCACCGCCCAGTTGGTGGGCGCACGGCCGCGAAACTGAGGCAATAGCGACCCGTGCATATTGAAGGCACCGAGCCGCGCAGACTCGAGAATCGAAGACGGCAGCATCGAGCGGAAATAAAAGGAGAAGATCACCTCGGGTGCGGCGGCCGCCACCTGCGCGGCAAGCGCCTGCGCATCCAGATCCTCGGCATAGACCACCGGCAACCCCAGCTCGACCGCCGTATCGGCCACGCGCGAAAACCAGAGCGTCTCGCCCGGGTGATCTCGATGCGTCACCACCAGCCCCACCTCGGCACCGCCCGCATGCAGCACGCGCAGACATCGGTCACCGACATTCGAATAGCCAAACACGACCGCCCTCACCCGCGCACCCCTTGCTCGGACCTTGCCGCGGCGACCTCGGCGGGCGGCGCCTCAAGCACCGCGCTCACACGATAACGCGGCCGCCTTCTCACCTCCTGCTGAATGCGGCCCACGTATTCGCCCATCAGGCCGATTCCGAAGAGCACGATTCCGATGAAGAAGAACTGGAGCGCAAACAGCGTAAACACACCCTCCACCTCGGCACCCAGCATGAAGCGACGCACCAGAAGGAGCGCAAAGAGTCCCCCCGCGCCCAGCGACAACACGATGCCCGCGAGCGAGAACCACTGTAGCGGCACGATCGAAAAACCGGTCATCAGATCAAAGTTGAGCCGCACGAGCTGATAGAGCGAATACTTCGACTCGCCCGCAAACCGCTCCTCATGGCTCACCACAATTTCGGTGGGCCGCGCGGCAAAGGTGTAGGCGAGCGCTGGCACGAAGGTGTTGACCTCCTGGCAGGCATTCAGGGTGTCGACCAGCGCGCGGTCATAGGCGCGCAGCATGCACCCCTGATCGGTCATCTCGATGCGGGTGATGCGCTCGCGCAGTCCGTTCATCGCGCGTGAGGCAATTCGTCGGAAGGCGCTGTCCTCGCGCTGGCGCCGGATGGTGCCCACGTAATCATGACCGGCGCGAATCTCTGCCACCAGCCGCGGAATCTCCTCGGGCGGATTCTGCAAGTCGGCATCGAGCGTGATCGCGATCTGCCCACGAACATGCTCGAACCCCGCCATGATCGCCATGTGCTGGCCGAAGTTGCCGTTAAAGAGCACCACGCGGGTGACATCGGGCCGGGCGCGAAACTGCGCGGCCAGAAGCTGCGCCGAGGCATCGCGACTACCATCGTTGACGAACACCACCTCATAGGACTCGCCAGTGGCATCGAGCGCGGCGTAGAGCCGCTCAAAGAGCCGCGGCAGCACCCGCTCTTCGTTATAGACGGGAATGATGACCGAGATTTCGGGCGTGCGACTCATGAGAGTTCACCCATCACCGCCACCAGCGCGGATACCACGCGTGCTGGGTCAGTGTCGCTCATCGTCGGAAAGAGCGGCAGCGTGAGAAGCGAGCGCCCCAGCCTTTCGGTGTGCGGCAGCATTCCCTCGCGCCAGCCCTGAGCACGATAAAACTTGAAGAGATGAAGCGCCGGATAGTGCACCCCCGAGCCGATGCCGCGTGCGCGTAGCGCCTGCATGACGGCTGCACGTGCCCCGCGAATCTGGTCGACCGGTAGCTCAACCTGGAACATGTGCCAGTTGGTGAGCGCCCCAGCGGGGTCAGCGCGGGGCGGCAGACCCACGCCCAGCTCCGCGAGCCCCGCATCGGCAGCCGCATCGAAGTAGCGTTCCGCGAGCGCCGCCCGC
>CAIPNM010000188.1 GCA_903866395.1 uncultured bacterium
CGGCAAGCAGCACCACACGCGGCTTGGTGAGCGCGAAATACTGCATCGCGATGTATCGCCAGCTGGCGGGTGCGTTTCGGGTCAGTTGCATGGCAGGACGACCGAGGGGGGTGCGTTGGGCAAAGCCGGATGATCGGGCCGATAAACCACGGGGCCTCGGGGCCCCGCCGCTCAGTGTGTCAACCGTGCTTGCGCGACCCGGAAGTTTAGCACCACGACCAGCGCGAGCAGCACGGCCGCGCCGCCGGTATGGGCCACCGCCACCGCGATTGGCAGACTGAACCAGACATTGGAGAGCCCCAGCGAAAACTGCGTCGCCAGCATGAGTAAGAGCGCAAGACCGAAACCGCGGGTCCCAGGCACCTTCATCACACGCCAGGCAAGCAGACCCAGCCAGGCAGAGACACAGATTGCGCCCAGCCGATGCATGAGGTGAATCGCGGTGAGCGCCTGCGCGGGCAGGAATTCGCCGTTATCGGTGCGGCCGAGTTCTCTGAATACGTGAAAGGCGTCTTCGAAGTTCATCTCGGGCCACCACCGGCCCTGACACCTCGGAAGATCGGTGCAGGCAAGCGCGGCGTAGTTGGTGCTGGTCCAGCCACCCAGGAGGATCTGTAGTGCCACGAGCGCGAGCGCCCCTCGCGCGAGGAGCTGGAGCCGCGCGAGCGCCCGTTCGTCCACCGCCGACCAACGCGGCTGCTGCCGCTGCCAGAGCCAGATGAGTAAGGCGAAGGTGAGCATGCCGCCCGCGAGATGGAGCGTAACGACCGCAGGCTTCAACAGTAGCGTAACCGTCCACATGCCAAAGAGCCCCTGCATGATCACCACGCCCACCAGGGCGATCGGCAGCACCGGTGACTGATCAAGCCGGCGGCGCGCGCGCCAACCCATTACGGCAATGGCAATGATGAGGAGGCCCAGACCCGAGGCCACATAGCGATGAGCCATCTCGCGCCAGGCCTTGCCCATGGAGACCGGGCCGTGCTCACCGCCCTGTTCGACCACCGCTCGGGCAATGTCGGACTTGGCCTGGGTGGGCGTGAGCTTGCCGTAGCAGCCAGGCCAATCGGGGCAGCCGAGCCCGGCATCGGTGAGGCGTACCCATGCACCCAACATGATGAGCGCAAGCGTAAGCGCAGCGGTGAAACCGATCAGCCTACGATACGCCGGCGCGCGACCCGCGCCCGATAGGGAAGCAGACGAAGCATTCATTCAATCATCCGATGCGTGATGCGCGAAGCAATTTGATGAGATCCTTTTTCATCCGACTGGGGTCGGGCTGCGCGGGAAAGCGCATCATCAGGTTGCCCATCGGGTCGATGATGAAAATATGGTCGGTGCTGCGGCCGCCAGTCGCCGGTTCAAAGCGGGTCAGTGATTCCGCGGCGATCCGACGAACGATCAGTCCTTCATGCTGTGTAAGTAACGCCGGATCGGGTTCGCCCGGCTCAGTGAGGAGCCACAGGCGCTCCACCCGCTCGCGTTCGCGGCCGGTGGTGAGTCGAACCTGCCGGATGTTGTAGAGCGCGCTGCTGCAGGCGGGCTCGCACGCGGGCGAGGCGGCTGCGACCAGCACCCACTTCCCGCGCAGGCTCGCGAGGGTATCGGCAGTGCCATCGAGATGCTGAACCATCGTGTCGCCCACGGGGCGTTGCGGCTCGATCAGATCCGCATAATTGACCCGACCGTCTGGCCGGATGACGTAGTAGGTGAAGTAAGACGCAAGCACCGGCGCAGCGCAGACGAGCAGCACCAGAATCAGTTTGAGTCGGCCGCGAGAAACCGCAGGCACCGGGGGCGATGAAGTCGTTGTCATGATCGGGGTTGGCGCGAGCGCCAGAAAAATATGAACCAGAGAAAGGTCACCAGCACCGCCATCGAATACCACTGAAACGCGTAGGCGCGATGTTTGTCCACGCCCGCTCCGGGGCTAGGCCAATCACGCACCAGGGTCAGCGCCGACGGCGCGGGACTCGCGGTGGGCACCACCTGGCCCGCCTGGGAGGGCGCCGGGCTTTCTGAGGACGACCCCGAACGCCCCGGCGCCACGTCGGGTGGCACCGGTGCCTCGGTGGTCTGACGGAGCACGATGGGAAGCAGCGCAAGACCCGACCATTGGCTCATTGCTGCGATGCTCGCGTTCTGCCAAAGCCGATCTTCGGGTCCCGGCGGCGCGGCCTTCATGAGTTCAAGTACCTGATCGAGGTCGCGCTGCGCGAGCGCTTCGATACGCACCGGCGCTGCCGGTGTCACGAGCGTGGGCAGGCGGCCGCGCGCAGCCGGATCCTGTGGCACCCAGCCCCGCAGCACCAGGATCGTTTGAGGCAGGCCCTCGAGCCGAAACGGCGTGAGGACATGAAACCCAGCCTGGCCGCGGTAGCTGCGGTTATCGATGAAAACCGAATACCGCTCGAGGAAGCGCCCCTCTGCGATCACGCGACGCCCGAGCAACGCATCGGGCGCAGCCAGCGCGCGCGCGTCGAGCATCACCGGCGCTCGCGCAGCCGCCTGATCGCGTTCAGCCTGCAGCGCGATCTTTTCCTCTGCGCGGCGCGTTTGCCAGTTGCCGAGCGAGACCGTGAGCGCCACCAGCAAAAGCGCGGCGATCGAGGGCAGCAGGGCAATGCCCTTTAGTTTCAGTCGCGGCAATTCCGTGCGCCTACAATTCTGGGCTTCGATCGGCGGAGCCCTGTCTTGAAAATCATCATCGTGATCGCGTTTGTGCTGATCATTGCGAGCCTGGGGTCGGCCATGGTGTTTATGATCCGAGACAAAGGCCGCACTCACAACACCGTTCGCGCACTGGCGCTGCGGGTCGGTTTTTCGGTGGCGCTGTTCATCTTCATCCTGATCGCACACCAGCTTGGCTGGATTCAGAGCACCGGGGTGCCGGTCGGTCCGGCTCGGTAGCGCATCGCAACCGCTTCCAGGGTGCCTGAAGTAATCAGGGGCGCCCACGGCGCCCCTGAATCAACCACGCCCGTTATCGGGCTGTGACGAACCGATTAAAGCCAGTAGACAACGACGTAAAGCCCCAGCCACACCACGTCAACGAAGTGCCAGTACCAGGCAGCCGCTTCAAACGCGAAGTGGTTCTCGGAGGTGAAGTGGCCCTTCAGCAGCCGGAACAGCACCGCCGCCAGCATGATCGCACCCACGGTCACATGAAATCCGTGGAAGCCGGTGAGCATGAAGAAGGTGGAGCCGAACACACCCGACGTGAGCTTGAGGTTCAGGTCCTGATAGGCGTGCATGTACTCATAGGCCTGGAAGGCCAGGAACACGGCACCGAGCAGGATGGTGACGAACAACCAGAACACCACCGAACCGCGCCGGCTTTCCTTGAGCGCATGATGCGCGATCGTGAGCGTGACACCCGAGGCGAGTAGGAGCGCGGTGTTGATGGTGGGGATGGGCCACGGACCGATGGTTTGGAAAGTGTCGACCACGCCCGCAGGCCCGAGATTGGGCCAAACGGCCTGGAAGTCTGGCCAAAGAACCGACTTGTGATCGAGGTCGCCCAGCCACGGCATGCTGATGGTTCGCGCGTAGTAAAGCGCACCGAAAAACGCAGCAAAGAACATCACCTCGGAGAAGATGAACCAGCCCATTGACCAGCGAAAGGCCGTATCGACCCGGTGGTTGTACATGCCGGACTCGGACTCGGAGGCCACCGCGCCAAACCAGCCCACCATCATGAAGACCAGAATCGCCAGAAACAACGCGAACAGCCAGGGCCCGTAGGCCGCGCCGTTCACCCACCCGGACATGCCGAAGCCAAAGCACAACAGGGCAACTGAGCCCACCGCCGGCCAATGCGAGGGACTGGGAACAAAGTAGTAAGGCGCTTGAGAGTGGGCTCCGGCAGCCATTGTTTTCTCCCTGGAAAATTCTTAAGTCAGGACACTACGAATCGAACCAACGTGACGAGCCCGAGCACAAAGGCTGCTGCCAGCGCGATTCCCATGAGGATCACATAAAGGGGGTTCAGGCGCACAGCATCGCGTTCGTGCTCGCGGCGCCCCCGAACCCCAAAAAACGACCACAGCACCGCACGCGCGGTTTCAAACAGTCCCGCCTCGCGGGTGGTCGCTGAACCCGCCTGCGCGTCAACAGCCAACGAGTGCGCCTGCCCACTGGCCACGGGCGTATCGGACGCGGCCGATTGACCCTGAGCGGCGCGGTTCATCGACGCTCAGCCTCCCGCCTTCGGCGCCAATCCGCCGACTTCGAAGAAGGTGTAGGACAGCGTGATGGTGTTGACGTCACGGGGAAGCTTGGGATCGATGACAAACACCACCGGGAACTTGCGGGTTTCGCTGGGGTCGAGCGCCTGCTGCTTGAAACAGAAGCACTCGAGCTTTCGAAAGTAGGGCGAAGACTGCTGCGGCGCGTAGCTTGGAATGGCCTGCCCAGCGGTAGCCACTGCGCGGGTGTTGACCAGGTCGTAGACCACGGTGACCAGCTCGCCAGGATGAACTTCGAGTGCATTGACTTCGGGCTTGAAGAGCCACGCCCCGCGACTGTTGGCGTCGAACTCAATGGTGATCTTACGGCTACGGTCGACCTGGGTGTTACGAGCGAATTCCTCTGCACCCTTGTCGCGCTTGGTGAGGTCATTGATGCCGGCGATTTCGCAGATGGCCTGATAAATGGGCACCAGCGCATAACCGAACCCGAACATGAGCCCCGCCATGATCACCAGCTTGCCCAGCATCTGGACATTCATGCCACGGGACACCCGCCCAGCGGGGGCTTGCGTGGAGGCGGGATCAGGCGTTGTCATGACGGATTGAATCAGCCGCCAAACAGCCAGTGTTTTGCGATCACGCCGGCAAAAAACACCAGCGCGATCGAGGCGAGCACCAGCGCGGTTCGCAGGTTGCTCGGGCGGTTGGCTGAAGGGTCTGCGCTCACGGTAGTCGCCACGACGTCACTTCACAACAGGTGGGGTCTCGAAGGTGTGGAACGGGGCGGGCGAGGGGATGGTCCACTCTAGGCCATCGGCTGCGCCCCAGGGATTGTCCGCCGCCTTCTCGCCCCCGCGGATGCACTTGATGATCACCCAGAGGAAGATGAGCTGCGACAGCCCGAACCAGAACGCTCCCACAGTCACGATGGCGTTGAAGTCGGCGAACTGCATCGGATAGTCGGCATAGCGACGCGGCATGCCCGCCAGCCCCAGGAAGTGCATCGGGAAGAAGGTGAGATTGAAGGAGATGAGCGACATCCAGAAATGCCACTTGCCCAGCCGCTCGTCGTACATGTGGCCGGTCCACTTGGGCAGCCAGTAGTAGGTGCCCGCAAAGAGCGCGTAAAGCGAGCCCGCCACCAGCACGTAGTGGAAGTGCGCCACCACGTAGTAGGTATCGTGTAGCGCGATATCGAGCGGGGCCACCGAGAGAATGATGCCGGTGAGGCCTCCCATCGTGAACACGAAGATGAAGCCGATGGCAAAGAGCATCGGCGTCTCGAACGTCATGGAACCGCGCCACATGGTGGCCACCCAGTTGAAGATCTTCACGCCGGTGGGCACGGCGATCAGCATGGTGGCGTACATGAAGAAGAGCTGCCCGGTGACCGGCATGCCCGTGGTGAACATGTGGTGCGCCCAGACGATAAAGGACAGGATGGCAATCGATGCCGTGGCATACACCATGGAGCTGTAGCCAAACAGGCGCTTGCGTGCAAAGGTCGGGATGATCTCCGACACAATGCCGAAGGCCGGCAGAATCATGATGTAAACCTCGGGGTGACCGAAGAACCAGAAGATGTGCTGGAACATCACCGGATCGCCGCCGCCCGCAGCGTTGAAGAACGAGGTGCCGAAGTGGCGGTCAGTGAGCAGCATGGTGATGGCACCCGCCAGCACCGGCATCACCGCGATCAGCAGGTAGGCGGTGATGAGCCAGGTCCAGACAAAGAGCGGCATCTTCATGAGCGTCATGCCTGGGGCGCGCATGTTGAGGATGGTGGTGACGATGTTGATCGAGCCCATGATGGAGCTCGCGCCCAAGATATGGAGCGCGAAAATGGCCAGATCCATACCGGGGCCCATCTGCACCGACAGCGGCGCATAGATGGTCCAGCCCGCCGCTGTGGCTCCGCCCGGTACGAAGTAGGACCCTACCAACAGGAGCGCCGCAGGTGGCAACAGCCAGAAGCTGAAGTTGTTCATGCGCGCGAACGCCATGTCGGAGGCGCCGATCATGAGCGGAATTTGCCAGTTCGCGAAACCCACGAACGCCGGCATGATGGCGCCGAACACCATGATGAGGCCATGCATGGTGGTGAGCTGGTTGAAGAACTCGGGGCTCACGATCTGCAAGCCCGGCTGAAATAATTCGGTGCGAAGCAGGAGCGCGTTGAGACCGCCCACGATCAGCATCGCGAACGAGAACCACAGGTACATCGTGCCGATGTCTTTGTGGTTGGTGGCGTAGAGCCAGCGCCGCCAGCCGGTGGGGTGGTCGTGGGCGTGGTCGTGGGAATGGTCATCGTGGTGACCGATCACTGCGCTCATCGTGTGACTCCTGCTTGAATCCTTGATCGTTGCCGGGAACCGATTGCTGCCTGCCGGCAACTACTTCCGCGCCGCCTTGACAGCTTGCGGCTGCACCAGATTGTCTTCCGCTTTGTTGCCCCAGGCGTTGCGGGCATAAGTGATGACGGCAGCAAGCTCGGTATCGGAGAGGCCTTTGAAGGAGGCCATGGCGGTGCCAGCCTTGCCGTTCAGCATGATGGCAATGTGGTCATCGCGCTTGCCCAACACCAGCTTGGACCCTTCGAGTGCAGGGAACGCGCCGGCCACACCCTTGCCGTTAGCCTGATGGCAGGCTACGCAGTTGGCGGCATAGACCTTTTCCCCGCGCGCGGACAGGTCGGCAAGCGCCCATTCCTTGTTGGGGTCATCGGCCCGGGCGAGCATTTCCTTTTTCTTCTCGTCGACCCACTTTTTGTAGTCGGCCTCGCTCTTGGCCTCGACCACGATCGGCATGAAGGCGTGGTCTTTCCCGCAGAGCTCGGTGCAGGCGCCGCGATAGACGCCAGGCTTGTCGGCCCGGAACCAGGTGTCGCGAATGAACCCGGGGATCGCGTCCTGCTTGATGCCCAGGCGCGGGACGTAATAGGAGTGGATCACGTCATTTGCCGTGATGACAAGCCGGACTTTCTTGTCGACCGGCACCACCAGAGGATTGTCCACTTCCATGAGGTAGGTGGGGTTGGCCTCGCGCTTGGCCCGGGCGTCGGGGTAATTGCGATCCTCGATCTGCTCGCGCGGCGTTGCGAGGTTGGACAGGAATGCAACGCCCTCGCCCTCGCCCTTCAGGTAGTCGTAGCCCCATTTCCACTGGTAGCCCGTGACCTTGACCGTGAGGTCGGGATTGGAGGTGTCCTTCTGCGCAATCAACTCGCCTGTGGCGGCGATGCCTAAACCCACCACAATCAGGAACGGCACCACCGTCCAGACGATTTCAACCGTGGTGCTTTCATGGAAGTCGGCCGATTTGGCGCCACGCGACTTCCGGTGCGCCCAGATCGAATAGAACATGACCGCGAACACGCCGATGAAGATCAGTACGCAGACCCACATCAGCATTTCGTGAAGCCAGATCTGGCCGCGCGCGATCGCGTTGGCCGGTTCGGCCAGATTCCACTGGTTGACCATCGGCCCGCCGGGCATGTCTTTGACTGCCCAGGCTGCAGAGGTTGTCATGCACGCAAGCGCGGCAACCGCCGTGCGAAGCGCACCCTTCTTGAGTATGTCAGCCATTGCTCTCTTCCAAGCTCGAGACACGGAAACCCGTCACCCGCCTACCCCTGCGACAGCGCACCGCGCAATTCTTCAACCAGCGCGGGCTTGCGATGATCGGGAACGAACCGTCCCACCGCAATTTTCTGTCGTCCTGCTACGAGCACGATCGGATCCCTTGATCGCCCTCGGTAATCGACGCGCACCCAGGGTGGACTTGCTTCTTCGACGCGAAGATTCGCGCCGTGGCTTGCCTCAACCCGCAGCCAGCCCGGTCCGGCCTCGATCCGCTCATAGTCGCCCGCATGGCGCGCATAGCAGAAGAAAGCCAGGCCCAGAACCGACACCTCGATCAGCGCGAACGGCACCACCATCCAGGCACCGACGACTGCAAAGGCGGCTGCAATCCCCAGGGACACCGCTGAGAGAGAGCCGAACCAGATTGCGAGTTGAGAAGGCGACAGCACGCAGTTGCGGCGCAGCGTCCAGAAATGCTGCTGGCTCCGGACGTGATAGTGCCATTCGTACTGCATGAAACTCGAATCTTTTTTCGAATCAGACCACCGGTGTACGGAGGATTATAGGCGCTCGCCCAGAGAGGCGGCAAATTGCGCTCAACGGCCGCCACGGGGAATCACCCGGATCGGCGCAAGTCCGTCGGGCAAGCGCCGCTCCGGCGGGCACCAAGCGTGACCGTAAATCAATTCGACGCTGAC
>CAIPNM010000189.1 GCA_903866395.1 uncultured bacterium
CGAATACCGGCACGATCCACACCATCAACAACAGCACCACGCTTGCGGTGAACAGGTGCTGCAACTGGGGGGTGAGGCGACCGGCGGTACGCTGACCAGGCTTGAGCGCTTCCACCCACGCCGACCAGCCGCTTGCGCGTTTCAGCAGTGCGCTCAGACGGACATGGCGCGGGCCGATCAGCCCGTAAATCAGACGGAAAGTGACCAATGCAATCATCATGTAGCCGAACGCGATGTGCGACGAGCGCCACCACTCGCTGTCGCCGGTCAAATAGGCACCCACCAGACTCAGCGCGAACAGCCAGTGGAAAACACGGGTCGGCGCGTCGACCGTCAGTCGGCTAGCCCCGGAAGGGTGCACGGAAGGGAAGGGCGAATTGCCCCTTTCGCTGAGCGTTCGGCCGGCGCCAGGCAGGATCCTCGCAAGGATCGGTAAACTTGGTTTCATGAAACATCTGTACAGCGTTGAAGGAGCAGGCAGTGTCTGCGCCTCGCCGTGAACTGAACCTGAACCGCGCGTTCAGCTGCCGTTCAGGTTCGTTTTGTCAGCATGGCGGCATGAAAACCACGCATCTACTCCTGCTCGCCGCTCTGGCGGCTTCCCCTGTTCTGACAACCGCCTCCGGGTCGGATCAGGATCGTGCTCGCGCTGCCCTGCAGGCAGGCGAGGTGCTGTCACTTCGAACCATCCTCGAGCGAATCGAGCGCGATCACCCGGGACAGGTGATCGAGGCCGAGCTCGAGCGCAAGGGCGGCCGCTGGATCTACGAACTCAAACTCGTGCAGACAGGGCGCCAACTGATCAAGCTCGAAATTGATGCGAGCTCGGGGGAGGTATTGCGGCGTGACGAGCGCACGCGACGCTGAGACAGTAAAACGCAATGCGCATTCTGGTGGTTGAAGACGAACCCACGCTAAGACGCCAGCTGCGCGAGGCAGGCGAGGCGGCGGGCTATGTGGTCGACGAGTGCGATAACGGTCGTGATGCGCATTTCCTGGGCGACACCGAAACCTATGACGCGGTGGTGCTTGACCTGGGGCTACCGCTTCTTGACGGACTGACCGTTCTCAGACGCTGGCGCGAAGCGGGGCGTTCGGTTCCCGTTCTGATCCTCACCGCGCGCGACAACTGGACCGAAAAAGTGGCCGGCATTGACGCAGGGGCCGATGACTACATGACGAAGCCCTTCCATATGGAGGAGCTCCTGGCGCGTCTTCGTGCACTCATCAGACGGTCCGTCGGGCTGGCCGACCCGGTGCTCCGCCATGGCGAATTGACCCTGGACACCCGCAGTGGAAAGGTCACCCACGCGGGGGTAGCCGTCGCGCTCACCAGCCATGAGTACCGGGTACTCGAATATCTGATGCATCGCTGCGGCGATGTCGTCTCCCGGGCCGAGCTGATCGGGCATGTCTATGCGCAGGACTTTGACCGCGACTCCAACACCGTGGAAGTTTTTGTCGCTCGGTTGCGCAAAAAGCTCTCTGCCGATCTGATCGAAACCGTCCGAGGTTTGGGCTATCGCATCGCCCGACCATGAAACCGCGTCAACGGTCTGGATCCCTGCGCGTTCGATTGCTGGTCATCACGCTGGTGACGGTGCTCGCCGCGCTCTCGGCAGCCTATTGGTGGCTGAGCGGGCGCTTTAGCGCGGAACTGCAACGTCAGCTTGACACGGCGCTCGCGCAACAGATCGACCACGTTACCGCGCGGCTCGATTTCAACGAGGCGGGAGAACCTCTGGTTGATACGCGCCGGCTCTCCGATCCGCGCTGGGAACGTCCTTACTCCGGCCTTTACTGGCAGCTTGACCGGTTGGCTGCCGACGGCAACCGACGCGATGCGCTGCTTCGCTCGCGTTCGCTATGGGACGCGCAGCTTGGTCCGATTCGCGCGGTCGCGCCCAGCGAAGATCTCCATGCCCATGATGTGGACGGACCGAGGGGCGAGCGGCTGAGGGTGCTCGAGCGCTCAATTCGCATCGCGCGGCCGTTGCCTGCAGAGTGGCGACTGCTCGTGGCTGCGGACACGCGCGATACGCTGGCCGCGCTGCGCGATTTCGATGGCGTGCTGCTGGCCTCGCTAGGGGGGCTCGGTGCGCTGTTGTGCCTGGCGGCACTTGCTCAGGTGGGGCTGGGGCTCGCGCCTCTCAGAGCGTTACATGCGTCGCTACAGCGCCTGCGAACCGGCGCTACGCCCCGCCTGGAAGGACGATTCCCGAGCGAGGTTCAGCCGCTGGTCGATGACCTGAACACGGTACTTGAGCATAACGCGAGGATGGTGGCGCGTGCGCGAACCCAGGCGGGAGATCTCGCTCACGGCTTGAAGACGCCGCTTGCAGTGATCAGAAACGCATCAAGTCAGGCGGGCGAGAGCGAATTGGCCGTGCTGGTGTCCGAGCAGGTCGAGCTCGCGCAGCGCCAGATTCAGTGGCATCTGTCTCGGGCACAGGCCGCCGCGCGTGGCCGGGTACCGGGGCAACGCACGCCAGTAAGACCGGTGGTGGACAGACTAATGCGTGTGATGAAGAAAATTCATGCTGACCGAGCGCTCACGATGGTGGTCCAGGCGACGCGAGCCGATGCCGCGTTTGCCGGCGAAGAGCAGGATCTGCAGGAAATGTTGGGTAACCTGATCGACAACGCGTGCGCGAGTGCCCGATCAGAAGTACGAATTTCGATTCTTCGTGAAGGTGTGGTGGTTGGCATTCGCGTGGAGGACGACGGACCCGGTATCGATCCTGATCAGCGCGCCTTTGTGCTGCGGCGAGGCGCGAGGCTCGACGAGTCACGGCCAGGGAGCGGGCTAGGGCTACCGATCGTGGTTGATCTTGCGGAGATGTACGGCGGGTCGCTGCAGCTGGAAACAGCTGCGAGTGGCGGGTTGGCCGCTGAGCTGACACTGCCCGCCGATCGATAAGGCTAAACCGTGCCGCCGGCCACCAGCTCGTCGGGCTGGTCCTTGGGCATGGGTGCATCCCGAGCCGGAATGCCCTCGCGACGACTCCAGCCTGATGCCGGGTCGTATTCAATCAGATCGGGTGCAAGTTTTCGGACGCCGGGTACCTTGATCCAGAGCCGCATCAGATGGCGCGGGTGCTCCGCGTCTTCCTCGTAGGCCGTGCGTGAATGGAGAACCGTGTAGTTATTGCAGAACTGCATGTCGCCAGGCTCGAGCATCATGGAATACACGAGCGACTCCCGTCGGGATAGTTCTTCCATGTAATCGAGCACCTCGCGTTCCTGTGGGGTGAACGGCTGGCCGAGCTTGCGCTGCGCGGTTTCCATGGACTGACGCACATAGCGGATACTGAGGTCGGGCTCGGTGTAGCTGAACACCGGCACCGGATCACTGATGCTCTTTTGATAGAAGGTTTCCTCGCCGCGACGGTCGTAACGGAAGCCGCGATAAAGCAGATCGAGATACTCTGGATGCTCGGTAAGCACGCGGTTGTACATTGAGATGCCGCTGATGACCGAGCTCAGGCCACCGCTCTTTCCCTTGTTGATGCACAGAAGACCCACGACATCGGAGGGGTCGCAGTGAAACGGAAGGCGCGCTGTGGTCTGGTAGCCCCGAACATTGAGGGCATGAAAATCGAGCCCCTTGCTTCTTACAGCGCCAAGTCGGTCGCCGTTTGCGTTTTGGGATACGGGTTTTCCCATGCAGGTGCCCAGCGCCCAGAAGAACATGGCGCATTGCTCGACGGTGTATCGGCGTACCGGAAAGCCGCGAATCATGCCGAAGCCGCGCTTACTGATATCGAAGTCGAGAAATTCCTGCAGAAGCGGTTGAAGGCGAGGCAGCCGCAGATCGCCGGCACGCACGGTGTCCAGCGTGATGCCGCGCTCTGCAAGCTGACGGATGGCGGCGTCGATCTCTTCGATGTGATGAGGCTCGAGCACTCGGATCCAGTCAGTGGAGCCGCTAAAGGTCTTTGCAGTCCAACTGCTTTCATCATTCAGCGGGGTGAGGCGGCGCGGTTGACCGGCAGAAGAGGCTGAAGGTGGGGTGAATGGGTGGGGCATTTGCGTACTTTCCGAGGATCTGAAGCGAACGGTGAAGGACTGCAGCGGCGTGAGCGTTTCGGCTAGTTGATCGTTGCACCAGAGGTTCTGACGATTGGCTCCCACTTCGCGCGTTCAGCTGAAAGAAACCGCGCGAACTCGCTGGGCGAGGAGGCATAGACCTGCATGCCGAATTCTTTGAGCCGTGCGCTGACCTCTGGTTCACGCAGGGCCCTGACCATCGCCTCATTGAGGCGGTTGATGATTTCGGGGGGCGTGCGTGCGGGCGCCATCACGCCGAGCCAGACCACCACGTCATAGCCCTTGATGCCCGACTCTGTCACGGTGGGCACGTCGGGCAGAGTGGGATCGCGCTGTGTGCCGGTGACGGCGAGCGCACGCAGACGACCTGAGCGAACGAACTGCATGACCGAGGGCACGTCTGGCAGACCCACCTGTACCTCGCCCGCAGCCAGAGCGGTAACTAGCGGACCACTGCCTTTGTAGGGAACGTGCGTGAGCCGCAGTCCGGCCATGGAGGCGAGTAGTTCCATGCCAAGATGCAGCGTGCTGCCATTGCCGGCTGATCCGTAATTGATCTTGCCGGGTTGGGCGCGGGCTTGCTCCAGGAACTCTTCGAAGTTTCGAGCTGGAAACGACGGGTGAACAACAAGCGCGAACTGTCCGCCTGCCACGAGCACGACCGGGGTCAGGTCACGATCGGTGTCGTAGGGCATCTTTGGGTACATCGCAGGACTGATCGCGAGCGTGCCAATCGTGCCCATCAGCAGCGTGTGGCCGTCTGGTGGCGACTGGACCACCAGCGCCGAACCGACTGTTCCGCCCGCGCCAGGCCGGTTTTCAACCACCATCGGTTGACCCAGTATTTTTCCTGCGCGCTCGGCGAGAACGCGGGCCACCAGATCAGTTGCGCCACCCGGCGCCAGCGGTGCCACAAGCTTCATGGGGCGGCTTGGGAATTCCTGCGCGCTGGCCGTTAGCGGACCAAGGAGCGCCAGGGTGCCGGTGGCGAGTGCTGCGATGAGGTGACGTTTGGCTGGCCTCATGGGCTTCTCCGATTGAAATTGTGTGCCGGTGGGTGATCGGGCTCGGGGGCGGATTGCTCTTCAGGACGTGAAGCGGTTGCCACCCACCAGCAGCTCGCGGCTGCGTCGGATGTGATGGCGAAGGAGCCTCGCTGCACGCCGCGAATCACCCTTCTCAATCGCATCGAGAAGAGCCCGATTCTCCTGCAGCACCTCCCGAGGGCGATCGGGAAAGCGCTTAGCGAGCGACAGGCCCACCATGTGAATACGATCGTTTAGGCCTTCGAGCATTGAAGTGAGCAGGGCATTACCGCCTGACTGCGCAATGGCGGAGTGAAAGCGTCTTGCAAGGCGGAGGGATTCTGTGGCGCGACCCGCAAGCAGCGCCGCCTCGCTGTCGTCAAGGTGTTCGCGCAGCCTGGCGCTGATACGGGCCTCGATCCGTGGCATTGCCACCGCAAGCGCTTGCAGTTCGAGCGCCTCGCGGACATCGAACAAGTCGAGGACATCGGCAAGCGATAGCTCGCGTACGGCGAATCCCCAGCCCCCCTCCCGGCGGACCAACCCCTCCTGCTCGAGGCGACCGAGTGCCTCTCGAACCGGGGTACGGCTGATTGCCATCTGCTCGGCGAGATCCTGGGCGCGCAGCCGGTGGCTGACCGGGAAGCGGTGATCGAGGATTCGCGCCTTGATATAGCGGTAGGCGCGCTCCTGGCTGCTTCCGCGAAGGTTGGATGCCATGGCTCCGTCTGAATCTAATTGGATTCAAATTGAATGCAATTCCAGACTATATGCTTTCAGTACCTGACTGGCAACGAGGGTGAGCCGGGCTGGTGCAAAGCGGGATAACGGCCTCTACACGAGCAAAGGGCGAACAGCTGCCGGGCGACGGACCGCGGCAGCGTCCGCTGTCGACGGTCAGCGGGATTTGAGCGAACTCACCAGCGCGACATACTCAGCCATAGCCTGCGCTGACGGCTTGCCGCGGAGCGCTTCCCAGGCATCGAATTTGGCCCGCCCTACCGGATCCATGATGCTCGGCCGATCACCCGTGACATCACCGACACTCGCCTGCTTGTAAAGTGCGTACAACTGCAGAAGCGTGTCGTTGTCAGGCGCCTTCGGGAAGGTTTTGACGTCGCGGGAGGCCTGCTCGAAGGCGATCTCGGCAGGCGACGGTCCGTCGGTTTGGGGTTCGCCGCCGAAGTGGGCGTCCTCAAGCGAAACGTCGTCAGGAAACCAGCGCGCTTCGAGGAGTTTCCCCGCGCGCATGGCGAGTGACAGCACGCCGCTTGAGGCAATCGTTGTACTGCCTGGCGCAGTCGGTGTGGAATTGATCAGTGTGGCGGGTACCACCGCGAGTCCGGCGTTGTGGACCGGGGTTCCTGGTGCGCGAAACCGGATCGACCCAGCCCATTGCGCCAGGCGCTTGGCGCCTTTACCGCCGCGAAATACGCCGCTGCTCCGATTGTGGCCAGGCTGAAACCAGCAGAAATCGGGAACGCCGAGCGACCATAAGCCGGCGGGCCCCTCGGCTTGGAGGGCATGGAGCGCGCGTGAAGCGAGATCGGACTGCTCGGCTGGTGACATTTTGGGATCATCGACTGCACCGCCCATTGCGGCCGTGGCGACTCCGAAGAAATCGAGGACGCTCCGCGCGACAATTTCACGGTCATTGTCGACCGCCACCATGTGGTAGCTGTTTTCGAGCACGACCACTCGGGCGCGCGTGACCGGCCCGGCGTTGATGTTCTGCGCAAGAAAATCAGCCGAGCGAAGTGACGTGAGTTCGTCTTCCCGAGCGTGAACGACCAAGGTATCGCAGGCGATTTTTCCGAGGTCTTTCATGACCCAGGATCGCAATCGATCAACCTCGCGCACGCAAGCAAGCGGAACCCACACGTAGTGAAAATTCTCGCCCCGCTCGAACTTCGCCTTGACAATAGCGCGCAGCTGCTCGTTTTTGATTCCGAACGGATCCTCTTCTTCGACTCGCATGCGCGCCGGTAGGCCCGGCACCTGATAGAGCAGCTTTCGCATGCCCCGATACCAGGGGGTTGCCCAGCCGTCGATGAAAATTGGCGGGGCGAGCAGCACCAGCTTTCCTTTTCGTCCATGACCGGTTCGCTTGGCGGTCTCGGCTGCGAGCAAGGCGCCCATGCACATGCCCATCAGGTGCAATTCTTGGTGCTCGCGCTCGACCTCGGCGTATCGGGTCATGACCGCATCGACCCAGTCTTCCGCGCGGACGCGCGCCAGATCTTCTGGGCGGGTGCCATGTCCGGGCAGGGTGAGCGAGTGGGTCACGAACCCGGCGTTTTTCAGCCGCTTGTGCATAGAGCCCAGGTCGTACTGGGTGCCGCCCAGGCCGTGAACGAGAAGGACTGCGGGTTGACCCATGTCAGCGCTGCCTGGTCCTGCTGAGGAGTCCGGTGAGCAGTTCAATTCGACCGTCTGGTCCAGCGACTGCGGTGAGCGTTGCGTGAGTGCCGTCGGGCCAGACCCATTTGACGTCCGATTGCCCCGTATCCCTAAGCAGATGCCATTGACTGTGCATGATGGGCTGATCAGCCGGATCGGCGCGCTCGATGAGTGCTGTGACATGGGCATCAGGCGGACGGCCCAAAAGTGCTGCCGCGTTTTCGCTCCAATCGCAGTGGCCGTTGCGCGCATCGATGGACAAGGTGGCGAACCCCCCTGTCTCGAGAACGTTGAGGTAGCGAAGTTGCCAGCGTCTGGCCGTATCGAGCGCTCGCGCCGTGTGATCTTGGAGCGCGAGCATGAGACCGGTCAGCAAAGCGATCACCACAATGAAGGCCTGCACTTCGAGCAGCGCTTCGCCGGGGAAGTTTTCATTGGCAGCAAACGGCCCTTTGCCCAACGCGGTCCAGCCGATCATCAGCGCGGCACCGATCGCAACCGCCAGTGCAGCGCCGCGCTCCCCCCAAACCAAGGATGTGACGATGAGAAGCGCAAGTGGCAGATACGTGAGCGTGGGCCCCAGTGAGTGCCCAAATCGGTCGTTGACGTCGCCCTGGAAGATGAGCGTGGCCACCACAAGGAAGCCGGCAAACGCGAGCCCGCCGCCACCGAACTTCAGCATGGGCATGCCACCCGAGCGCTTGGGCCTGAAGGCGGCGAATGACAGCACCAACGGCGTGATCAGGAGGGCGCCGACCCACTCGCCAACCGCAGACATCACCCAGGCTGTTCCCCAGGACAGGTCCTGGTCGGACGCCATCCAGCCGACTACGAAACCGGTTGACGCGATCGCCGCAGACACGCCGCACGCCGTCGCAAGCCCGAGCCAGCGCAGTCTCGGGTCGGACCAGCCGCGCGAGGCGCGGAGCAGCGACGCACCCGCTGTGACCGCGAGCAGTTCACCAAGGCCTTCGATGACGGCGGTTTTGAGCGGCATATCCGCCCCGAGCGCGTAGCAAAATGCTGCCACTCCACTGGCTGCAATCAGCCAGGGTGCGCGTTGAGGTTGAACGATGCTAACAATTGCCAACGCAGCACCGGTAGGCAGCCAGATCAGCGCAACACTGGCAAGCACATCGTCGGGGTAGTACGAAATCTGGCCAAGGAGCAGCCAGCAGACAAACAGGGCGAGTGAGCCCCCAATATTGGCAGCGGATTTCATTTTTAACCCCGGAAAGATACGCACCATGAGGTTTGCCTGCGCCTAAAGCGCGCGCCCGGGCTGACTTCCTGCGGTGCGTCAACGATTGCCAAGGCGGAGTTTACCGGGTCACGTATGGTGCGCCGAGGTGCCCGTGCACCGGCGCTACGTCCCGCCTGGAAAGATGGTTCCCGCGCGAGGTTCAGCCGCTGGTCGATGACCTCTGCCCACCAGTTTTTGAGACAGTACCTTCAACGATCACCCCGCCCGGATTCTGAAGCTGTCTTAGCGACCGCTCGTGTCCCCCAGCCACCTCACCGGGGCAGTTCGATGTAGCGCTCTCCAAACACCAGATAGGTTTGCGACTTGGGTTTGGAAGCATCTGCCGCCCGCACATAGCGAATTGAACTCTTTCCCTTGCAGGCGCGAGGCAAGAGGAAGCAGCGGATGAATGATGTGGGCTCGCGCTCGGTCGTTGGGGCGAGCACCGGTTCATGTCCGATCTCGAGCCAGGCTTGACCTGCACCGTGCACCGCGCGATGGCCGCCAGTTTCAATGGTGATTTCGCCGTTGAGACAACAGCGGATCCCAGGTCCTTGATGAACGTGCGTGAGCGCTACGCCACCTGCAGGAAAATTGACCCGGTCGCATCGCATCAGCCAGCGTTGGTCAGGATCAAGATCAAGGGGGGCTGCGAGTTTGAGCGTGGATTGGGCGCCCGGGTTGGAACGCAGCAAACCATCCGATGCGGGATGCGATCCCACCAGTTCCCAGCGCCAGATTCGGGCGCCTTGGGGGCCTGCCACGCAGGCGACTGCCTCGCTTCCGATCCAGACGCTGTCGGCACCCTGGTGGGCCGCGCCTTCCTCAAACTCAATGGTGAGTGAGCCCTCAACCACATAGAGGGCGCGTGCTGCAGCGGCGAGGTAGGTCGGCGCGAGAGACGGTGGCAGCACGTCTTCGATCAGACGAAACACGGTAGGCGACATGGGCAGACTCCAGGGGGGACGTCCGACTGTAACCTGATCTGATGAGGGCGGAAAGCGTGATGCCCTGCGCCACGAAACGATGGGCCCGTTCGGAGTGAGCCTACCGCAGCCGGCGACGCGCCATGTGCGTTGACAGTCGATCCTGAGGCTTCCAAACTGTCACGTAGCGTTCAAAACAATCATTCCGCTCGGGAGACATCGCACAATGAGAACGTATTCATGGCTGCGCGCCGCAGCACTTACGCTTGCTTTCACCGCCGCATCGGGCGTCGCGCTTGCCCAGGAAGTCACATTGAAGCTCGGCACCGGCTTTGCCGAGAACTCCATGTATGTGAAGCGCCTCCTCGATTGGGCGGCCAAGGTCAACGCCGAAGGCAAAGGCCAGTTGCAGATCAATTTCATCGGCGGTCCCAAGGCGATCCCAACCTTCGAGGTGGGTAAGTCGGTGCGTTCGGGCGTGATTGATCTAGCACTCAACACGGGGGCGTTCTACACCAATGTCATGGTGGAGTCCGATTTCCTGAAACTCACCCAGATGCCGATTGCCGAGCAGCGTAAAAACGGCGCTTTCGAGGCGATCAACGCGGTCTGGAACGAGAAGGGAGGCATGCAGTATCTGGGTCGCTTTGTGGAGAGCCAGCCGTTTCACGTCTATCTCACCAAGCGGATCGACAAGCCCGATCTCACAGGCCTCAAGATCCGTATCACGCCGGTGTACCGAGACTTTTTTCAAGCGCTCGGCGCCACAGTGATCACCACTGCGCCGGGCGAGGTTTACACCGCACTTGAACGCGGGGTGGTCGATGGCTACGGCTGGCCCATCGGCGGCATTTTTGATCTTGCGTGGCACGAGAAGACCAAATTCCGAGTTGAGCCGGGCTTC
>CAIPNM010000190.1 GCA_903866395.1 uncultured bacterium
CACCCCCGGTGACGCTGAAGTGGGTTTCAAACTCAGGGTGCAGGCTAGCTTTATTGATGGCCGCGGTAATCGCGAAGTCACCACTTCATTGCCATCAGGCTTGGTAGCCAATGTCAATGACGCCCCGAAGGGGCAACTGCGCCTCATGGGGTCGCATATTGAGGACGCCACGCTGAGCCTGTCCAGCACCGTGACCGACGATGATGGGTTGGGGCCGTTCACCTACGAATGGCAATCGTCTGCCAACGGAACCACCTGGTCGGCGGTAACCGGTGCTACGTCAGCCACGATCACCCCCGGAGATGCCCTGGTTGGAAAATATCTTCGGGCACAGGTGCGATATACCGATGGCCACGGCACCCTCGAAACGATCAACAGCGATGTAACGCAGCCGATCCGAAACATCAACGACCTGCCCACGGGTACCGTGCAAGTCGCGGGCGTTTCGCGCGAGGGCCAGACACTCACCGTCACGGTCTCGGGGCTCGCCGATTCGGATGGACTTGGCGCCACGCGAATACAGTGGCAGATGGAAGGCGACACGGCGGTTTGGCAGGATATTCCTGGTGCCAGCAACGCCACCTTGCTTCTTGGCGATGCGCAGGTTTGGCGCTCTGTTCGTGCTGTGGTGCGCTACACCGATGCGCGGGGCACGGCAGAGGAACTCCCCGGCCTTGGCTCAGCCCCCGTTGAGAACGTGAATGACGCCCCGAGTGGTGCGCTGGTCGTAGACGGTCCGGTCCAGGTGGGTGCTACCTTGTTCGCCAACACCTCGGCCATTGCTGACGACGACGGCATTCTTCGGGTACTGGACGGAGTGCTGCGCATCGATACCTTTTCGTATCAGTGGCAGCGCTCCACCAACGGCACCTCGTGGAGTGACATTGCTGCGGCAGACGAGTCTAGCTACGACGTTGCAACCGGCGATGCGGGCTATCGCATTCGAGTGCTCGCTGGCTACACCGACCTTCACGGCACTGCAGAGGTATTGACCAGTACAGGTACGGTTGCCGTGCCAAGCGTTAACGTAGCGCCCATCGGCACGGTAACCATCGGCGGCACGCCCAAGGAAGACGAAACCCTCACCGCAAATGTGTCTGGGCTAAGCGATCCGGACGGTCTCGGCACGCTCAAATATCAATGGCAACGTAGTCAGGATGCCACTAACTGGGACCCGATCGGTGGGGCCAATGCTGCCAGTTACCGACCCGGTGATTCCGACGTCGGGCAATCGATTCGGGTGCTGGTTTCCTATGTGGACGCAAGAGGCACGCAGGAAGCGGTTGTATCGCAGCCGGTACCGAATGTTCTTGCGATCAACGACGCACCAACAGGCACGGTAAGCCTTCGCGGGCAGTTCTTGCAGGGGGGCACCGTATCGGCCGATGTGACCCAACTCGCTGATCCCGACGGCCTGGGCGAGCTTCGCTATCAGTGGCAGGGCTCGCTCGAGGGGACCATGTTCAAGAATATCCCCGCAGCCACTGACAAAAATTTAGAACTCACCTCCAGTGAGGTTGACCGAACCCTGCGTGTGGTTGTCAGCTGGAAAGACGGTCAGGGCTTTCGTGAGAGCGTCATCAGCTCGGTCAGTCCCACCATTCAAAATGTCAACGATCCCGCCGAGGGCGCAGTCCTTCTCATTGGAAACGCCGTTGAAGACGGCCTGCTGTCGGTGGATGCCAGCGGCCTGCGCGACAAGGACGGGATCGGCACGCTTCAATACAGCTGGCAGGTGTCCTCAGATGGCGATACCTGGGTCAACCGGCCCAACGCGCTGGCGTCGTCATTTGTACCGAGTGTGTTGATTTCCACTGAATCCTGACCCCGGATTTTCATTCAATTTTGACCCCACCCTTGGTGGAGTAGCCGGGCTACTCGGTTGTGGATAAGTCTAACGTCGTGGGTATCGTTTCTCCTTTGGTGTTTGCCTTCTTGCCTCG
>CAIPNM010000191.1 GCA_903866395.1 uncultured bacterium
GCGGGCACAGCGCTGGATCGTCACCGAGGGGCCGGAGGCGCTCGCGCAGTGCATTGCGCCCCGTTTCTCGGGGGTGAGCCCGGATGTGCTCAGGGCAGCGGTGTCGCGCTATGTGTCGTCAGGGGTTTGGTCGATGTCACCACAGGTGTCCCGCGAAGGTGTTGACCGCCTGCGAGAGAGTCTGCACGCCGGCGGGTTTGTGGGGCAGGCCGCGGGTTTCGACACGATCGTCGTCGACCCCTGAGGGTTGCGAGCGCACCGCCTGGTGGTTTGATGCTTTGGTTTAACGAGGGGTCTCTTCATGAACATCATCTCCGATACCCGCCCGAATAGACTGCGCCGGCTTGCCTTGTCGTTGCCGATCGCAGGCGCAGGCAGCCAGGTACTGGCGCAGAGCGGAGGCGCAACCAGCTTTCCTGACCGGCCCCTGACCCTGGTGGTACCGTTTCCGGCGGGCGGCCCGGCCGACATCGTTGGGCGCCTCTATGCACAACACCTAGCCCGAATCGCTGGCCAGAATGTCGTGGTCGAAAATCGTGTCGGCGCGGCGGGCGTGATTGGTACCCAGGCGGTGGTGGCCGCAGCGCCCAGCGGTCACACGATTCTCTTTGGATCAACCAGCACGCAGGTGATCAATGAACTGTTGATTCGCAAACTCCCCTATGACGCTGCGCGCGATCTCAGCCTGATTGGTCTGGTCGCGATCGCTCCGCATCTGCTGGCGGTGCGAGCGGGGCTCGCCGCGAGGACGGTGGAGGAGCTGGTCGCCGCGGCCAAACGCGAGCCGGGGCGTTTGAGCTTTTCGTCGGCTGGCCCGGGCAGTATCGTGCAGATGGGCGGCGAACTGCTGAAGCTGCGTGCGGGAGTCGATCTGCTCCATGTGCCTTACAAAGGAGGTGGACCTGCCACGCTGGCAGTGCTCTCGGGCGAGGCCGACATGACGGTCAATGATCTCACGACGCTGCGCGCCCATATCGAGAGCGGCAAGTTGCGAGCGCTCGCCGTGGCCCATGATTCAAGACTGCCGCAATTGCCAGAGGTGCCCACGTTCGCCGAGGCGGGTGTTCAGGGGATGTTGTCGAGCACCTGGTGGGCGATCTCTGTGCCCTCCAAAACCCCGCCCGAGGTTCGTGGCGCGCTGCGCGCGCTTCACGAGCGCGTGGTGTCCGACCCCGACTACACCGCGCGGCTCGCCGCCATGGCCTGTCAGCCGCTGGTGATGGATCCTGCGCGAAGTGCGTCCTTCATCGCCGACGAGGCCGGCAAGTGGCGCGCCGTAGTGTCCGCGGCGAAGATCGAATCGCAATGAGCCGCGCCCTGGAGCCCGTCACACTGATCACTGGCGGCACGGGGTTTGTCGGCCTCAATCTGGCCGAGGAACTGCTCGGGCGCGGGCAGCGTGTGGTGCTGTTTGGGCCCGGTGCGCTCCCTGAGGGGACGCGTGCCTTGCTGGGTGAGTCGGCCGAACGGCTCGTGGTGGTGGCGGGCGATGTGTTGTCGGCAACCGCCCTGGATGCGGTGTTCCGCTCGTTTCAAGTCGATCGTCTGGTGCACGCCGCGGCTGTCACGGCGGATGCTGCCCGCGAAGTCCGTGCAGCGCGCAGCATTGCCGAAGTGAACGTGCTCGGCACCATTGAGGTGCTCGAGGCCGCGCTCCGTCACCGGGTGCCCCGTGTACTGCAGTTGGGGACGGGATCGATCTTCGGCGCGGGCGGGTTGCTGTCGCCGGAACTTGACGAGCAGGTGAGCCCCGTCTGGCCCGAGACCCTCTACGGCATCACTAAATTCGCGGCTGAACGGATCGCCGTCCGCTACCGCGCGACACGTGCGCTCGACGTGACCGTGGTGCGCCTGGGTATGGTGTTCGGTCGCTGGGAATACGACACCGGCGTGCGCGATACCCTGAGTCTGCCGCTACAACTGACCCGACTCGCCGAGCAGTCGGCGAGCGTGACCGTGCATGCGGACTGCGCCGACGATTGGGTGTATTCGCGCGATGTGGCGCGCGGTCTGGTGGGGCTGCTTGCGCGAGCCGACGGGCCACCCGAGCCGGTGTATCACCTGTCAGCGGGGCGGCGATGGTCAGTGGCAGACTGGTGCCAGCGGCTATCGGCGCGGTTTCCGGGCTTCCAGGCGGAGATGGTTGACGATGCCGGGCGGGCGACCGCGGGACGCGGCAAGGTGGCGCGTCGCTCGCCGATGCGAATCGAACGGCTCATGCGCGACACTGGCTATGCCCCGCAGTTCCTGGCCGAGCCCGCCTTGACCGATTTTTTATCCTGGCGTGAGGCTGCCCGCAGGGCCGGCTGGCCCGGACTCTGAGGCGAGCTCGCAGGGACACAGCAGGCAATCAGTTCCAGCCGCGTGAGCGGAGGATCTGCACCACCTGGGCGGCTGCCTCGGCATGACCGCGCGGCGTGGGATGGAAGTCATCTGCAAAAAGATAGCGGTCCCACCAGTTGGCTGGCCGCCCCTGCGCAACCTCAGCCGATGACAGGAGTGTGGCCGTGCACTTGCTGAGGTCGTAGGTGGGGGTGGGCGCATTCGGTGTGGGCGGACAGGCAGGCGTGGTGGCCTGCGTGAATTCGGGGGGCGGATCGGTGACCCACGCATCGAGCGCGTCAAGCAAACTGTAAATGGCCACCCGGTTGTCGCTTGCGAAACGTCGGGCGAACTGCTCGTTGAACTGTACCGACAGCTCTCTTGCGAACGTATAGAGGGCAGGCTGCTGCAGCGGTGTGAGGACAGCCTGCAATTTGGGCGTGCGGGTGAGATCGGGGAGATTGGCAAAGAGAACGCGACGCGCTCCGTTGGCAAGCAGCTGATCGCGCACGGTGTCAGCCAGGGTGTTGGCGAGCTTAACCATGTAGAGGAGGGCCCGCTTGTTGGGGTCGGCTTCAGCGGCCAGTTCTGCGTCGGTCAGGAGTTCCTTGAGGAGCGCCAGGTAATTGGCCGCAGAGGCAGGGGTGTTGTCCTGCGCCTTCAGCCACAGCGCGAACAGGTCAGCGGCGTCATTGGCACCGCCCGAGATCAGCACTAAATCGCGCTCGCCCAGGGTGCGACGTTCGCCCACCATATCGCGGATCTGCTTGAGCACCGAGTAAGGGGTGGAATCGCTGGTCTGGCCACCCGGGTTAATGCGCGCGCCGCCTACTGCGTAGCCGGTGCAGTTGAGTGCGGCCTGATTGGCTTCCACGATGCCTGTGGCCGGGTCGCCCTTGTAACGTGCGCAGGGTTCGGTCATCACCAACGACGCGGCCACCAATTCGGGCCATACTCGGTTGGGTGCGGCGGCGGTGCCTGCGAGGGTGAAGCGAAACCCAAAGGTGCCTGAGTCGGTCAGGCTATCGCCTGCCGTGTAGACGTTGAGGCCGGCGGTGGAACCGCCGCAACCGGAAAGCGCGCCGATCAGAACCGCAGTAACAAGGACGAACAGTCGTTTCATCGAAAGCCAACCTGTGTGGTCAGTGGGGTTGGAAACATGCATCGTATGAGGCTAGGGCCGCAAGGCTGCGGTGAGTGCGTCTGCTACTGTACCGCCGTTGGTGCCGTCGGGCCAGCAGCCAAGCCTGACCGTTTCTGTCATCTCCACAGCCGTCCGCTACCTGGCGAGGGTATTTCAGCCCGTGACCTTCGATCCTGACAGTCCCTTATCGCAGCCCGCGTTTCGCCGGGTATGGCTCGCGGGCGTCTGCGGTGGGGTGGTTCGATGGCTTGAGATCGTGGTGGTCGGCATCTATGTGTTCGAGATCACCGGGTCGGCACTGCTTGCTTCGGTGATTGCCATGCTGCGCATGCTGCCGTTTGCGCTAGCGGGTCCGATTCTCGCCATGGCGGCCGACCGCTTCGGTGTGCGCCGCACCTATCTCGTGCTGGTTCGGGCCATGCTCGCACTGACCGCTCTGCAGGCGGCGCTTGCTGCGCTCGGATGGATCGAGGTCTGGCATCTGGCGATCGGCGCGCTCGCCTCCGGCGTGTATTGGGCGGCCGAGTTGCCGCTCAGGCGGTCGATGCTGGGTTCGGTGGTGGCTCCCAACCAGATCGTTCCCGCGATGGCGATCGACACCATGTCGAACAACATCACCAAGATGCTGGGCCCGCTCACTGGGGGCCTGGTGCTTGAATGGGTGGGGCTCACCGGTGCGTTTGTGTTTTCCTCGGTGATGCACGTGGCGACGCTGCGCTTCATGATGCAGATCGACGATGGTCAGCGCGCGGCGCGACGACGCAGTAGCTTTCTGCGCAATCTCCGCGAGGGGATCGCCCTCGCGCGCAGTAACCGCGTGGCGCTGCTTGCGATCAGCATGTCGCTGGTCTTCAACCTGTTCGGCTTTCCCGGAATGAGCATGATTCCGGTGGTGGGTGATCAGCAGCTGCAGCTGTCTGCCGCGATGGTTGGCTTTCTCACTGCCGCCGAGGGCATTGGTGCCACGCTGGGGTCGGTGTTGATCGTTCGCTACGGACACCGGATCCGCTATCACGGCCGATTCTTCGCGATCGGCTGCATCACGTTCATTCTGATGATGGCGGTGTTCTCGATGGCGCCTAACGCAGGTCTGGCGTGGCTCGCGCTGCTGGTTTCAGGTTTTGGCGTGGCGGGGTTCGCGTCGATGCAGGCCACGCTGGTGCTGATTGGTGCGCCAGCGTCTGCGCGCAGTCGGCTGATGGGTCTCCTCACGATTTCGATCGGCGGCGGTCCGCTCGGGTTTCTGCTTCTGGGTTGGACGGCCGAACGACTGGGCGCTGCTACGGCGTTGCAGCTGATGGTCGTTGAGGGGCTGGTGGCCTGGATGATCGTGACGTGGCGGATGCGCGACGTCATCACCCAGCCCACGCCTGGAGATCGCTGACCCGGGCTCGCGCGGCCTGCGTGCCGCTTGCCCCGGATCAATCGGCAGCAGGGGCGGCCCGCGCACGGGCCGGCGCTGTGGTGCAGCATCGTCCGCCTCTCAACCTTGGCTGCGCGCTCGTGAATTCAATCGGCGTTTGGCTGCGGGGGGTGCTGCACCGCTGGCTGAAGCTGCGCGGGACGGGTCGCCATCCGATGCAGCAGAGGATGGGCATGAACGGGTCGATGCACGCGGTCTCCCCGGATGAGACCGCACGCCTCGCCCGCGGCGCGCGCTGGCCGATCGAGCGGCTGTTCGCCGAACTGCATGCGCATCCGCTAGGGCTGACCGAGCGCGAAGCGACCGCGCGTGCGCGCCGATACGGCCCCAACGCCCTGCCGCGTGAGCCTGCGTGGTATCGATGGCTTCAGCCACTGAGAAGCGTTGCGAGTCCATTCAATCTGCTGCTTGCGCTCCTTGCAGCGCTCGCCTGGATTGCTGATGACGCGCGAGCGGCGGCGGTGATTGGTGTGATGGTGCTGCTTTCGGGCGTTCTTCGGCTCTTTCAGGAGCAGCGGGCGCAGACCGCGCTCGCGCGCCTCGCAAAACTGGTGCATAGCACTGCGACCGTGCTTCGCCGACCCGCCACGAATCGAACCGAGGCCCAGCCGAGATCGATCGAACTCGCGATCGAGGCGCTGGTGCCCGGGGACATCGTTCTGCTCGCAGCAGGCGACATCGTGCCTGCTGACTGCAGGCTGATCGAATCGCGGCAGCTGTTTGTGGCGCAGGCGAGCCTCACTGGCGAGTCGCTGCCGGTTGAAAAGGACGCACGGCGCGATGGCCCGCCCGCTGCCGGCATGCTGAACGAGCCGGCACTGGTGTTTCAGGGAACCACTGTGGTGTCCGGTGCGGCCAGCGCCCTGGTGCTCGCCACCGGTTCGTCGACGCTGTTCGGCTCGCTTGCGCTGTCGGCCGCGGCCCAGCATCCCGCGAGCGACCCCTTGCAGCAGGAGATGAATCGGATCGGGCTTCTTTTGCTCGGCATTGCCTCGGTGATGGTGCCGTTGGTGTTTCTGATCAACGGATTGTTGCGCGGCGATTGGGGTGGGGCGTTTCTATTCGCGCTGTCGGTGGCGGTCGGGCTTACGCCTGAGATGCTTCCGATGGTGGTCACTGCAGCGCTCGCGAAGGGCGCGGTCGATCTCTCCCGGCGACAGGTGGTGGTGAGGCGTCTTGATGCGATTCAGGCGCTCGGGGCGATGGACATCCTTTGCATCGATAAGACCGGTACGCTCACCGAAGACAGGATCGTGCTGGATCGCCATCTCGATCCGGCGGGTAACGAATCCGATGACGTCTACCAGCTCGCCTGGCTGAACAGCCGGTATCAGACGGGGTTGCGCAGTGCGCTCGATCGCGCGGTGCTGGGCCATGCGGATGCCCGGTCGCTGGCATTGAGTGATACGCGCTGGCGGCCGCTGGATGAAATTCCCTTTGACTTTGAACGTCGCCGGCTCTCCGTGGTGCTGGCGGGCGACGGGGACGAGCGGCGGCTGATCTGCAAAGGCGCAGTGGAAGAGGTGCTGGCCTGCTGCACGAGGGTTCGTCTGGCCGGCTCGGATCAGCCGCTTGACGAGGCCGAGCGGGCTGCCGCGCGAGCCCGTGTGGCAGCGCTCGAGCGGGACGGGTTACGCGTGGTTGCAATCGCCGTGCGCCCGATCGATCGATCACAGATTCGCTTCGGGCGTGATGACGAAGCGAATCTGACACTGGCCGGGTTCGTCGCCTTTCTGGATCCGCCGCGTGACAGCGCGGCCCCGGCGCTCGACGCGCTCGCGACACATGGCATACGAATCATCGTGCTGACCGGCGATAGCGAGACCGTTGCAGCAAGCGTGTGCACGCGAGTGGGGCTGTATTCGCCGTCGATTCTGACCGGGTCGCAGGTCGATGCGATGAAGGATGAGGAGCTGGCCCGCGCCTTCGACCAGGTTCGGGTGGCGGCCCGGCTCACGCCGCACCAGAAGGAGCGGATCGTGACTGCGCTGCGCCAGGTCGGGCATACGGTAGGTTTTCTCGGCGATGGCATCAACGACGCACCGGCGCTGCGTGCGGCGGATGTGGGTATCTCGGTGGATACCGCAGTGGATATCGCTCGCGAGGCGGCTGACGTGGTGCTGCTCGAGAAAAGTCTCCTGGTGATTGATGCCGGGGTCATGCTGGGCCGTGCCGCGCTCTGCAACATGAACCGCTATCTGCGGATGGCGGCGAGCTCAAATTTCGGCAATGTGCTCTCGGTGCTGGTGGCCAGTGCCTTTCTTCCTTTTCTGCCGATGCTACCCATCCAACTGCTGGTGCAGAACCTGCTGTACGACCTGTCGCAGGCAGCGCTGCCGTTTGATCGGGTCGAGCCCGAACTTGTCGCCGCGCCTCGCCGCTGGGATCCCGGCGAGTTCAAGCGTTTCATGCTGATGTCGGGGCCTGTGAGCTCGCTCTTCGACCTGCTCGCGTTCGGCGTCTTGGCTGGGGTGCTGCAGGTGGCCACCGTGGAGCGTCAGGCGTTGTTCCAGTCGGCCTGGTTGATGCTGGGACTCGCCACGCAGGTCTTGGTGGTTCAGCTGATGCGGGCGCCGGAACTACCGCTTCGTCGGCAGCGAGCAGCCTGGCCGGTGACGCTTGCGTCGCTCGCCGTGCTGCTTGCCGGGCTGTGGCTGCCCTTTGGTCCGCTCGCAGCGGTGTTCGGTCTTGCACCACCGCCCCCCGCCTGGTTTGCCTGGATGGCGCTGCTGCTTGTCGGGTATCTGATTGCGATGATGCCTGTCAGGCGCCGGTTGGCGGCTGTTGCGCGTGAGCGGTGAGGCCCGCGAGCTGTTCGGCGTGAGCGACGGTGGCGATGTAGTCATCGGCCCCGCGGCCGCCGGCGATCAAAGCCTCGTACATCTGCCGCATCTGAGCGGCAAGCGGCACGGGCGCACGGTATTGCGCCGACGCGTCGAGAATCAGATCAAGATCCTTGGCCATCTGCTCACATGAAAACGTGGAGCGATAGTCACGGTTGGAAAGCGGGGGCGTCTTGTAGCGCACCATCGGTGAGCCCACTGCGCTTTCGCTGATGACGTCCAGCATCTGCTGCCAGTCGAGTCCGCCCTTTTCGCCGAGTGCAAGCGCTTCGCCCAGCATGCCGGCCGACACGGCGATCATCAGATTGATCACGAGCTTGAGCGTTCGTGCCTGCTCATCGGGTCCCACCAGAAAAATTCGCTTGGAGAAATGTGCGAGCAGCGGCTCGACCACAGCGAAATCAGCCGATGCGCCCGAAGCAAAAGCGGTGAGCTGAGCCGATTCGGCGAGCACCGGGTTACCCGAGACCGCTACACGCAGGTAGCGCCGTCCGAGCTCGCTCGCACGCGCTGCAACGTCGGCCGACGCAGAAGGCGACACCGTGCTGGTATCGACGAAGATCGCGTTCTCTTTGAGATGCGCGAGCACCCCATCAGGCGAGCGACTCACGGCAAGCAACACCCGATCATCAGGCAGCGAACTGAACACGACGTCGGCGGCGCTGCACACCTGCAGAATGGAGGCGGCCGGCTTGGCGCCCCGTGCGGCGAGCGCCGCGAGCGACGCCTGATCGATATCAAAAGCCACCACAGAATGGCCGGCTTCCAGCAAATGTGCCGCCATGGGGCGGCCGAGCTTGCCGCAGCCGATCCAGCCGACCTGCACTGGCTTCATGCACGCGCCATGGTGAAGTCGTAGTGCGCGACGCTGAAAGGGCTATCGCATTGGCCGCCGTCGGGTGTGCTGCCCGCCGGATGGTCAATGAAGTCGACGATCAGCGAATCTTTCACTCCGAAGACCGCATCAGACTGAAGCCACTGGTCACCCTTCACGAACAGGTGCGTGGTGATGCTCCGGTAGCCTTCACGCTGAAGCATGGTGTGGACATGCGCAGGCCGCCACGGGTGGCGCCCCATTTTGCGCAGCATGCCGCCGACCGGGCCGTCTGACGGAATGGTGTAGCTGATTGGTTTGACGGTACGAAAGGCGTAGCGCCCCTCGCTGTCGGTTTTTACGCGACCGCGTCCGAACATCTTGCCTTCGGCCGTCTGCACGTCATAGAGGCCGTCCACACCGTCGGTTTGCCAGAGGTCGATTACCACGCCTTCCACAGGCTTGCCGTCGGTGTCCCGAACAGTGCCCGATACGAAGCACGGCATGCCGGGCAGACCCTCTGCGATGTTGCCCCAGTGAGGGATCTCGGGCGCGCCGGCCACGAAGAACGGCCCGAACACGGTGGTGTCAGTGGTGCCCGCTGGATTGCGATGGTTGATCGCATCCACCAGCATGGATACCCCCAGCGTATCGGAGAGGAGAATGAACTCCTGGCGCTTGTCGTCGCAGCGTTGTCCGGTTTCGGTCAGAAACTGGATGGCCTTGAACCACTCTGCCTCGGTAGGCTCGATATCGCGCACAAACGCATGAAGATGGCGGATCAGCGAACTCATGATCTCCTTCAGGCGAGGATCCGTGCACTGGTTCAGTCGGGCGACCGCGGCGTCGGTCAGGGTGGTTTCGTCGAAGTTCATGAGGGGGATCTCCAGGTCGGCAGGCCGGGGAAGACTACCGATCTGGAACCGATCAGGCAAGGCAGCCACGCGGCCCCGCAAGGACGCTTCAGCCGCCTTCGTCGACGCGGATGCCGTGGCTGCGCGCGAGGTCCTGCCACCGGCGGGTATCGTCGGCAATGAACCGGGCCATGCCCTGTGGATCGGGTTGAACGAGGTCGAGTGCATCGGCGGCCAGCCGCTCGCGAATGGCCGGCGTGCGGAGCGCCTCCGCCAGGGCGCCGGCGAGTGTGGCGATCAGCGCAGGCGGCGTCCGCGCTGCAGCCGCGAAGCCGAACACATTGCGCACTTCCAAACCCGCCAGCCCCAGTTCGCTCATGCCGGGGACATCTGGCAGCACGGGGGTGCGCTCGCGGGTGGAGACCGCGAGCGCACGGATGCGACCCTCGCGGATGTGCGGCAGCAGGGCCGGGATGGTGCCGGTCAGCAGATGAATCTGGCCGCCCACCAGATCGACCACTGCCGGCGCGGTGCCGCGATAGGGAACATGAACGATGGGTGCGCCGGTCTGCGCGTTGAGCAGTTCGAGCATCAGGTGATTGATGCCGCCTGCGCCGGCCGAACCATAGAGCACTGAACCTGGACGCTCGCGCGCGCGCTGGACCCAGTCAGTCAGGGTGCGAGCATCGGTCTGTGCGCTCCCCGCCCAGAGGAGGGGCCCCGAAGCAATCAGGCCCACGGGCGAGAAATCTGCGAGCGGATCGTAGCCCGCCTTTGGGTTGACCGCCGCGACGGTGGTGAAGGGAGAGGCGACCAGCAGCAAGGTGGTGCCGTCGGGCGGGCTCTGCGCAACGAGCCGTGCTCCGATTGCGCCCGATGCGCCCGTCCGGTTTTCAACGACCACGGGTCGGGCGAGCGATTGTGCAAGGGCTGGAGCGATCAGCCGCGCGACTGCGTCGGTTCCGGCGCCCGCTGCAAACGGCACGATGATTCGGATCGGACGGTCTTGCGCAGCGCCCGTCTGTGCGCGCGCCGGGATCGCAAACGGTAGAGCAAGGGTTGCGGCAAGCAGCTGACGTCGATGGCTGGCGTGCGCCGGGTCAGTTTTTGGGTTCATTGGCCGGTCTATCCTGAACAGGTGGAGGGCTGTCCCCGTGAGCGTCTCGGGGAGGGGTTTCCGTTCGCGTGGCGGGCGAAGTTCTCACTGGCGGCGGCACGATATCAGGTTGTGATGACAACGGCGCTGGGGGCGCATGAGGGCGCGTAAGCAAATACATCGACAGTCCGGTCGAGATACAGAGGGCGATGAACACCGCGATGGCAGCAGCCAGTCGAGGTTTTTTCTCGCGCTTCTTCGGTGGCTCTTCGAGTCTCACCGGGAACACCGGCTTTTGCGCCGCGGCACTGCCGCCGGACGCCTGCTGGGGTTCGACGTCAGCGAATTCTTCCAGGGGCTGCGGGAAACGGCACGCGCCGCAGATTCTTGCTGTGGCTTCGATTGGGGCGCCGCACTCGATGCAGTACATCGCGACTCTCTCAGCGGCGCCGCGGCGGCAGGGCCGAGGGCCGCTTGGCCGTTGCGTTGTTAGCCGTCAAGGTTCGGGCGAGGCCGTCGATTGAGCGGCCGATCTCGTCGATCTCGTCGCGTGCTCTCGTGAGGCGTTCTACGACGTCGGGTTCAAGCAGTGTGATCGTCTCCGCAAGCGGCGCAGGTTCGGCGATGGGGGGCGGTGCGGATGCCTCGGCGGCCTGCGGCGGTGCGTGCTCGGATGACTCAGCCTCCACGGGCACAGCGTCCACGGGCACAGCCTCCACGGCGTACGTCGGCTCGGGAGCACCCTGGCTCACTTCATCGGAGGATCCGGGCGAATCGCCGGGATGGCTCTCCTGGTCGACAACTGCTTCGACCCCCGCGTGGCTGCTGTCTGACGGCGCAGGCTGGGGAACCAGTGCGCGCTCGACCGCCTGCGGTGCAGCGCAGAACATGCAGAATCTGGCGACCCCAGGCAGGCTCTCTCCGCAGGCGTGGCAACGGATGCTGGCCGCGACCACAGGCGTTGAGTCATGGCCTGCTGTCGATTCCGCCTGCACTGGCGTGATTGCTTGGATGTTTTGGGCCGGGGTCGAATCTTTCTCGCTCCCATCGCAGGACCGGCAAAACCGGGCCGACCCGAGAAGGGGCATTCCGCATGCCACGCAAGCCAAACGCGGTATCGCCGTCTCCAGGGCGCGCGACGCAACGACAGGCTGTTGCGATGGAACCTCAACGCGCGGGGATTTGCCCTCGACATTTAATGGTTCTGCATCTAACTGCTTCGATTCGCCGTCGATTTGTAGAGATTTGATCTCAACGTGCTTGGATTTGCTTTCAACGTCTGTCTGTTCGGATTCCGCCGCCGGTCGTAGAACACTTTGGGCCCACGGGGCATCCGCCGGGGTAATCCGTTGCTCACTCACCAAGGGCAGC
>CAIPNM010000192.1 GCA_903866395.1 uncultured bacterium
GCTGACAATCAAACCCTCTCTGCATCGGCGCCGCTTAACTACGAGGTCGATACGGTGGCGCCCACCGTGTCCATCACCAGCAGCACCGAAAAACTGCTCGCGGGGCAAAGCGCCACGATCACGTTCGCCTTCAGCGAAGCGCCTGTCGGTCTGAGCGCCTCGGACATCACCACAACCGGGGGAACGCTGGGTAGCCTGAGCGTCAATTCCAACAATCCAAAGCTCTATACCGCTGCCTTCACCCCAACACCCGATAGCACCGGCACTGCAAGCATCACCGTGGCAGGCTATAGCGACACAGCAGGCAACCCGGGCGCAGGTCGCGCACTGGCAGGCCTGACACTCGACACGGAGGTGCCGCGGCTAACCGCCATTTCGCTCGACCCCGCCTATGACGGATCGATCGCCAATGGGGTCGAGCTGCGCGTTTCACTGGGAGAAGGCGTACAGGTCGGAGACCTTGTCGTTACCAACATCTCTCGGGGAACTACCCTTCTCGAGACGATCCGGACCGAATTGCAGGTAGCGGATGTTGGACGCGGCTACGTACGCCAGCATGTTTCTTCCGCGGCCGTATCTCTACAAGGCGTTTTCAGCGCGGTTTCCCAAGCCAGCGATGCGGCGGGCAACGTCGGGGCCACGCTCAGCGTGGAGCGTGCGTTCACCGTATTTGACGGCATCGTCCACGACGATTACATGGCGAACAGCTTCGTCTTCATCGACAGCAATCGTAATGACGTTTACGACATCGGTGAGATCAACACGCTGACCGACGCACGCGGAAATTTTTCGTTTGCCTTCAATGCCAACGGCGCCCCGATTCTGGCCCGTGGCGGCGTTGACACGGCATCCGGATCGGTCAACAGCGAAACCGTCTACAAGGCCTACACCGGTGCAGTTGCCGCAGGTTCTGCTGGGGTGGACATCGTACTCTCGCCCTTATCGACATTGATCGCTGCGGTAGCACGGAACAGCGCGGCCGATGACCAAGGCGTTAGCCGGACTGATTTGGTCGCGGCGGCGGAGGTGGTCAATAACGCACTGGGATTAGATAGAACCAATCCGTCTGCGCTGCTCACGTTCGATCCCGTGGCCGCGGCAGTTGCCGCAAATGCCGCATCTGCAGACTTGGAGCTGTTGTCCGTTAACCGCCAGTTGGCTGTTGTGTTTGGTGCAACAGCCTCGCTCATCGCTGGCGCGGCAACCGATGAAGGCTCTGTCGCAGGTGCGAGCAGTGCGCTTGGCATTGAAGCCATGGCGACGCTGCTGACTGAACGACACGAGGCAAACACGGCGTTTAGCATGAGCGATCCCAGCGACATGCAGAACTTCGTTCAGTCCACCCTGAGCGCTTCGAATGAGAAAGGCATCACCCAAGATCTGCGCGCGACAAGTGAGAACGATATTCAGTCACTTGCGCAGGCCATGTCTGGCTACATTGCGTTGATCGATGAGACAACAACAACACCTAATAGCGGCGGACAGTCAGAAGCAGCCATCGCAACCTTGCGAGCTGCCTCAACGCAACTGATGCCTGCACTTTCGGAAATTGGATATCAAGCGGCGAGCATTCGGGGCGGCGACATTTCAATTGCCGCTGCCACCTATGCGTTGACCAACAGCATAGGCAGCAACGCGCAGGGCTTTGTCGGCGCACAGGTTGCCTTGGTCAGCAAGGTCTCCTCCGTTTTCGAAACTGCAACCGCAAGAGGAATCGCCGGGCAACTCATTCCGCTGGATATTCAATTGCCAGCACTTGGGCTAGGCGACACCCTGGACACCTTCAGCATTTCTGCGCTTCCAGAAGGGGTCACTTTGCTGTTGACCGACCCCAGCACTGGAATTGCTACCCCGTTGCAGTCAAGCTCCGGCGTTTATAACCTCGCCCCAGAAAAAGTCGGCTACCTGGTGATCCAGTCGGCAAGTCCGATGACCGGATCGATGACCTTGGGTGGAAGTAACTCCGTAACCGGGACCACTACCACGTACGTCGGTTCGGTGAATATCGCGGTGAGAGCACCCACATCGTACGTGACGTCCACGGTCCCAATCGTTACAGACAACGTCGGTACGATTTCGGGCGTGATCACAACCGGAATGAGCACTGACGACACGACGCCAACCATTTCAGGAACCTTGAGCAAGCTGCCCAGTGCGGGCGAGAAAGTTCAAATTTATGACGGCGGAAAACTTCTTGGCGATGCCGTCATCAGCGGTACTGCATGGAGCTTTTCGAGTTCAACGCCGCTATCCGAAGGTCAACACAGCTTGGTCGCACGGGTTATCGACACTAACGGCGCTGTGCACTGGGCTTCGCGGCCTTTTGCGCTTGAAGTTGACACCTTGAGTCCGTCGCTGGTCATCACCACTAGCAAAACGTCGATAAAGGCGGGCGAAAGCGCAACCGCCACGTTTACCTTCAGTGAAACTCCCGCAAATTTCGAACTCGGTGATATCGACACCACCAACAGCATTGTCAGTGGCTTGGCTATCAACCCTGATGATCCAAAAATTTATACGGCAAGTGTTGAGCCCGCCCCCGGTTTAAGTGGGGGTACGGTGGGGATCAATGTTTCCCGGTCAAGCTATACCGATGCGGCAGGCAATGGCGGCATTGAGGGATCAGCGCCGCAGATGCTCGCCGACACCGTGGCCCCCTCATTGGTCATCAGCAGCAACACATCAAGTTTGCGGGCGGGCCAAACTGCGGACATCACGTTCCGATTCTCAGAGCCTCCGATCGGGTTCGATGCAGGCGATATCAGCGCCTCTGGCGGAACGCTCTCCCGGTTGGTCGTTCGTACTTCCGACCCCACCGTGTATGACGCAAGCTTCACACCCACTGTCAATACGAATTTCGGAACTGCCAGTATCACTGTAGGCACCGGAAAATACTCTGATGCTGCGGGCAACGCGGGTGCAGCCGGAAGTTCCCCGTCATTGACCGTTGACACGGCAGCGCCCAGCGTCGTGATCACCAGCGACCTGAAAAACCTGGCTGCGGGTGATACGGCCGTACTTACATTCACCTTCAATGAAACGCCGATTGGTTTTGATGCGAGAGATATCAGTGCCTCGGGCGGCACGTTATCTGACCTGAAAGCAAGCGCATCCAATTCCAATACGTTCAGCGCGATCTTTACGCCAAACGCCGCGAGTTCAGGCGCTACAAAAATCACGGTGAGCGCGGACTCGTACACCGATGCGGCTGGCAATAGCGGCAGCGCATCAACGAGCCCTACGCTCATCTTCGCTACAAGGGGGCAGGACAACTCTGCACCGACATTAGCAATCAGCAGCAGCAGATCAAGCCTGGGCATCGGGCAAACCGCGGAGATCAGCTTCAACTTCTCCGAGGCTCCGGTGGGGTTTGATGCGTCGGACATCACCACCGTTGGCGGGGTGCTTTCCGGCTTGACCCCTAGTGGCAGTAACCCGAAGCTATTCACCGCCACGTTTACGCCGTCTCCAGGCATAGGCGCCGGGACAGCCAGCATCGCGGTCGCAACGGGAAACTATGCGGACGCTGCCGGCAACCTGGGCAGCGCGGCTAGCAGCCCAGCCATTTTCTTCGACACCGCAGCCCCCAGCTCCCTGTCAACGCTGTCCCCTCAGCTCTCCGGTTCGGGCGGCTCGGGCTCAGGTAGTTCCGGCGCAAGCACCACGGTAGCGACCACCAAGCCCACCATCACCCTGGGTAGCCTCAACGGCGTGGCCATGGCCGCGGGCGATGTGATCCAGGTGCTCGATACTGACGGCACCACCGTCGTGGGCAGCTACACCGTCAAGGCCAGCGACCTCACCTCGGGCGCATGGAGCGCAGGCCCCAAGGGGATTCCCCTGAACGTGCCCCTCAGCCAGGGGGCGCACGATCTGCGCGTGCGTCTGTCCGATGCCGCAGGCAATGCCGGCACCACCAGTTCCGGTTCAGTCAGCATCACCGTCGATACGCTCGCCCCCAGCGCCCCCACGCTCACCCTGGCCAGTGGAGCA
>CAIPNM010000193.1 GCA_903866395.1 uncultured bacterium
GACCGTGGGGTGGGTACGGACAAGCTGAGCGGTGTGAACCGTGTGACGGGGACGGTGTTTGCGGACAGTCTGACGGGAGACGGCGCGAACAATACGCTGGAAGGCAAAGCGGGTAACGATACGCTGAATGGTGGAGCGGGCCACGACGTGGCGGTCTTCATAGGAGCGCGATCGTATTACACCATTCAGGAGACAGCACCCGATCAGTACCGGGTCATCGATACGCGTGCGCCCGAAGTTCAAGATCCACAAACGGGTTCCTTCAGCCTGAATGAGGGCATCGATGAGCTTAGCGGTATTGAGGTGCTTAGGTTCGCGGATGGCGAACTGACGCTGGGGGCTGGTCTGCGGTTTAAAGGTTTCAGTGCAGCCGAGCAGCGCTCCACGTCTCAACCTGGTCCCGATCCTCTGGATGGCTACAAACGCGGCACTGAGCTCAGTGATAGCACGCTCACCTACACCCCGGCGGACAAGGCCGCAGGGCTGAGTGCTGGGGTGGCGGGCTTAGGCGGCTACGACCAGCTTACGTTGGAGGCCAGCGGGACTTATGTGGGAGGTGCAGGGTCAGACTCATTCACCCTGGGATCAGGCTTGTCCGGCCAATACACTGTGATGGGGTCCGAGTCTGCGAAGCCCCAGCCGTATCAGCATGTTGGCCCAGCGGACGACTTTGACACCATCAATTTGGGCAGCGCGAGTATTACATCGATCGATCTAACGCTGGGGCACATCAGCGGGACGAGTGCTGTCAGCGGGTCCGTGACAGCAACGCCCTACACGGTGAACTTTTCTGGGATCGAGCGAATTAACGGAGCGTCGAGCCCAGCGGGTCACTTTGTGACAGGGCGGGCACCGGTGTCTGCCTTTCAGTATCGCCCGAGTGGCAGCGACCAGATCAGCACTCCGCTGGAATTAGAGCAACCATGGAATCTTGGCCTAGTGGTTTCCTATCTAGGAGGCAGTTTCCATAACGCTGGCATTACGGTGACCTACAACTCGGAAGGGATCGGCCGAGTAACCTCGACCGCGTTTTCTGGAGTGGTAGGCGATACGCTGGACAGGGTGCCCAGCATAATAGGAACGACCGCTGCAGACTTCTTCGACATGCGTAGCTTTGGTACCAATGCGGTTGGCACAAAAACTAATGTAGTGGGCGTCTCTGCCGGTGACACGGTCATTGGAAACGGCGAGACGCGGTTAGCGTTGCCGGGCTTTACGCTGGGGGCGAGTACACCTAACGAGGGATCGTTCATCACGCTGCCAGATTTCACGAGGCGTGTAGTCGTGGATCTGGCCGAGGGGTCGTTTGAGGCATACACATCGAATGTCACGAATAACAACTTCAACACCTGGGCGGGCGCGGTGAAATTCAGTGGTGTACAGGGGCTCTTCGGATCGTCGCAGGACGAGACGATGTTAGGCGACGAGCAGGACAACTTTTTTCGACCCGAAGACGGCAATGATTATGTCGATGGCCGGGGTGGTCTGGACGAGTTGAATTACTGGCGCCAGGCCGAGCCGGTGACGATCGACATGGCGGCAGGGGTTGTGATGGGCGGACCCTCTAACGGGATGGACACGTTCCGGCGGATCGAGGTGGTGACAGGGACCGTGCATGCGGACCGCTATGACGCGAGCGAGTTCGGATCGGCGCAGGCGGTCAATGTAGGAGATAAGGGGTCGTATAACGCGTATCGCCCGATCGGTGGTAATGACGTGGTCATTGGTAATGGCCAGACACATGTGCTGTACGACCTCACGATGTTGCCGGTGGAGGTGAACCTGGCGCAGGGTTATGCGCGGGCCAGGTTGGAATCGGATCGGCTTATCGTCGACGACAGAAGCGTAGGTCTGAACGCGCTCAGCGGTGTGAATCGCTTAACGGGTAGCGTTCATGCAGACCGGTTAACGGGGGATGTGGGCAATAACGTTATCGAAGGTGGGGCGGGTAACGATACGATCGCCGGGGGATTGGGCCAGGATGTAGCAGTATTTAGCGGAGCTCGGTCGTTCTACACGATTCAGGCGACTTCCGCGGACCAGTACACGGTGACCGACATGCGCGCGGCGCAGATTCAGGATCTGGAGAAAAAGACCTGGAGTCTGAACGATGGCGCGGATCAGCTAAGCGGTATCGAGGTTCTGCGATTTTCGGACGGGGAGTTTTCCGTCAACGGTCTGGCCCTCGCTCCTTCTAAACTTTCCGGGATCGCGTATCACTGGAAGAGTCATCAATTACTTGAGCAGGTACATGTAAGAGCAATCCACGCCTCGGATGTCGGCGTATCCCCGAGCTCCTGGTTTGATTTGCGGGGTTCAGCGTTTGACCATGCCTCGAATACGCTCCGCGCTGAGGTATGGATCAATCCGACATCGCCTGTTGAAAGCTTGGGGTTTGTCGCGACCGGACCGCAGGGTTCGTCGATCAGCTTTATCAGTCGTCTGACTTCCGATTGGACCGTCCTGGGTAACACTACTCAGGCGGGTCGGCTTAGCTTTGGCGCCTTGATTGCGGACGCGAATACGGCTGGCCTGATTAATTCGACGCTGATTGGCACCGTCGTCGTTCAGGTTCCTCCTGGGATGGAGAACGCGAATATTGATTTCGCCGATATCTTGGACGGCGAGCGGCCTGTTCCAAGTGACGCGCTTGCTGTTTCGGACGCATCCTCGGATATGTTGGGACGATACGCGTTTCAGGCTTTACCGAATGGCCAGTATCAGCTCACAGCGGGCAGGACGACTGCGGATGGCCAACTCGGCGTTACCTCCGCGGACGCTTTAGCGGCAATGCGGCTCGCGCTGGGAATCAATCCGAACACCGACCCTGATGGGTCAGGCCCGCTTTCAGCACCAGCAGTATCCCCGTATCAGTTCATTGCGGCTGACGTGGATGCTAATGGCAAGGTGAGTGCGGCTGATGTTTTGTCCATTCTCAAAATGGCTGTGGGTCTGCCCTCTGCGCCTGCCTCCGAATGGCTGTTTGTTGAGGAGACAAGAGATTTTTGGGATGAGCCCAATGACCGCTATTCGATCGACCGCGACAATGCCTCCTGGAATCGAGCGATCAGTGCTCAACAGCCTGGGGAGACCAACCTGGTCGGCGCTCTGAAAGGCGATGTCACAGGAAGCTGGCGGTCATCGACGGCCACATCTGATTCCAACGTAGTGCCGGCAAGTCACTTCGAGGCTTTATCAGCGCTGATGGGAGCGCCATTAGACCAATGGCATACCTGATCACTCGTGTGTTGGGTGCGGGTTGTAATGCAGAAGCGGCAGCGCGTAATCCGCTTACGCGATGATTTTGAAGTTCACTCGCGCCGGAGTGGTGGAACAGGTAGACGCGACAGACTCAAAATCCGGCGCCCTCAAGGTGAAACTCAATGAAGTGCCCTACAAGGGAACCGCCCCCGCGCTGGCCGACCTGATGGGAGGCCAGGTGGATGTGCTCTGCGACCAGACCTCGGGCACGGTGCCGCAGGTGAGAACTGGCCGCATTCGGGCGGTTGCTGCAGCGGGCAGGCATCGACTGCCGCAGCTGCCTGATGTACCGGCGGTTGCCGAGGCCGGTGTCGACGGGCTTGAAATCAATATCTCGTTCGGACTCTATGCCCCCAAGGGAACACCCAAGCCAGTGATTGACCGTCTGGTTGAAGGCATGCAGAAATCGGTGGCCGATACCGACACCCGCGCGCGGCTGGAAGCGATGGGCGTTGCGGCAGTGCCCGTTGACCAGGCCACGCCGGAGGCGCTGCGCGCGCATCTGAAGCGTGAGATCGACACGCTGGTGCCGCTGTTGGTGCGTGCAGGGGTGCAGCCGAACTAAGCGGGGCTTGGTGGGAGCGCGTTTCGGCGGGTAGTCGGTCGCTTTACAGAGCTCCCAACGTCGGGCGTACACTGACCTGAGAGACAACAGACGCCCCGATCGGGGACAAGGAGACTTCCATGGCAAACGCCGCGACTCGAACGGTAAAAGGCAAGCTTGTGCACACCGATCTCAACAGTGCCCCGTTGGTGCAGGGGCGGCGCGCCTTCTTCGCCTATCGCGACCTCGGCGTGGCGGACGCCTCCGAAGGCATGCTCAAAGCTCAGGTTCAGCAGACCAAGAAAGGTCTGGGAGAACCCACCGGATGGCATTACCACACCTGCGACGGTCAGTTCGTCTACGTCCTCAAAGGCTGGGTCGACCTCGAATTCGAAACTGGCGAAAAGCTGCGTCTCGATGAAGGCCACTCCTGCTACATCCCGGGAGGACTGATTCACAACGAAACCGGCATGTCCCTCGACTTCGAGGTTCTAGAGGTTCATCTGCCTGCCGACAGAATGGGCAC
>CAIPNM010000194.1 GCA_903866395.1 uncultured bacterium
ATCGTTTGGGGCATTAGGGAGCCAGGCTTCCTGCGGGTTGGTCTGAATCCGTCGAGTAAGCTTGGAGAGATCGATCAACTGCTGGCGGGTTACCGCATCTGCGCCATTGAAACTACCAATGGCGACGAATTTCGCCGCGTCGCGGTCGGTGAGTTTGCCTGTGCTGTTGTCGAGCAGGTTCAAAGAAAAGCTGCTCAACTGGGCTCCGGTGCAGGGCGCCTGGCTGATGGCAACCGTGTATTGCAGGTTGCGCATGCCCCCTTCAATCGTCAGGGGGGCAAGGGGCGCAGGTGCGAACACTGTGGCGCCTTTCTTGTCGAGAGAGGGGGTGGCATTGGGGTATCGCGCGTAGCAGCCGCCATCTACAACCGTGTTCTCGAAAAGGCTGTGAAGAAACGTGCCGTTATAAAAACCGCTGTTCACGTAGTACAGAAAATTGTTTGCCCAGCCGCGCTGGACCCCTCCCCGGGGCCCTGGCTCAATCGTGAGTTCGATCTGCCGGGCGGTAGTTCCGCTACCAATGACCATCTGCACGCGCGGCTTGACCACCTCGTCTGCGTGCGTCTTCAGGGCGACTCCCTGGCGTACCAGCGAGATCTGAAGCTGCCCAACGTCATCCGGCGTGCACACTACCCGCACCTCGGTCGAACTGATTCGGGTGGCCTGCGGGCTTGTGCAGGCCACCCCGCCCGTTTGCAAAGTGACGGACTCGTCGAGGTTAGACCCGCTGGCAACAAAGGTCGAGGGCAGCCCGAACTTCAATGATTCGGTTCGGATTGCGGTAATAACTGGCTCTGCACTTCCGCTGCCTATGCCCGCAGGCGCCGCGCCGCCGCCCCCGCCGCACCCGATCAGTGCGCCTGCAAGCAAAGCGGCGCCTGTCGCGGCGACGAGTGGACGCGAGGGCGTGCAGAGTGGTTCGGGCGGGTTTTGAGACACCCGCTCATTCTAGGGGAACCTGTCAAGGTTTCGCTCGGCCGATTGGCCGAGGCGGAAACGCGGTCTAAGCCCTTGCCGCCACCACAAATAGGCCGACCATGCAGCCGAGCGCGGCGATCCAGACCAGGCTTCGGAGGGTGGGGCGGTCGGTGATGTAGGCCCAACCATAAGTGAGCCGAAGCAGGACAAACGCCACGGCAAGCACGTTGATCGCTGCCTGCGAGCCTTGAGCCAGATGGGCGATGATCACCGCAGCCGCGAAGGCCGGGAAGGCCTCAAAACTGTTTTGCTGAGCCCAGTCGGCACGCTTTTGTCGGCCGTCGAGGCTGGCAAGGAACTCGCGCGGTGCCCGGTTGTCGTAGCGCCGATCGCCGAATTTGGCGATACCCGCGAATGCATAGGGCATGAGTGCTGCTGCCAGCACACACCAATAAGCGGTAGTCATGGCCGAACCTCGTTCGAAGGGGGGCTGGGAGCCTGTTCACGCTCGCGGGCAAGTCGTTTTGCTTTTTCCTGCTTCAGATCGTAGAACTGCCATGCGGCAAATACGAACACCAGCAGGAACACGCCCAATTCGATCCAGATACCCATGCGGTTACTCCGATTTCGGAGACAGATGTGCGGTCAACCGACGGATGGTAGAGGAACCGCCCGCCCCGACGTTAAGATTCCCTTTGACTCACCACCCCTCTACCCCATGGCTGACTCCGATCTTCTCACCAGTCTGACCGACGATCTACCCGATGCGCGCTACTGGCACCGTCTGGACGACGGTCGGATCCAGTGTGACCTATGCCCAAGGGAATGCCGGTTAAATGACGGCCAGCGCGGACTGTGCTTTGTCCGGGCACGAAGTGGCGACAGGATGGTTCTCACCACCTGGGGGCGCTCGTCGGGGTTCTGTGTCGACCCGGTAGAGAAGAAACCACTTAACCATTTTTTGCCGGGCACGCCCATCCTGTCGTTCGGCACAGCCGGTTGCAATCTCAGTTGCCGCTTCTGCCAGAACTGGGATATTTCAAAGAGCCGGGAGTTTGACCGGCTCGCCGACCAGGCCTCCCCCGAGGCGATCGCGCAGGCCGCCAAGCGGAGCGGCTGCCGCTCGGTGGCCTACACCTATAACGATCCCGTCATCTTTCTCGAATACGCGCTGGCTGTGGCGGAGGCTTGTCGAACGGAGGGCATCCGCTCGGTGGCGGTGACAGCGGGCTATGTCTCGCCACCCGCGGCGCGGGAGTTTTTCAGCGGGATGGACGCGGCCAATGTTGATCTCAAGGCTTTTACCGAGACCTTCTACCAGCGCCACTGCGCGGGGAAACTTGCACCAGTTCTCGATACGCTCGCTTACCTGGTGCATGAGACGTCGTGCTGGGTCGAGATCACCACGCTCCTTATTCCTGGCGAAAACGATGGCGACGACGAGTTGCGCAACCTCTCCCGCTGGGTGATGCGGGAGCTGGGGCCCAACGTACCGCTCCATTTCACGGCATTTCATCCCGACTGGAAAATGACCGACAAGCCGCGCACGCCTCATGCGACGCTGATCCGGGCGCGGCGGATTGCGATGGACGAAGGCCTCCATCATGTGTACGTCGGCAACGTGCAGGACAAGGCGAGGCAATCCACTTATTGCCA
>CAIPNM010000195.1 GCA_903866395.1 uncultured bacterium
GTTCCCACTTTGATCACTCCTTGATCCCCCTGCTCAAAAGTTAAGCAGGGGACTTTATTCAAGGGGTCAAATTTCGATGAAAAATCTCAGCTCAAAGGGGTCAGATTTGCTCGGAAATCAACAATCCCCCTCGCGCTTGACCTTGGCCCGCGTGCGGCGCGCCGTCGCGCTACGGCATTCGTAGTCAAGAAAGCCGTTGTCCCAGCAGATCAGAATCGCTCGAAGCTCGGTGTACTCGATGAAGCGGATACAGAGCGCCTCGAACGACACCGCAAATCGCGTTGCAAGTTCGCTCAGAAAGCGAAGGTCAACGGTGGTGTCGCGAATGGCCTGGGTGAACAGATCCCCTGGCATCAGGAGGTGGCTCGCAAACACGTTGGCCTCGCGTTCCATCAGGGCTAGCGCGTCTGAGCCTGAGTAGACCGAACCGGATGCGCACTGAAAATCAGTCGTTCGCTCGCGATGCAGAACGAAGTGGCCGAGTTCGTGTGCGACCGTGAAGCGCTGCCGTTCAGCGCGGGCATCGGGGTGGTAGAAGATTCCCCACTCGGTGGGGTTTTCAGGATTGCGCACGAGGGCGCCCTCGCAACCTGACCAGGTGATGGCGGCCGGACCCTTGATCGCCGTGACACCTTTTCCGTAGGGCGACCCCGGCAGCATCTGCCGGACGAGATCGAGGTCGGTGATTAGAGGTGCAGAGCCGCCCAGATAGGTGCGCAGCCACTTGACGATGTTGATGGCTGCGCGAGACGGTGTAAGCACATCTCCATTCACTGATGACCCTCTTCGGGCTTATCGCCAAACATGATTTTGAGCGCCGCCCGATAGCGCTCTTTATCGCTTTCCGACATGTTGACGTACTGCCGGAAAAACACAACATCCTCGGGCGTGGCCTCGGGCGCCTCACCCATCGGCTCACCCATCAGGTCACCCATCGTGACGCCGAGAACCTTTGCGATCGCCTGAATTCGCTCAGCCGTGGGCTTTTGCCCCGGTCGCTTCTCGAGTTCCCAGATGTAGGCCTTGGTGCATCCCGCAGCATCTGCCACCTGTTGCAGAGTGAGTCCTTTGGCTTCCCGCAGACTCCGCAGGCGCTCTCCAAACGCCGAACCCATACCGACGCTCCTATTCGTGGAAAGTGAACGATCACCAACCGGAAGTATAGCCTCGAGAGACATAAGGTGGTCGCAAGTACTACAGGGTTTGACAATCGGATACGCGGGCGACACAATCGCCATGTATCCCGTGGCTTTACTTTTAAGCCCGCTCTGTTTAGTCAAACCGCTGCCGGCCAGCGCCCCCGGCCCGGCCGACCTAGCCCTCGGCGCCTCACCCAAAAAGGATACCAACATGAAAAAGACCTGGATCGAATGGCTGCATGAATTGCCGGTAGACGCTGTCCTGCGCGAGTTTCTGACCGCTCAGGGCTTGGCGATGCCCGCCGACTTTGCCTGGACCGACACACCCGAAGCGACTCGTGCCGTGATCGCCGCGCTGGCGCACGATGCCGACGGATCCGCCCGTGATCGCGTTTCGGCGCGACTGCGCGCTGCGACCCAACTCGCCGACTCAGCGGGTACCCAGGCGATGTTCGAGGTTGCAACAGGCGATGCCGCAATCCTGGCTGGACTTGCCACCTGCAAGAGCGACACCCACCGATCGCTGTGGCTCTATGTGAAGCACCCCACCCTCTTTGACCGCGCCGGCGATGTTGACCACTTCGAGCGCCAGTCCGCTTATGCCCAGCAGCATGATCTCGGCGTCAGGCAGGTGCCGGACACCTCACAGGCGGCCCTTGCCGCGCTGCGCGCCGACATGTCGGCGTTCTATCA
>CAIPNM010000196.1 GCA_903866395.1 uncultured bacterium
CCCTTCCATCCGGCAGTGCGCGCCGGCGACTTCATCTTCCTCTCGGGCCAGGTGGCCAAGGACGAGCACGGCAACATGGTGTCGGGCACGATCGAGGAGGAAACCCGCGCAACCATCCTCGCCTGCCAGCGCATTCTTGCGCTGGCAGGCTGCTCGCTCGACGACGTGGTGAAGGTCACCACCTTCCTTGAAGACGCACGCGACTTCGGCCGCTATAACGGCGTCTTCAAAGAATATTTCCCAGACGGGCGGCTTGCCCGTACCACGGTCGCGGCGCGCGCCGTCATCAGCACCAAGATTGAAATCGAGATGGTGGCCTATAAGCCGCTGTCCGCCTGACACCGCATCCATCAACTGTTCAGCGCACGCTCACGCAGCGCAGGGAGAACCGCATGTATCAACTGCTTGGCCGGGCCACCTCCGGCAATGTTCAGAAAGTGATGTTCCTGCTCGAGGAACTCGGCGTTTCCTATGAGCGCCATGATTACGGGCGCCAGTTCGAAAACACCACCACTGCCGAATACCTGGCCATGACCCCCACCGCCAAGGTCCCCACGCTGAAAGACGGCGGCGTCTCAATCTGGGAATCGCATGCCATCCTGCGTTATGTAGCCTCGAAAGAAAAAGCGGCCAGCCTCTACCCCACTGACCTGGCCGCACGCAGCCAGGTGGATCGCTGGATGGACTGGACCCTTGCCTCGCTCAACCCCGTGTTTCTGGGGGGCTTTCGTGATGCCAAGAAACCCGAGGCCGAGCGCGCCCCCGACACCGGCAAGAACCTGGCTGCGGAACTCAAGATCCTCGATGGTCAGCTCGCCAAATCAACATGGGTGGCGGGTGACAACCTCACCATCGCCGACATCGCGCTTGCGCCGGTGGTGCGTCGCTGTGTGGCCTTCCCGTTCGGGCTGCCGCCCACACCAGCGATCTCGGCATGGCTCGAGCGACTGAGCGCGCGCGCGTCATTCCGCACCGCCACGGCCGCAGGCTGATCGGTAGTCCGCGATGAGCGAGCGCGCCAGTTTTGATTATGTGATCGTCGGCGCGGGTTCGGCCGGCTGCGTGCTCGCCAACCGGCTCTCCGAAACCCCCGGCACCCGCGTGCTGCTCCTCGAGGCCGGCGACTGGGATCGCGATCCCTGGATCCACATTCCATTTGGCTGGGGGCGCATTCTCGGCAAACGCCTGCACGACTGGGGATACTTCGCCGAACCTCAGGAAAATCTCAACGGCCGCGCAGTCGAATGCGCGCGAGGCCGCGTGATCGGGGGCTCATCTTCAATCAACGCCATGGCATGGGTCCGTGGTCATCGTTCTGATTACGACCGTTGGGCGGCCTCCGGCCTCACCGGCTGGTCGTATGCCGATGCGCTCCCCTATTTTCGCCGCACCGAGAGCTGGGAAGGCGGCGACTCGGCCTTCCGCGGCGGCAGCGGCCCGGTGGCAGTGCGCGAGAACCGCTACCCCGACCCGCTCTTTGATGCCTTCTTCGAAGCGGCAACCAGCGCTGGCCACCCCATCACGCCCGACTACAACGGCGCGCAGCAGGAAGGCTTCGGCCTCTTCCAGTGCTCCATCCGCAACAATCGCCGCGCGAGCTCCGCGAGCGCCTATCTGCGCCCGGCCATGGAGCGCCCCGGGCTCACCGTGCTGGTCCGCGCGCTCGCCACCCGGTTGGTGTTCGACGGGCGGCGCGCGGTGGGCGTTGAATACGAGGTTGATGGAAACCGGCGCGTGGCGCTTGCCGATCGCGAGGTGCTACTTGCCGGCGGCGTCATCAACACACCGCAACTCCTCATGCTCTCGGGCATCGGCGCCCCCGAGGATCTGCGCCCGCACGACATCGCGCTTCACACCGCGCTCCCGGGCGTGGGCCGCAATCTGCAGGATCATGTCATGGCGCCGGTCGCCTATCGGCGGCGCGAACCCGGCCCGTTTCAGCACAACATGCGCGCCGACCGGATCGTGCGACATCTCATCAATGCGCATTTTTTCGGTCGGGGCTACGCCACCGATCTGCCTGCACCGCTCACTGCGTTCCTGCGCACCTCAGACGCTGAACCGGTTCCCAATATCCAGCTCCTCTTCCATGGCGGGCCGCTCAATGGCACGCCATGGCTACCGCCTTTCCGTCGGCCGTTCGAAGACGGCTTCTCGACGGTGGCGATTGTGTTGCGGCCGCACAGCCGCGGCCGGCTGGAGCTCGCTTCGGCCGACCCCCGACAGCCGATCCGCATCCGCCAGAATTTTCTCGATGCCGAGCACGACTGGCAGACACTGCGCGCAGGTCTGCGCCTTGCGCGCAACTTAGGCGAGCAGCCCGCACTCGGACGCTTCGTGGCGGCCGAGCGTGCGCCTGGCGCCGGAAAAACCAGCGATGCCGATCTCGACGCCCACATTCGCGCGGTATCGATTACCGTCCATCATCCGCTTGGCACCTGCCGAATGGGCCTCACTCCCGAAGACGGCGCGGTGGTCGACCCCGAGCTTCGCGTCTTCGGCGTGGAGGGGCTACGGGTCATCGACGCGTCAGTCATGCCCAGCCTCATCGGCGGCAACATCAATGCAGCCGTCATGATGATCGCCGAGCGGGCTGCCGACCTCATTCGCAGCCGCGCCGTGCTGCCACCCGAATTTCCCAATTCCGCGCGTGCCGCACAGGGCACAGCGGCACGGGCCGCCTCACACCCACAACACGCCTGACACGACAAGGAGGAGACCATGACATTCCTACGCACCAGCGCACTCGCGCTGCTTACCGCCGCGCTGATTGCCCCCGCACAGGCACAGACCGTCATCATGAAGATGGCAAGCGCCACCATCAATGACGTACAGCACGAATGGCTGCGCCGATTCGAGGCTGAACTGAAGCCGCGCGCTGGCGATCGCATCAAGGTCGAGATCTATCCCGCAAGCCAACTGGGCGCGATTCCGCGCATGGTCGAGGGTGTGGTGCTCGGCAACATCGAGGCCTTCGTGACCCCTACCTCGTTTCTGGTCGGCACCGAGCCCCGGTTTCAGGCGCTGGATGCGATCGGACTCTTTGAATCGCCGGAGCATCTCGGACGCGTGCTGGGCGATGCCAGCTATCGGCCCCGTGCGCTCGCCATTGGCGAGGGTAAGGGCGTCAAGGGCATCGGCGTGTTCTACAACAGCCCGGTGGTGATTCTTTCGCGCAAGCCCATTCGCACTCTCGCCGACTTCAAGGGGCAGAAGATCCGTGTCTTTGCCACGCCGCTTCAGATCGAACCCATGAAAGCACTCGGCGCAACGCCCGTACCCATGGCGCTCAATGAGGTGCTGCCAGCGCTTCAGAGCGGCGCCATCGACGGACTGCTGGCCGGCATTCCAGTGCTCACCCCGATGAAGTTCTATGACGCCGCCAAGGCCGTCACTGAAATTCACCCCGGCATCGTCGTGTCCACCGTGGTGGTCAACCGCAAGTGGTTCCAAAGCCTTCCGGCCGATTTGCAGAAGGCGATCGATGAGGCTGGCGCTGCGGTCGACAAGATCGCCTTCGGGTTCGCCGCTGCCACCATTCAGCGCGCCAACGACGGCTGGACTCAGAACGGTGGACAACTGCTCAAACTCCCGGCGCCCGAGCAGGCCAAGATGATGGCAGACCTGCGCAAGCTCGGCGGCGAGTTGTTGTCCAGGAGCCCTGCGGTGCAGGCTGAGTACGATGCGCTCGTACAGGCCGCCGACCGGCTCAAGTAAACCATGCAGATCGAGCGCGCGATCGAGCGCCTGGCCGACGCGCTGCTCACCGGGCTCGGGCTGCTCGTCATTGCGGCGGTGTGCCTCAATTTCGCCAACGTGGTGGGGCGTTATGTGTTTGGCCAGGCCATATTCGGCGCCGACGAAATCCAGACCTACATGATGGTCTGGATGGCCTTTCTGGGAGCGGTCGTGGTGGGCTGGCGAAATGCCCACCTGCGTATGGACGTGCTGGTTCGCGGGCTCCCCCGGCTGGTGCAGCGGGCGCTGCGTCTGTTCGAACTCCTGCTGCTGGCGGCCACGGCTACCGTAGTCGCCTTCCAGTCCTGGAAATTCGTCATGACCATGGCCGAACTCGATCGCCGCAGCGATGCGGCGAACATCCCGATGGCCATTCCCCATGCCGCAGTCGCCATCGGCTTTACGCTCATTGCAGCGGGCGCGCTCTGGCATCTGCTCGCGCGTCGCTGGAATCAGCCAGCGCGCGATCAGGACAACCCATGAGCTTTGCACTCGGATTACTGCCCATCGCGCTGCTGCTCGCAGGCTTTCCGATCTATCTGGTACTGCTGTCCTCCAGCGCGGTAGCTTTGCTGTTCTTTTCGAATACCCCGCTCAATGTGATCCATCAGAACCTGTTTGGTTCGATCGACGCCTTCGCACTTCTCGCGGTTCCGTTCTTCATCTACGCGGGCGAACTGATGGGCCGCGGCAGCGTGGCTCAGCGACTGGTCGATGCGGTGCAGGCGGGCGTGGGCAACGTGCGCGGCAGTCTGGGGGTGACCACGGTCGGCACGTCGGCCATCTTCGGCGCCATTTCGGGCGTGAGTGCTGCCACCGTCGCAACCGTGGGCCGAATCATGGTGCCGGCCATGCGCCGGGCCAATTACCCTGAGCATTTTTCCGCGGGGCTCATCACCGCGGTGGGCGCGATCGACATCATCATTCCGCCCAGCGTGCCCATGATTGTCTACGGGGTCGCCGCGCAGGAAAGCGTACCCAGGCTCTATGCCGCCGGCATCTTCCCGGGGCTTCTCATCGGGCTGATGCTCGCGCTCTATGTGATCTGGTATGCGCGCCGGGCTGGCATCCCGGGCGGAACACCGTTCGAGACCGGCCGCTTCCTGCTGGCGCTTCGCAGAGGACTCTGGGCGCTGGGTGCGCCGGTCATCATTCTCGGCGGCATCTACGGGGGCGTGTTTTCACCCACCGAAGCCGCGGCGGTCGCCTGCGTCTATGCGGCGCTCGTCACTCGGTTTGTATACCGCGAACTGTCATGGCGCGACATCATTCAGGCGGCCAGCCAGACCGCTTATTTCACCGCGCAAATTCTCATTGTCGTGGCCTGCGCCAGCATTTTTGCCTGGCTGCTCACGGTGAACCAGGTGCCGGCAGCGCTGGTGGCCTGGCTGCAAGCGCTCGACCTCTCCACCTGGCAGGTGCTGCTTGCGCTCAACCTGTTGCTGCTTCTCGTGGGTTGCTTCATCGATCCGCTGTCGGCCATTCTTATTCTCACCCCACTTCTAATGCCCATCGTGCAGTCCGCCGGTATCCATCCCGTGCACTTCGGCATCGTGCTCACCGTGAACCTGGCGATCGGTCTATTTCATCCACCGTTCGGCATCAATATTTTCGTTGCACAGTCGGTGCTGGGTCTGCCGCTTAAGGTGATCTATCGCGGCATCGTACCGTTCCTGTTTCTGTACCTGATCGCGCTTGCGCTCATCACCTACGTGCCGGCCATTTCGCTCGCCGGCATGCGGCTGTTTTTCTGACTTGCTTATCGAGCGCCATTCATCAAGGAGCTTGCAATGACTCAGCGTCCCGCACACCTGACGGCATGTCCCGAGGCCCGCGACAGCCTTGCCAGGCCTCCCGAACACGCACAGCCATCGCGAGGGCGCCGGCGCGCGCTCCAGGCGCTTACCGCACTCACGGCGGTCGGGGCAAGCCCGCTCGCGTCGGCACAGGCCTGGCCAGCACGGCCCATACGCTGGGTGCTACCGTCAGCCGCGGGATCGGCGCCCGACATCATCGCGCGCATGTTGTCCGACAAGCTCTCGGCTGCGCTCGGCCAGCAAATCATCATCGACAATCGCCCCGGCGCGGCAGGCAATATCGCCGCGCAGACCGTGGCGCGTTCCGCGCCCGATGGCTACACCTTCCTGTTCGGACAGGCCTCCACGCTCGCCATCAACCCGTACACTTTCAAAAGCACAGGGTTTGATGCCGACCGCGATTTCGCGGCGGTCATCAGCATCGGGGTGAGCCCCTTCATGTTCGCGGTCACGCCCTCGCTCAAGGCCCAGACCATGGCTGAGCTGATCGAACTCGCGCGGGCCGAGCCCGGAAAGCTCTCGTTTGCCACCTCGGCCTCGCGAAACCTCTCACACATCAGCGGCGAGATGCTCAAAGCCACCGCCGGCATCAACATGGTCCATGTGCCTTACAAAGGCAGCCAGCAGGCGGCAGCCGATACGGTAGCCGGCCTGACCCACCTCTACATCGACAGCATTCCCGCCATGTCGAGCTACGCCCAGAGCGGCAGGCTGCGCGTGATCGGCGTCACGGCGCGCAGCCGGGTGCCCGGTTTCGAATCCGTCCCCACGGTCAATGAAACCCTGCCTGGATTCGAGGCGGTGGGCTGGTTTGCCATTGTGGCGCCTGCAGGCACCCCTGCCGAAGTGATTGAGCGCACCAATCGCGAGTTGAACACTATTCTCGCGCAGCCCGAGGTCGGGCAGCGCATGCGCGGCTTCGGCATGTTCGATTTCGGCGGCAGCTCAGCTGACCTCGATCGCTTCATGAAAAGCGAACGTAGCAAATGGGCGAAGGTGATGCGCGAGGCGCGAATCGAACCGGAATAACGGCACCCGGGTAATCCCGTAGCGGTGCCGCCGCCCCCCCACTGTGCCCGAGTAACCACACGACTCAATCGGTTAAGATCGGGACACTCGAACAATCTCAGGGAGACCCGACATGATCCAACGCACGTTGCGCCTGGCCAGCCTCGCCACGGCCCTCGCCGCCCTCACGTTCTCCACGGCGGCCACCGCCCAGATCAAGATCGGCTTCATGGCCACCATGTCTGGCCCGGCCGCTACGCTCGGCCAAGACCAATTCGACGGTTTCATGCTGGGTATCGAACATTCTGGCGGCAGGCTGGGCGGCCAGCAGATCACGGTCATCAAGGAAGACGATCAACTGAAAGTTGACGTGGGCGTTCAGGCCATCCAGAAGCTCATCGAAAAAGACAAGGTTGATCTCATCACCGGCGTCACATTCTCCAATGTGATGATGGCAGTGGCCAAGCCGCTGGCCGACGCCAACATGATTTTCATCGGCTCGAATGCCGGCCCGGGCCCGCTCGCAGGGCCGCAGTGCAATCAGAACTTCTTCTTCACCTCCTGGCAGAACGACGCGCAGTCGGAAGTGATGGGCAAGTTCGCCGCCGACCGCGGCTACAAGCGCGTGTATGTCATGGCGCCCAACTATCAGGCGGGCAAAGACTTCGTGTCCGGCTTCAAGCGCTTCTACTCCACGCCGCTGGTGGGCGAGGTCTACACCCAGCTCAACCAGCCTGATTATTCCGCCGAAATCGCGCAGATGATGGCCGCCAAGCCCGACGCCCTCTATGTGTTCTATCCCGGCGGCATGGGCGTGGCGTTCGTGCGGCAGATGCGTCAGGCGGGTGCGCTCGGCAAGGTGCCGCTGCTCTCCACCAGCACCACTGACGGCTCAACGCTTCCCGCCTTGAAGGACACCGCACTCGGCGTGCTGTCGGGTACGTTCTGGGGCCCGGACTTCGACAACCCGGTCAGCCAGAAATTCGTGGCTGACTTCCGTGCCAAGTACAAGCGCATCCCCTCGCAATATGCGGCTCAGGCCTATGACGCAGCGCTGCTCCTTGACAGCGCGCTCAAGAAAACCGGTGGCAAGGTCGCTGACAAGGCCGCGCTTCGCACAGCGCTTCGCCAGGCCGACTTCAAATCGCTTCGCGGCGACTTCAAGATCAACACCAACGGCTTTCCGATCCAGAGCATGCATGTGTTCGAGGTGGCAAAGGACAACACGGGCGAGGTCTCGCTCAAGACCATCGCCACGCCGCTCAAGGCCCATGCCGATGCCTATGTGTCACAGTGCCCGCTGAAGTAAGTTAGGCGAGCGTTTCGCGTCAACGGCGGGTCGCCTGCGGCCCGCCCCTTCTCTGCAGTCGGTCCCACCGCACCCAGCCCGCGCAGCCGCGCAACCACCGCCGTCCTGTCGGCCCGGTCACACCGTCCACGCGCATGAGCCTCTTCATCGCCCAGCTTCTGAACGGTCTGCAGTTCGGCATCCTGCTGTTTCTGCTCGCAGCCGGCCTTACGCTGGTGTTCGGCATCATGAGCTTCATCAACCTCGCGCACGGCGTGCTCTACATGCTGGGGGCCTACTTCGCAGCCGCCGCTTTCGCGCTCACCCAGTCGTTTCTGATCGGGGTGCTGGTCGCCACGGCCGGGGTATTTCTGGTGGCCGCCGCCGCTGACCGGCTGGGCCTGTCGGTGCTCCATCGGCGCGACCACCTTGACCAGGTGCTCGCCACCTTCGGCATTGTGATTTTCTGTAATGAGCTGGTGCGCTGGATCTGGGGCAATGCGCCGGTGTTCATGGACACGCCCACCGCGCTGTCCGACTCGCTCGACATTTTCGGCTTCGTCTATCCAGCTTACCGGCTGGTGATCCTGGTGGCCGGGCTGGTCATCGCACTGGGTCTTTACTGGATGATTGAGCGCACCCGCATCGGGATGCTGATTCGCGCCGGCGCGAGTAACCGCGTGATGGTGTCGGCGCTCGGCGTCAATATCGGCTGGCTCAATGTGTTCATTTTTGCGCTCGGTGGCGGGCTGGCCGGGCTCGCCGGCGCACTGATCGGCCCCATCACCTCGGTGCAACCGGGCATGGGCGATGGCATCCTGATTCTGACGCTGGTGGTGATCGTCATCGGCGGGATCGGCTCGATCCGCGGCGCGTTTCTGGGCGCGCTGATCGTGGGGCTGGTCGACACGCTCGGGCGCATCTATCTGCCCACACTGCTCCGCAACATCGCCGACCCATCGGTAGCCAATGCAGTGGGTCCGGCGCTTGCCTCCATTGGTGTTTATCTTCTGATGGCGGTGGTGCTCGCGTTCAAACCTGACGGCCTGTTCCCGGTCCGTCGCCGCCAGGGCTAAGGGGCGCACCCATCATGCATCGCCTGCGGGTTCCGCTCATGGTGCTGGTGCTGCTGGCGTTTGCGCTGGTGCCAGTCTATTGCTGGCTGATCGACAGCGTTTATCCGCTCACGCTCTTCGGCCGCATTCTGGTGTTTGCACTCGCCGCGCTGGGGCTCAATCTCGCGCTGGGCTTCGGCGGCATGGTGAGCCTGGGGCATGCCATGTATATCGGCTTTGGCGCCTATGCGGTGGGCATCGGTTCGGCGCTGGGCATGGAGTCGGGGGTATTGCAACTGCTGCTTGCCCTGCTGGTCACGGCAATCATTGCTGCACCGCTCGGCTGGATCGCGCTTCGCACGCAGGGCATCGCGTTCATCATGATCACGCTCGCGTTTGCGCAGCTCTTCTACTACGTCTTCATCAGCCTGCGAATGTTTGGTGGCGACGATGGCATGACCATTCAGAAGCTGAGCGCCTGGGGGCCGCTTACCGGCAACAAGGTCGCCATCTATCTGTCGCTGGTGGCGGCACTGGTGCTCGCCATCTGGGGCGTCAGCCGCACGGTTCAGTCGCGATTCGGGCTGGTGCTGCGGGCCACCATGGTGTCGGAGCGGCGTGTGAATGCGGTGGGCACGCCCGCCTTGCCCTACCGGCTGGTGGCCTATGTCATGTCGGCCGAGCTATGCGCAGTGGCCGGCTATTTTCTTGCCAATCTCACCAGCTTCGTATCACCGGCCTACATGGCCTGGACGCTGTCGGGTGAACTCATTGTCATGGCGCTACTCGGTGGGTCAGCCACCGTGTTCGGGCCTGTGGTCGGTGCGGCGGCCCTCCTGCTGCTGGAAGAAGGCCTCAAGGCCTTCACCGAGCGCTGGGCGCTGATTCTCGGGCCCATCATCGTGCTGATCGTGGTGTTTCTGCGCCAGGGGCTGTGGGGGCTGCTATCTGATCCTTCAGAAAAGCCGCCAAGCGGTTCGGGGAGCGGGCACTGATGAGCGATTCTTCTGCCTCGCCCCTTCTGCGGCTGCGCGGCCTGGTCAAGCGTTTTGGCGGCCTGCTGGTCACCGACCAGGTCGACCTTGATATTGCCCAGGGCGAAATCCACGCGGTGATCGGTCCCAATGGCGCCGGCAAGACCACGCTCATCAACCAGATCGCGGGCGAACTCCGCAGCGACGAAGGCAGCATCGAGCTTCTTGGCGAGAATGTCACGCAGTGGCCGGTGGCGCGCCGCGCGCACCTCGGACTGGGCCGTTCATATCAAATCAATTCTGTCATCGGTAGCTTCTCCACGGTAGAGAACGTGCTGCTCGCTGTGCAGTCCGGGCCTCGCGGCGGTGGCCACAACTTCCGGTTCTGGAAGCCCGCCACCGCGCCGGGGCCACTCATCGAACGGGTGGACGACATTCTCCAGATGCTGGGGCTGAGTGCGGAGCGCGACCGGCCCGCTGCGGTGCTGTCGTACGGCCAGCAACGGCTGATCGAGCTTGCCATGGCGCTTGCCACCGAGCCGCGCGTACTGCTGCTCGATGAGCCGATGGCGGGCTTGGGACCGGTTGAAACCGAACGCATGATCGAGCTCCTGAAACGCCTGCAGCCGCACTACGCCATGCTGCTGGTCGAACACGACATGCATGCGGTGTTCTCGCTCGCCACGCGGGTGAGTGTGCTGGTCTATGGTCGGGTTCTGATCTGCGATTCGCCAGCGGTGGTGCGCCAAAGCGAAAGCGTGCGCGAGGCCTATCTGGGCGACGAGGAGATCGGCGCATGAGCAAGCGTCGCCTGGTGAGGCCTGCCGGAGGTCGCGCATGACATCGGCCACGCCACTTCTTGAGCTCACGGCCGTAGAAAATGGCTACGGTATCAGCCAGGTCCTGTTTGACATCAGCTTTTCGGTGGCCGCTGGCGAGTGCGTCAGCGTGCAGGGCCGAAACGGCATGGGTAAGAGCACCACGGTCAAAAGCATCCTGGGTATTCAGCCGGTCTGGCGCGGCGGCATCCATTGGAAAGGCCAAGCCGTAGATCGCTGGCCGCCACACCGTATTGCACGCCAGGGTGTAGGGCTGGTGCCCGAAGGCCGCCAGGTGTTTCCCAATCTCACCGTGCGCGAGAACCTGATCGCCACCGCCGTGTCTCGCCCGGAACGCAACGCGCCCTGGGACTATGCGCGCGTCGTGCGGCTCTTTCCGCGACTGGCCGAGCGTGCGAACAATTTTGGCAACCAGCTCTCGGGCGGCGAGCAGCAGATGCTTGCTATCGGCCGCGCGCTCATGACCAATCCCGAGTTACTGATCCTGGATGAGGCCACCGAAGGCCTATCACCCCTCATCCGCCAGGAAATCTGGAATGCGCTTGCAACCGTGCGCGCCGAGGGCATGTCGATCCTGGTGATCGACAAGAATCTTCGGCCGCTGCTTGAGCTGTGTGACCGGCACCTGATCCTCGAAAAGGGGCGCGTGGTGTGGTCGGGCAGTTCGGCGGATTTGCGTGCCGACCATGAGGCGCAGCAGAAATATCTGAGCGCGTAAGGGGCGAGATCACGCTCCGCGTAGCATCACGCCCTGCGCCAGCAGCCTGCGCTGTACGTCGGCCACATCGACCGCGCGCGGCTGAACCCGCGACTTGACCGCGACCGCCGCCGCCACACCGGCGCCCTGCCCGGTCAGCCAGCACTGCGGAATCTCGCGCAAAAAACCGTGCGAGTTACGGTCGCACGCCACATGTCGGCCGGGTGCAAGCAGACCGTCGAGCGACTCGGGGATCAGGCTTCCGAGCGGCACCGAGATGTTGGGCCATTTGGGATTGACCGAAGGCGTGACGCCAATCTCATCGGCATGCACCATGGCGGTTGGCCACTGGGCGCGAGTAACGCGTGATACGCCGGCTAGCCTGCGCGTGTGGCGCACGCCGATCTGCGGCCCGCTCAGCATGAGGAACGCACCCTCGAAGCCCGGGGCATGCTCGCGATAAAACGCGAGGATGTTCCGCATCGCTTCGTGTGAGCGGATGTCGACGGTGCTGAGATCATCGACATTGAGCCCCGAGTAGCCTGATTGGCGCGGTCCCATGAAAAGCGCCACATCATTACGCCACGAGACATATGCACGCTCGAACAACCCGCAACGCTCGCGTCCCAGCCGCATGAAGTCGGCAAACTGCTCGGGTTGCCCGCCGCGGAATTCAAGAAACCGCTCCATATCGACACCGCCAAACAGAAAAGCGGTGTTCATGCAGTGATGGATATCGTCGGGTTCTATGTCGGTGTCGCTGCGTGCACCGGCACGCGAGAACAGGTCGCCGTCTCCGGTGGCATCAATCACCACATCGGCAAAGATCGCCTGCCTCCCCTCCTTGCTCTCGAACACCACACCGGTGACGCGACCGTCTTGCACGATCGGCACCGACACCCAGGAGTGATAAACCAGCCGTACACGCCGCTCGAGCAGCATCTGCTGCGACTCGAGCTTGAGCCACTCCGGATCGATGGTGGGCGCCCAGGTGACGATGCCATGGTGCGCCGAAGTGCGAAGCGCCCAGTACGACGCACGCGCCGGGTCGCGCGACCCCCACTCAGTGCGCGGCGGGCCCGCCACGGCATCTCGCGGCAGGCGATCGAGCATCTCTTCGGCAAAGCCGCGAATCGTGGGCCGCCCGTCCCAGTCGCTCATCCGGTCGATCCAGATCACCAGGCCGCCGGTCGAGAGCCCGCCCAGATGGTTGTAGCGCTCAAGCACGCAGACATCAACGCCCTCTCGCGCCGCAGCGGCGGCCGCCGCTGTACCTGCCGGTCCGCCGCCCACCACCAACACCTCACATCGGTGATAAACCGGGATTTCGCGCGAGGGCTCGATCCAGGTGCCCGTACCGTTTCTTGGCGCTGACTGGCGTCCGCCCTCGAAGATGTCCTGGGACAGGATGCGTTCTTCCGAGATCTGAGTGGTTTTCAATTCGGCCCCCTTGAGTGCGGTCATCTTCGGCATAACCTCGGTACTGAGCAACCCAGCGCTTCATTGAATGAAAGATCTCATCACCGTGAATCTCCCTGCTTGGCCTCATCCTTCAGGGTGATGTGCAATGTGCGTGCGTTCCGGGGGTGGCGATCATGGCGCAGGTCAGAGCGGGCCGGATGCGCGCGCTCGCTGTGTCCACTGCCAAGCGCAGTGAACTCACCCCTGACATTCCCGCCATGAAGGAAGCGGGTCTGCCCGAAAAGTGCGAGGCCGGAAGGCAATGAATTCGTCGCTCGCCCTCACTTCAGGCTGAAGAGGTTTTTAAGCTTCTTTCCGCCTGCATCGCGATAGACATCAAAGTCTCGATCGAGCGACACGACATGCGCAATACCAAGCCGTGCCGCCGCCTCGGCAATGGATGCATCAGCCAGATCAAGGGGAAGGCTGGCAAAGCGTTGGCAGATGGAGACGACCGACCCGAGCGCGCCATCGGGCGGGTGGTCTAGCCTGAGCGCGCCGCGCTGCGCCCAGTCAAGAAAATCGAGCGCGGCAAGGTTATGAACACGACGGGCAAGGAGCGCACACACCTCGGTCATGACCGGCCAGGTGCTGTGCAGCCGAACATGCTGATTGGATTCGAGCCACGCAAGGGCCGCCGGATGCCAACGGTCGGCGCGATTGAAGAGGGCAATCAAAGGACCGCTGTCGATCAGCGCGTCACGCGGGGGCCTGGAACGAAACCACCTGGGATCGGGCTCGGCCGCTGACAGCACCCCGCGAGGGCTCATGCCCCCCGCCCCGCCTGGCGCTCATCCCACACCTCGGCGAGCGCGCGCTTACGCGCCTGTGCAAGCTCAGCCTGACCGGCATGGCGCCCGAACACCGACCGGCCCAGAGCCCAGGCCGAGTCTGTTTCGGGCTCGCGCGCGAGATAAGCGCTCAGGGCATCACGCATGATCTCGCTTATGGAGCGTCCCTCCTGAAGACAACGCTGCCTGAGCGCGGCCTCGAGGGAATCGGGGAGTTTTACGGTGGTTGTCATGATGACGACCTGATAGGTAATAAATAATATATTACATTAAATTCAGCGCATCGACCAGACCGAAAGACAGATCCCAACGCTCAGAAGCGCGCGCTCAAACCCGCCAGCCAGCGCTCTGCGTACGCCTGAGGCAGGAAGAGATGGTCGCGCTGCCGCTCGGACGCAGTCATCTCGAATGTCTTGACCGGCCCCGCGGGCTCCAGGGCGTAATGGCTATAACCGTCTTCCCGGCAAAGGTGTTCGAAGGCGGCCAGATCAACCCCTGGCAGCAACTCGGCTACGATCGCCGGCCGCAGGTTTTTGAGTAACTCGGGAGCCCCGCGCAACACATCGGCCTCGCGCGATTCCACGTCAATCTTCAAGAGGACTTCGCGCCCAACCATTGAGCTCAACGGCAAACAGGCATCGAGGCGCGCGACCCGTACCTCGCGTCGCGCCGAGTGCTGCGACCGGAACCTGCTGTTGAGTGATGCCGACGTTTCGATCAAGCCGTGGTCCGCGCGTGGAAAATACAGCGCTGCGTCCCCCTCGCTAGCCCCCAACGCGACAGGATGCAGGGTCAGCCGTTCGGACAATTCCGAGACCCGCATATTGGCCTCGAGAATGCCGGCAATTTCTGCCACGGGTTCGAAAGCATGGGCCTCCGTCGCACCGCAGGCCAAAGCCAACAGGCTGTAAAAGCCGGTATTGGCACCGACATCGATGAATACCGGTTTAATCGCCTGGCACCACTCTGCCACCAGCATCGGTAGCGGCGCCTCATAAGCTTTCCAGCCCTGTCCCAATAGAGTCATGGCCACCTGATCGCGACCCGCGCAGGTATCCATCCAGAAGCGTCGGTGCTCGCCGTTCACCTGCACATCGGCCTGCGCGAGATGATTGATGAACATGGCTCAAGCGCCCGGCGGGAAGCGATAGTGGGTGGCTGTATCGCCGAGCAGTGTTTCCCATGCGCGACCCAGCTCGGACTGAAAGCGCGCTTCACTGAACGCTGCTGCGGTGGCCTGCCCGGCCTGAACCCGAACCGCTGCCGCGCCAGCACCGAGCGTCAGCGCTTGATGCAGGGCGTGCGCGTAGCCTTCAGCATGGCCGTCGGCCACCCAGAAGCCGTTATCCGGGGTAGCGTATTCCGCGCCGCCCGCCCCGTCGTAGCCACACACCAGGCAACCTGCAGCCATCGCTTCCAGCGGCGGTAACCCCAGCCCTTCGTCCTTGCTGAGGCTGGCGAAAACCAGGGACTCTGCTAAAACTTTTGCCACCTGGGGCCGGGTCATATCGTGAATCTCCACCCAGGGCACCTCGGCATGTTCCGGGTAGAGCCCGCGGAACAGAGCCTGCAGGAGAGCGATTTCAGCGGGCCGCTTGCGCGGCATGTAGGCAATCTGCCGCCGCTTGGTAACGCCTCGGGCCGCCTTGGCAAAATGGGGCAGCACCCACGGGTGAACCACCTGCCAGTCGGTTGTCGACCCCCAGCGCTGCAGCGTGCCCCGGGTGAAATCGCTGCAACACAGACCGCCCGCGAGCGCGTAGGCATTCATGCTGGCAATGTCGGCAAAGCCGCGAAAGGTGTAGAACGGGTTCTGGTTATGAATGGCCACCTTGCAGCGCAAAGCGGCCAACTGTTCAA